>JBBQYL010000121.1:0-15337 GCA_038208735.1 Burkholderiales bacterium
AGGCGGCGAGGACCGGCTGCGCGGGAGGCGCGCGCGACGCGTACGGCAGCGTGAAGCGCACGACGAACGTGCGCTCGGTGCGCGCCGCGGCGGGCGCGACGGCGTGCGGGGCCACCCAGACGATGGCGGAGGGCGCCGGCGCGGCGCCGCCGAGCGCGGCCGCCAGCAGGCAGGTGGGGCAGTCGTGCGTGCCGCTGGCGTGCTGGTCGACGTGCGTGGAACTGGCGGCGACGTGCGTGAATTCGTGCGCCGCCGCCGCGAACTGCGCGCCGCCCAGCGTCAACGCCAGGCCCAGCACCCACGCGACGGGGTGCCGTGCGATCCAGCGGCGAAGGGCTTGCAGCGACATGGGCGAACGGGCAGGAACGAGGACGAGAACGAACAGCTTAACGCATCGCCGCCGTGGCGGCGGGCGCATCCATACGGTGGAATCGGGCGTCTATCGCCTGGCGGCGTCGCAGCGGCACTTCGCGCGCGCTCGCCCTCCTGAACGAAGGCGCCCGCGCTTCACTGCTCCACGAACGCCCGTTCGATGACGTAGTCGCCCGGCTTGGTGGTGTTGCCTTCCTTGAAGCCGCGCTCTTCCATCATCGTCTTCAGGTCGCGCAGCATCTCGGGGCTGCCGCAGATCATCACGCGGTCCTCGGCCGGGTTCAGCGGCGGCAGGCCCAGGTCGGCGCCCAGCTTGCCGCTCTCCAGCAGCGTGGTCACCCGGCCGGTGTTGCGGAAGTCCTCGCGCGTCACCGTGGGGTAGTACAGCAGCTTGCCGGCGATGATCTCGCCCAGCAGCTCGTGCTTCGGCAGGTGCTCGGTGATGTAGTCGTGGTACGCCAGCTCGTTGACCTGGCGCGTGCCGTGCACCAGGATCACCTGTTCGAAGCGCTCGTAGGTCTCCGGGTCGCGGATGATGCTGAGGAACGGGGCCACGCCGGTGCCGGTGGACAGCAGGTACAGGCGCTTGGCCGGCAGCAGGTAGTCGATCAGCAGCGTGCCGGTGGGCTTGCGGCCGACGATGACGGTGTCGCCCACCTGGATGTGCTGCAGGCGCGAGGTGAGGGGGCCGTCGGGC
The DNA here is from genome assembly GCA_038208735.1 of Burkholderiales bacterium. Taxonomy (GTDB): domain Bacteria; phylum Pseudomonadota; class Gammaproteobacteria; order Burkholderiales; family Burkholderiaceae_C; genus Scleromatobacter. Next base: position 1,070 of record JBBQYL010000121.1, read on the forward strand.
ACCTTGATCGACAGGAACTCGAGGTGCTCCTCGTAGTTCGCGCTGGCGATGGAATAGGCGCGCAGCAGCGGCTTGCCGTCTTCCTTGCGCAGCCCGATCATCGTGAAGTGGCCGTTCGAGAACCGCAGCGAGGCGTCGCGCGTGGTGGTGAAGCTGAACAGGCGGTCGGTCCAGTGATGCACGCTCAGCACGCGTTCTTCGTTGAAGGCACTCATGGTCGGGGTGAGGTCAGGTCGGGGGAGCGGCCGCGATGGGCGACAGGGTCGCGTTCGTGCGGGGAAACCCGCTATTGTCGCAGAGGGCCCTTGCTCCGCCTCTGGATAAGCTCAGGCGGAAAGGGAATTAGGCCGCCGACGCGGCCGCCGCGGCCGTCTTGGGCCGGGCCTCGGCCTCGGCCTCGAGCCAGGCCGCGAACGCCTGCAGCGCTGGCAGCTCGGCCTTGTGCTCGGGATAGATCAGCGAATAGCTGCGCTGGCCGCTGACCGGATGCGGCGCGATGTCCACCAGCCGGCCCTGCGCCAGCTCCTCCTGCACGAAGAACGGCGGCGCCAGCGCCACGCCCATGCCGTGCACGGCCGCCTCGGTGAGCATCGAGAACAGCTCCATGCGCGGGCCGGCCATCGCCTGCGGCACCACCAGGCCCAGCCCGTCGAAGAACTGGCGCCAGGCGTAGGGCCGGGTGGACTGCTGCAGCAACGGCAGCCGGGCCCAGTCGGCGGCGGTGCGTGGCCGGCTGGCGGCCAGCGCCGGGCTCGCGACGGCGATCAGGTCTTCGCTCATCAGGAAGCGGCGCTCGGTGCCGGGCCACGCGGCCGAGCCCGTCTCGCCGGCGTGGATCGCGGCGTCGAACGGGGTGTCGGAGAACAGGAACGGCCGGGTGCGCGCGCTGAGGTGCACCACCACGTGTGGGTGCGCGCGCTGGAACGCGGGCAGGCGCGGAAGCAGCCAGCGCGTGCCGAAGGTGGGCACCACGGCCAGCTCCAGCGAGCTGCCGCGGCCGCCGCGCGCCATCAACTCCAGCGTATCGCGTTCCACCTCGTCGAGCCGGGCGCCCACGCTGCGGCTGTAGTCGAGGCCCGCCTCGGTGAGGGTGACGCCGCGCCGGGTGCGGCGGAACAGGCGCACGTCGAGAAAGGTCTCCAGCGCGCCTACCTGCCGGCAGACCGCGCTCTGGGTGACCGACAGCTCTTCCGCGGCCTTGGTGAAGCTCTGGTGGCGGGCGGCCGCCTCGAAGGCCTCGAGGGCACCGGTGGAGGGAAGCTTGCGACGCATGATCGTGATTCTACAAGTGCGTATCACGCACAGGTTGGTGCGAATAAAGCGGTTGTTGGCGGATTTGCGGCGGCCTATAGTGCCGCATCCATGCGAAAGACGCACGCCGTCTTCGTTTCATTCAAGCTTTCTCAAGGATCCACGCCATGAACGCCTCCCGCGCCAGCTTTCACTGGGACGACCCGCTGCTGCTGTCCGAGCAGCTCACCGACGACGAGCGCATGGTGGTGGACTCGGCGCGCGCCTATTGCCAGCACAAGCTCAAGCCGCGCGTGCTCGAGGCCTTCCGCCACGAGAGGATGGACGCGTCGATCTTTCCGGAGATGGGCGCGCTGGGCCTGCTGGGCCCCACCATTCCCGAGCAGTACGGCGGCGCCGGCATGAACTACGTCAGCTACGGCCTGATCGCGCGCGAGGTGGAACGCGTCGACTCCGGCTACCGCTCGATGATGAGCGTGCAGAGCTCGTTGGTGATGGTGCCCATCCACGAATTCGGCAACGAGGCCACCCGGCAGAAGTACCTGCCCAAGCTCGCCACCGGCGAGTGGATCGGCTGCTTCGGCCTGACCGAGCCCGATCACGGCTCCGACCCGGGCAGCATGGTCACGCGCGCGCGCAAGGTCGACGGCGGCTACTCGCTGAGCGGCGCCAAGATGTGGATCACCAACTCGCCCATCGCCGACGTGTTCGTGGTGTGGGCCAAGGACGACGAGGGCGCCATCCGCGGCTTCGTGCTGGAGAAGGGCTGGAAGGGCCTGACGGCGCCGGCGATCCACGGCAAGGTGGGCCTGCGCGCGTCGATCACCGGAGAGATCGTTCTCGACGAGGTGTTCTGCCCCGAGGAGAACGCGTTCCCCGAGGTGCGTGGCCTCAAGGGCCCGTTCACCTGCCTCAACTCGGCCCGCTACGGCATCGCCTGGGGCGCGCTGGGCGCCGCGGAAGACTGCTGGCACACCGCGCGCCAGTATGTGCTGGATCGCAAGCAGTTCGGCAAGCCGCTGGCGGCCAACCAGCTGGTGCAGAAGAAGCTGGCCGACATGCAGACCGAGATCACGCTGGGCCTGCAGGGCTGCCTGCGCCTGGGCCGCATGAAGGACGAAGGCACGGCCGCGGTGGAGATCACCTCCATCATGAAGCGCAACTCCTGCGGCAAGTCGCTGGACATCGCCCGCGTGGCGCGCGACATGCTGGGCGGCAACGGCATCTCCGACGAGTTCGGCATCGCCCGCCACCTGGTCAACCTCGAGGTGGTCAACACCTACGAAGGCACGCACGACATCCACGCGCTGATCCTCGGCCGCGCGATGACCGGCATCGCGGCATTTTGAGCCCCCACGATCGCTGGCGCTCCCTGCCCCCCGAGGGGGCCGGCCGCGAGCGGCCCGGCAGAGCCGGTTCCGCCGCTTCCTCGAATCTGACTTGAGCCGTGCACAGCGGCAGCGCCGGTGCCGTGCGGCGCCGCCGCTTGTTCGTTGATTGGAGACGTAATGACTGCTGCCCCCAGATCGCTCGCGGGTGTGAAAGTTCTGGATCTCTCGCGCGTGCTCGCGGGCCCGTGGTGTGGCCAGTTGCTGGCCGACCTCGGCGCGGACGTCGTGAAGGTGGAGCGCCCCGGCGCAGGCGACGACACGCGCTCGTGGGGCCCGCCTTGGCTGAAGGATGCCAACGGCGAGCAGACGCGCGACGCGGCGTACTACTTCTGCGCCAACCGCAACAAGCGCTCGGTGACCATCGACATGGCCGATCCCGAGGGCCAGGCGCTGGTGCGCCGCCTCGCGATGGCGGCCGACGTGGTGCTGGAGAACTTCAAGGTCGGCGGCCTGGAGCAATACGGCCTCGACCACGCCAGCCTGCTGAAGATGAAGCCGTCGCTCGTCTACTGCTCCATCACCGGTTTCGGCCAGACCGGCCCGTACGCACAGCGCGCCGGCTACGACTTCCTGATCCAGGGCATGGGCGGGCTGATGAGCGTCACCGGGCGCGCCGAGGGCGATGAGGGCGCGGGCCCGCAGAAGGTGGGCGTGGCGCTGACCGACATCCTCACCGGGCTGTACGCCACCGTCGGCGTGCTGGCCGCCCTGGCGCACCGCGATCGCACGGGCGAGGGCCAGCACATCGACCTGGCGCTGCTGGACGTGCAGGTGGCCTGCCTGGCCAACCAGACCGCCAACCATCTGATCGGCGGGATGATCCCGGGCCGCATGGGCAACGCGCACCCGAACATCGTGCCGTACCAGGACTTTCCCACGGCCGACGGCGACATGATCCTGGCGGTGGGCAACGACGGGCAATTCGCGAAGTTCTGCGAGGTGGCCGGTAAAGCGGAATGGTCGCGCGACGAGCGATTCGCCACCAACGCGGCCCGCGTGAAGCACCGCGCCGAGCTGATCCCGCTGCTGCGCCAGGCCACCGTGATGCGAACGACGCACGAATGGATCGCCGCGCTGGAGACGGCCGGCGTGCCCTGCGGTCCGATCAACCGCCTCGACGAGGTGTTCGCCGACCCGCAGGTGGTGGCGCGCGGACTGCGCATCGAGCTGCCGCATGCGGTGGCCGGCACGGTGCCGGGCGTGGCCAATCCGATCCGGATGTCGGCGTCGCCGGTGGCCTACGACCGCGGGCCGCCGCTGCTGGGAGAGCACACGGCCGAAGTGCTGCAGGAGTGGTTGGGCCTCTAGTCGCCCTCGGAGTCCTGTTCCGCCGTGGGATCCGGCGCCGCCGCCACGCGATACGCCTCGTTGGCCCACGCCCCGAAGTCGCCGTTGCGGCAGCGCATGCTGCAGAACGGCCGCGCGTCGTTCGACGGCCCGTACTTGCAGGGCTGGCGGCAGGCCGGGCAGGTGATGTCGCGTTCGGGGCCTTGCCGGCCGGGCGGAATGGCGGACGCACTCATGTCTTCGTCTCTTGCTTGCGGGGTCGACAGGTTCTTCAGGCGCAGAGCGCGAGCTCGAACGCGACGTCTTCCGCCAACGGACGCAGGCGGCCTTCGGCGTCGGCCTTCATCAGGCGGATGGAAACCATCAACCGGTGGCCGCTGATCTCGGGCACGAGGTCGGCCTCCAGCGGCAGCTTGACGCGCAGCAGGTGGTAGGTGCGCGCGGTGGGCAAACTCTGCTGGTACTGGCCGCCGTTGGCCACCACCTTGTGCGGCACGCCGGATTCGCGCAGCAGGCCCAGCAGCAGGTGCAGGGCCACCGACAGGGGGGTGAGCGTATCCGTCCAGCGTTGCAGGTCGGCGCGGCGCTGCGCGGCCGGGTGCTGCTGCCAGGCGTAGTAGGCCGGCAGGTCGAACGCGCAGGTGCCGCCGGGAATGCCGATACGGCTGCGGATGCTCATCAACCACTCGTTGGACGTCAGCCCCTGGCCGGCCTTGCCGGGCGACTCGTTGAGATCCTTGAAGGCGGTGTCGATGCGGCCGATGACATCGTCGAGGGCCGCCTCGGAGATGGCCGGGTTGCCGCGATACGCGTTCAACTGGGACTTGTGGCGCTCGAGTTCCTTGAGCACGTCGGACTTCAGGTCGGCGCGCGCGGCGACGTCCATGATCTCGAACATCGAGGCCAGCGCGTAGTGGTGGTCGACCGGATCGTCGCGTGCGATGAGGCCGGCCATGCGGTCGAACAGGTGTTCGAGGCGAAGCATCGTGCGGATGCCTTCGTTGAACGGGTATTCGTAGAGGACCAAGGCGTTCTTCAGGTTCGGCTGTGACCGCGATTGTTTCACACGCGTTACGGCCTTCGCCCTCCCAAAGATGCTCGCGCGCGCAATCTGCAGCTTTGTCCTACAAGAACGCGACAGTCGAGCGCATCAATTGGCGGCCCAGGACGCCCAAAGCGCGTCGGCCTCGGCGTCCAGTTGAGCGATGGACAGGCCTTCGTTGAATATCACCGCGTCGGCGATCGCGCGCCGTTGCGCGCGCGAGGCCTGCTGCGCGATGGTGCGTTCCACCGCGTCGGCCGTCCAGCCCGAGCGCTGCACCACGCGCGCCACCTGCATGGCCTCGCTGCAGTCGACGACCACCACGCGATCCACGCGCCCGCGCCAGGTGCCCGATTCGGTGAGCAGCGGCACGTCGAACACGATGGCCTGCCCCGCGCCCGCGCGGGACGCCTGCGCGCGCGTGGCCTCGCCGATCAACGGGTGAAGGATGGCCTCGAGGCGGCGGCGTTCGCCCGGCTGCTGGAAGACGAGCGCGCGCATCTTCGCGCGATCCATCGCCCCGTCGGCGCCGATCATGGCGGCGCCGAACGTGGCGGCGATGGCGGGCAGCGCGGCGCCACCGGGTGCGGTAAGCGCGTGGGCCAGGGCGTCGGTGTCGACCATCAGCGCGCCCAGCGTGCCGAAGCGGCGCGCGACCGTGCTCTTGCCGCTGCCGATGCCACCCGTGACACCGATCCTGGGGCCGGTCTTCAGGCCGGGAACTGGATGCCCGCCCATGCCAGCAGGTTGTCGGTGCCGATGAACATGACGACGATGCCGCCGCCGGCCAGGAACGGGCCGAACGGGTATTGCTGGTGGCGCCCGTGGCCGGACATCAACATGCGCGGCACGTTCACGCACAGGCCCACGATGGAGGCGAACAGGACGATGGGCAGGATGGCCTGCCAGCCCAGCCAGGCGCCGAGCGCGGCCAGCAGCTTCAGGTCACCGCCACCCATGCCCTGGCGCTTCATCAGCAGCGCGAACGCGCCGGCGATCGCCCACAGCGGCAGGTAGCCCACCACCGCGCCCCAGACGGCGGCGGGCAGCGGGATCGTCCAGCCGAGCGCGGCCACCACCAGGCCGCCCCACAGCAGCGGGTAGGTGAGGTCGTCGGGCAGGTACTTGGTGTCGAGGTCGATCAGGGCCATCGCCACCAGCAGCGCCAGCGCGGCGCACCAGGCGAGCGCGGCCGGATGCGGGCCGAACTTCCACGCCGCCGCCGCGAACAGCAGGCCGGTGGCGAGTTCGACGAGCGGATAGCGAACGGAGATGGGCGTGCCACAGGCCGAACAGCGCGCGCGCAGCGCGAGCCAGCTGACCAGCGGGATGTTCTCGTACCAGGGGATCTGGTGGCCGCACGCGCCGCAGCGCGAGCGCGGCGTGGACAGGCGCAGGGGCGTCAGCACCTCGAGGTGCGCGTCGATGGTCTTGCCGGCTTCGGCGATCTCGGCCGGCTGCGGCTTGCCGAAGACCTGTTTCCAGACCTCGCCTTCGCCCAGCATGCCGCCGGTGTCGAGCAGCCACTCGCGCATCATGATGATGGGCTTGCGGTGGATCACCACGTTCAGGAAGCTGCCCACGAGGAGCCCGAGGACGCCCAGGACCCAGGGCGTCCCGAATACGCCCCAGGGATCAGCGAGGATCTCGTCCACAGGTCGTCAGACGACTTGGCCGATCTTGAAGATGGGCAGGTACATCGACACGACGATGCCGCCGATCATGGTGCCCAGCACCACGATGATGATCGGCTCCATCAGCGTGGACAGGCCCTTGACCATCTCGTCGACCTCGTCCTCGTAGAACTCGGCGGCACGCGCCAGCATGTCGTCGAGCGCGCCGGACTCCTCGCCGATGGCCGACATCTGCAGCACCATGGTGGGAAACACGCCGGTGCTGGTCATGGCCGTGGTGAGCGCCGAGCCGGCGGCCACGTCGCGCTGGATCTGCATGGTGGCCTGTGCGAACACCATGTTGCCGGCGGTGCCCCCGACGGAGTCGAGCGCCTCGACCAGCGGCACGCCGGCGGCGAACATCGTGGACAGCGTGCGCGTCCAGCGCGCCACCGTCGACTTCATCACCAGGTCGCCGAAGATGGGCAGCTTCAGCATCAGGCGGTCCATGAAGAACTGCATCTTCTCGGATCGCTTCCAGGTCTGGAAGAACGTCCAGCCGCCGCCGAACAGGATCAGGAAGATCAGCCACCACCAGTGGATGAACGCGTCGCTCAGGGCCATGACGAACAGCGTGGGCGCGGGCAGTTCGGCGCCGAACGACGTGAACACTTCCTTGAACGACGGGATCACGAAGATCATGATGACCGTGAGCACGCCGAAGGCCACGACGATGACCGACGTCGGGTAGATGAGCGCCGACTTCACCTTCTGCTTGATGGCGATCGTCTTTTCCTGGTACATGGCCAGGCGGGCCAGCAGCTCTTCCAGGATACCGCCGGACTCGCCGGCCTCGACCAGGTTGCAGTACAGCGCGTCGAAGTATTGCGGATGCTTGCGGAAGGCCGACGACAGGCTGGTGCCGGTCTCGACGTCGCCGCGGATCTCGTTCAGCAGCCGGGTGAGGCGCGGATTGGTGGATCCGCGGCCGACGATGTCGAAGGCCTGCAGCAACGGGACGCCGGCCTTCATCATGGTGGACAGCTGGCGCGTGAAGATGGCCACGTCCCGGCCGCCGATCGACTTGCCGCCGCTCATGCGGCGCTTCTTCACCTTGGTGACCATGATGCCCTGGCGGCGCATGCTCGCGCTCACCGCGGCTTCGCCGCCGGCACGCAATTCGCCGCGCACGAGCTTGCCGGTGCGGTCCTTGCCTTCCCATTCGAAGATGAAATCCGGGGCGCTCTTTGCCGCCATTGCAGTAGCCATCAGTCCTCCAACCGCCCTGTCGGGCATGGTTGCGCGATTCTGCCTGGGGTCAGGCGTGATTTGAGCTCGACTTGTAAGCGACTCATTCGTTCGTGCAGGAAATGACTTCCTCGAGCGTCGTGACGCCCAGGCGCACCTTGACCAGCCCCGATTGACGCAGGTCGCGCACGCCGTCTTCCTTGGCGCACTTGGCGATGTCGGGCGCGTTGCCGAGGGCCAGGATGATCTGCTGCATCTTCTCGGTGATGGGCATCACCTGGTAGATGCCGACGCGGCCTCGGTAGCCGTTGTTGCAATTGGAGCAACCCACGGCGCGGTACGGGCGCCACGTGTCGTCGAGTTCATCCTCGGTGTAGCCGGCCCGCAGCAGCGACGCGCGCGGATAGTCGGCGGGCACCTTGCAGCTCTCGCACAGCCGGCGCGCCAGGCGCTGCGCGGTGATGAGCAGGATGGACGAGGCGATGTTGAACGGCGCCACGCCCATGTTCTGCAACCGGGTGAGGGTGGTGGGCGCGTCGTTGGTGTGCAGCGTGGACAGCACCATGTGGCCCGTCTGTGCCGCCTTGATGGCGATGTCGGCGGTTTCCAGGTCGCGGATCTCGCCCACCATGATGACGTCGGGATCCTGGCGCAGGAACGATTTGAGCGCGGCGGCGAAATTCAGCCCGGCCTTGTCGTTGACATTGACCTGGTTGACGCCCGGCATGTTGATTTCGGCCGGATCCTCGACGGTGGAGATATTGACGCCCGGCTGGTTGAGCATGTTCAGGCAGGTATACAGCGACACCGTCTTGCCGCTACCCGTGGGGCCGGTGACCAGCACCATGCCGTACGGGCGCACGATGGTCGCCATCAGGCGGTCTTTTTCCTGCTGCTCGTACCCCAGCGCCTCGATGCCGAGCCGGGCGCTGGACGGGTCGAGGATACGGATGACGATCTTCTCGCCGTACAGCGTGGGCAGCGTGCTGACCCGGAAGTCGATGCTCTTGCTGCCGAACTTGAGCTTCATCCGGCCGTCCTGCGGGACGCGCTTCTCGGAGATGTCGAGCCGCGAGATGACCTTGATGCGCGACGCCAGCTTGTCTTTTATGGCGATGGGCGGCTGCGTGATCTCGCGCAGCTCGCCGTCGACGCGGAAGCGCACGCGGTAGTTGTACTCGTACGGCTCGAAGTGGAGGTCGGACGCGCGCAGGTTGATCGCGTCGATCAGCATCTTGTGCAGGAACTTGACGACCGGGGCATCTTCGACCTCGGTGGAGGCCTCGGTCTTGTCCGCCGTGGCCTGCGGATCTTCGTCGGTGACCTCGAACTCGAAATCGGACGACACCAGCGCGTCCATGGACTGCGTGGTGGTGGTCTGCTGGTCGGTGACCAGGCGCATGAGCTTGTCGTACTCGACGACGATCCACTCGGGCGCGAGCTGGGTGGCGAACTTGATGCGTTCGACGGCTTCCTGGTCGGTGGGATCGGCGCAGGCGATGAACAGCCGGCCGCCGCGCTTGCCCAGCGGGAAGATGCGGTACTGGGAGACGAGCTTGGCGTCGACGATGCCTTGCGGCAGCTGCTTGGGATCGACCGCGTCGAGATCGAGCAGCGGCACGGCCAGCGCGTTGGACAGCGCATGCGCCAGCGCCAACGGCTTCATCGTGCCGCTCTCGATGAGCTGGGCCACGAACGAGCTGCGCTTGTCCGCGGCCGCCTTGCTCAGGTCTTCGGCGGCCTTCGCGTCGATGCGACCGGCGCGCACCAGGATGCGCGCAACCCCGGAGAGGTTGGTTTGTGGTGCGTCGAGGAACGTGTCAACTGCCATCGTCGAGGTGCCGCAGGGGTTGATGGGGCGCACGAGAGCGCCGAATTGCGATCATCGCCGATGAATTAGGCGAAGTAAATCGTGAGAAGCCCACGATAACCCGGCCGTTTCGCGTCGGCGCCAAAAGAATCTTGAATCGTCAGTTAATGCGCGGAATGAAGGAAAAGTAGATTCAGGAAGTAACTCGGACGCTGAAATGACAAAAGGAGCCCGAGGGCTCCTTTGTCGTTTTCCGATCCGCATGGCTGCGATCGGCATGATCTGGTCGGGGTGAGAGGATTCGAACCTCGCCGGAATGGCTGAAAAGATCGAAGAATCAATCACTTACCGCTGTCCAGTCAACCGTAAATTCGGTTCCGATTGACAATGTCACCAATTTTATCACGCGGCCATCGGTCGTCACCCGTGATCATGCATCGTCATCATCCGCGAGTAGAAGGTCGACTTGCGCCTTGATGCGCTGCTTGTCTGCGCTGTAGAACGGTGATGGAACGTACAGCCATGCCCTGCGTCCCCCAGGAAGTCGAATCGGAATCTTGTCCGTTTCGACGTCGATGGGTGGGTCGATGGGCTCCTTTCCTCCGCTTTGACCTGTCTGAGGTTGTCTGTCGGAAGGCTCGTTAGCAGAAACATAGGTCGAGGGCGCTGGCGTGAGATCTTCATCGTCGTCGGCAGTCGTTGCCTGCGGCACCTCTTCGTTCTTATGAGCGAAGTACCCTACGAAGTCGACTGATCGACGGAGGACGACGATCAGGTTCTCAGCCGCGGGCGGGCCGAACTGTTTCTGCGTGATGAGTTCATGCCGAAGCGTAGGGTCTGACGGTAACCCCTCGGCGTACTTGTCGAGTAGCTCGGAGAAGACCGGCGGACTCCTGAGCCACGTGACCTGTAGTCTTCGCTTGAGTTGTTCGTCCGGCGCGAAGTGATACGACTCGAAAGCCTTGGTCACGCTCATCATCCCTTCGGACGACCTTTCCATTAGGCCGTAGTACCGCAATGATGCGAGCGCCTGCAGGGCAGCGCCGTTGTTGGCACTCTTGTACCCCAAGTGCTGGGCCATGACATCCGTCGGCGCGGGGTGAAGTCGATCCCGAGCGTAGGCCTTTGCCGTCCGGTCTATGGCCTCGTCAAGAGGCATTGACGGGGCCCGGGGACTCTTTTTTCGCGCTGCAACTGCTGCCATTGGAACCTCCATAAGTTCTGGGCGAAGTTTACCGGAAACGGATTTAAGAAGAAAGCTGACTTCGAGCGGCTGTTGGTGCGCCGGTGTAAAAAACATGTGCGAAAACAAAGGCTTGAAGCCGTCAAATAAAAGATGTTCACGATTCATGAATGATGAACATCGCGTGGAATCTGAGTTATCCTTGATTCATGAACGGTGAACATCTCAAGCAAGCGACGTTGAAGCCACAAGACGTGGCCGTACTGTTCGGCTTACACCTCATGCGACACGGAAGGTTCACCTTTGCCGCACTCGGTCGTCGTCTAAGACTCTCAACAGGGGAGGTGCATGCATCAGTGAACCGCGCTGCGCTCTCGCAGTTAGCCCTGCTCCTGCCCCACTCAGCCCCCGAAGTAATCGGAACTGCGTTCCGAGAGTTTTTGTTCCACGGCCTTCGCTTCGCATTTCCCGCAGTGCAGGGAGGTATGACCAGAGGAATGCTGACAGGGCTGGAAGCCACCTCAGCTCGTGGCGCTGTTGACGCTGAAGCACTTCCCCCCGTATGGCCGGCAGCAGAAGGCTCGCAACGGGGCTATGCAATCGCACCGCTCTACCCAGCGGCCCCGGTCGCTTGCCAAGATGACCCTCAGTTGCATGAACTCCTGGCGCTTGTGGATGCGCTCCGCGTGGGCTCGGCACGGGAAAGAGAAATCGCCATTGAATTTTTGGAGCAACGCCTCTCATGAACAGAGATGATCCGAATGTCGCTCGGGTGGAACTCGTAGCCAGAGCCCTTGGGGACTCGTGGCACGAGTTCGTTCTTGTCGGTGGTTGCGCGGCGGGTCTTCTGATAACTGACCCCGCACGTCCCCCGGTCAGAGCTACCGTGGATGTTGACCTCGCTGTGGAGGTTGCAACGAGGGCGGACTACTACACCCATGTCCATGAACAGTTGGTGAGGCTTGGCTTCAGGGAGACCGGCGACATCATTTGTCGGTGGCGCTGCGGCGAACTGATCGTGGATGTCATGCCGACAGAGGAAAACATCCTGGGCTTTGCGAACATCTGGTACGGCGCGGCCGTCAGGACCGCTCAGACAGTTGAACTCCCCAGCGGGGCCAAGATCAAGATCATCACCGCTCCGCTTTTCGTCGCCACGAAGCTTGAGGCGTTTTTTGGACGTGGCGAAGGTAACTTCAACGAAAGCCATGACATCGAGGACATCATCAACGTCGTCGATGGCAGGTCTGAATGGGTGCGCGAAGCTGCCGGAGCCGGGGAAGCAATTCGCGATTACCTGCGGAACGAGTTGGAGTCGCTGCTGCTGACCGCTGGTTTTCTCGATGCGATCCCTCGTCATCTCAGACCGGATGCAGCCTCTCAGGCACGTAGGGAAATCATCATCCAACGACTCCGTGCCGTCGCAGGGCTATGACGTAGACGTGAGCAATCCGGTGCGTTTTTCCACAGTCGGCCACCCATCGCAACGCGGTTCAACAACAACACCAGTCGCACTTAACTCCACTTTTTTGGAAGACGGGGAGGGCCGGTAGGGTAGGGGGTATTTGGCGTAACGGATCGGGAAATCGACTGAGGCTGACCACGATACGACCGGGAATCATGCCTGCCAGCTGTGCGAGTGTGTGAGGCCGACGATCTTCAACGATCCCCATTCCGATTCAGGCATTCGGTTCGGGACACTCGGCCCCAATGCTTCGCGGGGCCATACCGAAACCCATGGCCATTTCAGGCTTGCCGTTTCCAGGGGTGGCACCATCAAATTCACCCATACGAAAAACAGTGGCATTCGGTTAGGTTGCGCATGGATCTGTCAGCCAGACGGCCCGTGTTCTTCTCGCCGCTTGCGGGGCGACCTCGCCGCCGAGTCTCGGATTTCGCCCGCTGCCACGCGCGTGGCCGTCGAAACTGCGGCTTGCTCGACTATCCTGCCTCCCGACTGAGACGACGAACATCGAGTACGTATGCAACCTCTGCTTTCACACCTTTTCGATTACGTCGGGGAAGCCACGATGCTGTGTTTCGTGTTCTGCGGCGCGTACCTGCTGGTTGGCGGAGGGTCGAAAAAGGAGGTCGCGTTGGCGCTGGGAACAGGGCTTGTGCTGACGCTCAGAGCGGTCTTTGTCGAGGTCGAGACAACTTCCATCCGCACCAGGGTCGCATCTTCCCTCCAGGCAATGCCGCTGCGCGAGCTTCCTCCTGGGTGGGGTCTCAATTTCTCGCCGGAGCAACGTGAGCGGTCGATCCTCCTGGCTCGCGCGGCCTTCAGCGATCACGGACGGATGATCCAATACATGCGCGGGGACGGCACGTTGGTTACCTTCGCACCCACGGAGGATGACATCAAGCAACGGGACGAATTGATCGTACTGAAAGCACAGTTCGACGCATTGGGTGCTCTCTTGCCGCCCTACCCAATTCGATGGTTGTCGATGAGTCTCACCGCGTTCGCGCTCGGTGCAATTCTTGGGCGATCAGGCAAGGGCAAGAAGACGCTGCCCGATGATGGGGCGTGACATGTCGAAAAGTGGTCACTTGGTGACACCCCGCGCATGCATGTCAAGAAGATAGGGCTTGACGGTTAATAAGACCTCGATGGTGAAACCTGCGCTTCCCTGGCCGACAGACGTTCGACGTCAGCGATCGTTGGGGTTGGTCACTACGTGTCATTGGAGTTGGTGTCATTCGCGGTGCACGTGGCGGAGGCGATGCTGGCCGGCCAGGGCCAGTTCAGCCGCTCGATGGCTTCAAGCCTTCGCCAGCGGGAACTTGTCCGCGTGGGTGTAGTTCTTGCGCCCTGCGCTGCCTCCTGCCGCTTGATGGCCTGTGACGGCGTCCAGCAACGCCTCTCCGAGGCCTTCGCCCGCCAGCTTCGTCCGCACCGTGTGTCGCCACTTGTGCGAGCCGTCGAGCGGGCCCGTGGACAGCCCCAGGTGCTCGCGGTGAGCCAGGAACCAGCGGCCCGCTTGGTCGGCGGGCGTCAGCTTGATTGACCGATTGAACGACGGGAACATCGATGTATGGCCCGCATCCCGGTGCAGCTTCGCGTGATGGTTCACTTGCTGACGGAGTGCAGAGGCGATGGGCTTCCAGCGGACGGATGCGTCCGTCTTGGTCGTCTCGCGGCGGATGTACGCGGCGAGGATGCCATCGCGCTCCTGGATGTCCTCGACCCGCAGGCCTGCGACCTCGCCGATTCTCGCTCCAGACCACAGCAGCATGGACATGAGGAGGTTGGCATCGGCCGGTTCGGCACCCTCGGGCTGTTCGCCTGTGACTGGCGTCCCGCGAAGTTGCGTCAGTTCTTCGTTAGTCCAGGGCGTCCGCTTCGCACTGCCGCTCTTCGGGAAGTTCAAATCGAGCGGATTGATTTCCACATGCCCCAGCTTCGCCGCGACGTTCATCAGAGCGTTGATGTTCGAGGC
>JBBQYL010000122.1:0-15216 GCA_038208735.1 Burkholderiales bacterium
CAGGTAGGCGACGAACGTGGGCGAGCGCACGAGGTTGGTCACGCGCTGCAGGCGGTCGCGCACCGGGTCGAGCCCGAAGTGCGTGGCGGCCACCCCGTTGAGCCACTGGATCTGGTCGGCCGCATCGAGCAACAGCACGCCGTTGGGCGAGGCCTCGATGGCCGACATGAACTGCGCGAAGCGCTCCTGCTCCTGCACGAACGCGCGGTCGCGCTGGCGCAGCGCGCGCTCGATGCGGTACGAGGCCTCGCCCCAGAACCCGCGGTCGCGCGGCGCCTCGCGCGCCAGGTCGCCGCGCAGCCAGTTCATCAGGTGCAGCGCGCGCACGCCGTCGATGGTGGCCCAGATGGCCACCGCCAGGGCCGCGCCGATGGCCGGGCCCAACTGGCGGGCATCGACCATGTCGCCGACGACCGCACCGATCCCCGCCCCCAGCAGCGTGAGAAAGATCACCAGCATGGCGCGGTTCAGCAACCAGCTCACGTCGATTCTCTTTCGGGCAAGGCCAAGGCAGGCGTTCGTTTCAGACGGAGACGGCCGGGGCCTGCTGCGTGAGGCGGTAGCCCGCGCCGCGCACCGTCTCGATCAGCGTGGCGCACTGCACCGGCGCGAGCGCCTCGCGCAGGCGCTTCACGTGGACGTCGACGGTGCGTTCCTCGATGAACACGTGGTCGCCCCACACTCGGTCGAGCAGCTGCGTGCGGCTATGCACGCGCTCGGTGTGCGTCATGAAGAAGTGCAGCAGGCGGAACTCGGTCGGGCCGATCTTCACTTCCTGCGTACCGCGCGTGACGCGGCGCGTGGCCGGATCCAGGCGCAGGCCCGACACCTCCACCGCCGAGTCGAGTGCCTCCGGCGCCTTGCGCCGGAGCACGGCGCGGATGCGCGCCAGCAGCTCCTTGGTGGAGAACGGCTTGGTCAGGTAGTCGTCGGCGCCGGCGTCCAGGCCCGACAGCTTGTCGGCCTCTTCCGAGCGCGCGGTGAGCATGATGATGGGCAGGTCCCGGGTGCGAGCCTCCGCCCTCCAGCGCTTGGCCAAGGCCAGGCCCGTCTGGCCCGGCAGCATCCAGTCGAGGACGACCAGCTCGGGCAACACGCGGTCGACCTCGCCCTGGGCGGCGTCGGCCGTCTCGGCGATGGCCACTTCGAAACCGGCGTGGCGCAGGTTGATCGCGACCAGCTCGGCGATCGCGGGTTCGTCTTCGACGACGAGGATACGGCTCATGAGAGTGCTTTCTTCGTTTGGTCAGGGGCCTGGCCCCTTCGTTTAGGCCAGGGGCCTGGCCCGGGACGGGGCCAGGCCCCTCGAGATCAGCGGACCGCGTCTTCCACGGCCTCGACCGTGTGGTGACGCACGTCCGTGCCCTTGACGATGTA
Organism: Burkholderiales bacterium; assembly: GCA_038208735.1. GTDB lineage: Bacteria > Pseudomonadota > Gammaproteobacteria > Burkholderiales > Burkholderiaceae_C > Scleromatobacter. Next base: position 1,378 of record JBBQYL010000122.1, read on the forward strand.
GATGATCTGCTCGGACAGGTTCTTCGCGTGGTCGCCCACGCGCTCGATGGCCTTGGCCACGAACACCAGGTCGATGGACGACGAGATGGTGCGCGGGTCTTCCATCATGTAGGTGATGAGCTTGCGCAGCAGGCCGTCGAATTCCTTGTCGATCTCGTCGTCCTGCTTGAGTACTTCCAGCGCGCGTTTGACGTCCAGGCGGGCGAACGCGTCGAGCACCTTGCGCAGCTGCGCGGTGGCCAGGTTGGCGCCGAAGGCGATGTCGGCCACCGGCAGCCGCAGGCGGCTGGACACGCCCGAGTTCATCAGGCGCTGCACCGTGCGCGCGATGCGCGTGGCCTCGTCGCCGATGCGCTCGAGGTTGCCGATGGTCTTGGAGATGGCGATCAGCAGGCGCAGGTCGCGCGCCGTGGGCTGGCGGCGCGCGATGATGGCCGACAGGTCGCGGTCGATCTCCACTTCCATCTGGTTGACGCGTTGCTCGCGCTCGAGCACCAGGCTGGCGGTCTCGCCGCTGAAGTTGGTGAGCGCGTAGACCGCCTGGGCCACCTGCGACTCCACGAGGCCGCCCATCTCGAGGACCCGGTTCGAGATCTCGCTGAGTTCGGCGTCGAACTGCGTGGAAAGGTGCTTGTCGCTCATGATGGTTCCCTGAAAATCTGTCGTATTGCTTGCTGCGGTTGCCTGAAGAACGGTCGAGGATCAGCCGAAACGGCCGGTGATGTAGTCCTCGGTGTCCTTCTTCTTCGGCTTCATGAAGAGGTCGGTGGTCTTGCCGAACTCCACCAGGTCGCCCAGGTACATGTACGCGGTGTAGTCGGAGCAGCGCGCGGCCTGCTGCATGTTGTGCGTGACGATCACCACCGTGTAGTCGGACTTGAGCTCGTGGATCAGCTCCTCGATCTTGCCGGTGGAGATGGGGTCGAGCGCGGAGCACGGCTCGTCGAGCAGCAGCACCTCGGGCTTGATGGCGATGCCGCGCGCGATGCACAGGCGCTGCTGCTGGCCGCCGGACAGCGCCGAGCCGGTCTGCGCGAGCTTGTCCTTCACGTCGTTCCAGAGCGCGGCCTTCTTCAGGGCCCACTCGACGCGCTCGTCCATCTCCACGCGCGGCAGCGTCTCGAACAGGCGCACGCCGAAGGCGATGTTGTCGTAGATCGACATCGGGAACGGCGTCGGCTTCTGGAACACCATGCCGACCTTGGCGCGCAGCAGGCTCACGTCGAGCTTCGAATCGAGCACGTTCTCGCCGTCAAGCATGATCTCGCCCGCGGCGCGTTGCTCGGGGTACAGCGCGTACATACGGTTGAAGGTGCGCAGCAGCGTGGACTTCCCGCAGCCCGACGGCCCGATGAAGGCCGTGACCTTGCCTTCGGGAATGTCGAGGTTGATGTTCTTCAGCGCGTGGAAGGCACCGTAATAGAAGTTCAGGTTGCGGATGGAAAGCTTGGCTTTCTCGTTGACCGGCAGGTCGACCTTGGCGTCCATGGATGTTGCCCTCAATTCTTGTTGCGGAAGAAGACGCGCGCGGCGACGTTCAGCGCGAGCACGCCGAGCGTGATCAGGAACACCCCGGCCCACGCGATGCGCTGCAGGTTGGGGTAAGCCGAGTTGGCGAAGTTGAAGATCACCACCGGAATGCTGGCCATCGGCTTGGCGAGGTTCGAGTTGAAGAACTGGTTGGACAGCGCGGTATAGAGCAGCGGCGCCGTCTCGCCGGCGATGCGCGCTACGGCCAGCAGGATGCCGGTGATGACGCCCGAACGCGCGGCCGTCAGCGTGACGGTGGAGATCACGCGCCACTTCGGCGTGCCCAGCGCGTACGCGGCCTCGCGCAGCGAGTGCGGCACCAGGTTGAGCATGTTCTCGGTGGTGCGGATGACAACCGGGATCACGATGAGCGACAGGGCGATGGCGCCGGCCCAGCCGGACGCGCCGCCTGCGGGCACCACCACCAACTCGTAGACGAACAGGCCGATCACCAGCGACGGCGCCGACAGCAGCACGTCGTTGATGAAGCGCGTGGTCGCCGCCAGGCTGCTCTTGGCGCCATATTCAGCGAGGTAAACGCCGGAAAAGATGCCGATCGGCGTACCGATGAACGTGGCCACCAGCACCATCACCAGCGAGCCGTAGAGCGCGTTGGCCAGGCCGCCGCCGTCAGACATGGCCGCCGGCGTCGATTCGGTGAACAGCGCGAAGTTGAGTCCGCCGCCGCCGAGGCGGATGGTCTCGAACAGGATCCAGACCAACCAGAACACGCCGAACGCCATCGCGCCGAAGGCGAGGGTCAGGGCCATCTTGTTGACGCGCTTGCGCCGCGAGTGCATCGCGAGCCGCGCAGGGGACATGGCGGAAATGGCGGTCATGACTTGGCTCCCTCACGCTTTTGCAGGCGCATCAGCAGCACCTTGGCCAGCGACAGGACAATGAATGTGATGACGAACAGCACGAGCGCGAGGTACAGCAGCGACGAGCGGTGCAGGCCGTCGGCCTCGGCGAACTCGTTGGCCAGCACCGAGGTGATGGTGTTGGCCGCGTTGAACAGCGTGATCTCGCTGAGCTGGCTCTGGTTGCCGATGACGAAGGTGACGGCCATCGTCTCGCCGAGCGCTCGGCCCAGGCCCAGCATGATGCCGCCGATGACGCCGGTCTTGGTGAACGGCAGCACCACGCGGTAGACGACCTCCCAGGTGGTCGATCCGAGGCCGTAGGCCGATTCCTTGAGCATCGGCGGCGTCACCTCGAACACGTCGCGCATCACCGAGGCGATGAACGGGATGATCATGATGGCCAGGATGATGCCGGCGCACAGGATGCCGATGCCCACCGGCGGGCCCGAGAAGAGCGTGCCCAGCACCGGAACGCCGCTGAACACGCGTTGCAGCGGTTGCTCGACCCAGGTGGCCAGGATGGGGCCGAACACGGTCAGGCCCCACATGCCGTAGACGATGGACGGCACGCCGGCCAGGAGCTCGATGGCCACGCCCAGCGGGCGCTTGAGCCAGGCCGGAGACATCTCCGTCAGGAACAGCGCGATGCCGAAGCTCACCGGCACGGCGATCACCAGCGCGATGACCGACGTCGCGAGCGTGCCGTAGATCATGGCGAGGCCGCCGAAGTGGTTCTGGACGGGATCCCACTCGCTGTGCCACAGGAACGGCAGGCCGAATTCGCGCAGCGCGGGCATGGCGCCGACGACCAGCGAGCCGATGATGCCTGCGAGGATGGCCAGCGTCAGCCAGGCGGCGGCATGCGCCAGTACCGAGAAGAGCGCGTCGCCCCAGGGGGCGTTGTGGCGTCGCTCAGGCGGTCGGCCGACCGGCTGGGTGACGGAGTCCTTCGCGTTGCTCAATGTCGGTTTCGCGGGCAGTGTGGCAGCCAAGAAGGCCTCCGTGATGTGGGAACTCCGCCGGTCGTCATCGACGGCGCGGCGGATCGGCCTTTTCAGGCGCCTTGCTTGCGACTTACTTGGCGGCGACGGTCTTGCCGGCGGCGTCCTTGATGGACGATTCCCAGGTCTTGTGGATCTGCGCCTTCAGGGCGGCCGGCAGGGCCACGTAGTCGAGTTCGTCGGCGGCGGTGTCGCCGTTGGCGTAGGCCCAGTCGAAGAACTTCAGCGTGGCGGTGGCTTGAGCCGGCTTGTCCTGCACCGTGTGCATGAGGATGAAAGTGGCGCCGGTGATGGGCCACGAATCCTTGCCCGGCTGCTCGGTGAGCACCTGGTAGTACGACTTGGTCCAGTCGGCGCCGGCGGCGGCGGCCTTGAACGCGGTGTCCACCGGCTCGACGAAGACGCCGGCGGCGTTCTTCAGCGAGACGAAGGTCATCTTGTTCTGCTTGGCGTAGGCGTACTCGACGTAGCCGATCGAGTTGGGCAGGCGGGTGACGTATTGCGACACGCCTTCGTTGCCCTTGCCACCCACGGCGCCGGCCGACGGCCAGTTCGGGGCGGTGTTCTCACCGACCTTGGACTTCCACTCGGCGTTGACCTTCGACAGGTAGTTCGTGAAGATGAAGCTGGTGCCGGAACCGTCGGCACGGTGAACCGTGGAGATGGCGGCGTCCGGCAGCGCGACGCCCGGATTCAAAGCGGTGATGGCGGGGTCGTTCCACTTGGCGACCTTGCCCATGTAGATGTCGGCCAGCACGGCGCCGGTCAGCTTCAGCTGGCCGGGCTTGACGCCCGCGACGTTGATGACGGGCACCACGCCACCGATCACGGTGGGGAACTGCACGAGGCCGCCGGCCTTCAGGTCTTCGTCCTTCAAGGGCATGTCCGACGCGCCGAAGTCGACGGTCTTCGCGTTGATCTGCTTGATGCCAGCGCCTGAACCGACGGACTGGTAGTTGATCTTGTTGCCGGTCGCCTTGTTATAGGCTTCGGCCCACTTCGAATAGATCGGAGCCGGGAACGATGCGCCCGCGCCGGTCACTTCGTCGGCGGCATGCGCGGACATGGCCAGAACGCTCATGGCGGCGGCGGCGACCACCAGACGAATCGGTTGGAACTTCATGATCTAGGCCTTTCAGGGGGCAGTTTAAAGGGACTGCGCCACTGTAGAAGGCCCGTGTGACAAGAGGATGACACGACTGTGGCAATTGCCTGCGCCGGCTTTCCGCAGGCCCTGGGGCCTGCGCAGAGCCGGCTGCAGAGCCAGGGCAGATGCCGATTCGGCGTTTGGCTGCGGCCCTTCCCCTCGATTGTGACAACGCGTCGGCGCGCCGTCACGAAACTGTCATGTGGCCTGTGCGGCATCGGCCAGGCGCTCGGCGCAGGCCTGGGCCACCGATCCGTCGCGCGCCTCGACCATCACGCGCAGGACCGGCTCGGTGCCGGACGCACGAATGAGCACGCGACCGTCGCCGCCCAGCTCGCGCTCGACGCGTGCCTTCTCGGCCACCAGGGTCGCGTTCAGCTGCCAATCGGAGCGAACGGCCAGCCGCACGTTGATCATCACCTGCGGGAACAGGTGCACGCCGTCGAGCAGCGCCGCCAGCGACTGGCCGCTGCGGCGGATCGCCTGCAGAACCTGCAGCGCGCTGACGATGCCGTCGCCGGTGGTGTGGCGGTCGAGCACCAGCAGGTGCCCCGAGTTCTCGCCGCCGAGCTGCCAGCCACGCGCCAGCAGCTCTTCCAGCACGTAGCGGTCGCCCACCTTGGCCCGCACCAGGGCCACGCCGCGCGCCACCAGCGCCTGCTCGACCGCGATGTTGGTCATCAGCGTGCCCACGACGCCCGGGACGGCCTCGCCGCGCGCCAGCCGGTCGGCCACCACCGCGTAGAGCAGCTCGTCGCCATCGAAGCAGCGGCCGGACGCGTCCACCATCTGCAGTCGGTCGGCATCGCCGTCCAGCGCCACGCCGTAGTCGGCATGGTGCTCGGCCACCGCACGCATCAGCGCCTGCGGGGCGGTGGCGCCCACCTTGTCGTTGATGTTGAAGCCGTTGGGCTCGCAGCCGATGGTGATCACGTCGGCGCCGAGCTCGTGGAACACCTTGGGCGCCACCTGGTAGCCCGCGCCGTGGGCGCCGTCGACGACGATCTTCAGCCCCTTGAGCGAGAGCGCCTGCGCGAAGGTGCTCTTGCAGAACTCCAGGTAGCGGCCGGCGGCGTCGTCCACCCGGCGCGCCTTGCCGAGTGCGGCCGAGTCGGCCCACTGCGGCGCCTCGGCCAGCGCGGCCTCGACGTCCATCTCCCACTGGTCGGGCAGCTTCTCGCCCGAGGCCGAGAAGAACTTGACGCCGTTGTCGCCGAACGGGTTGTGCGAAGCGCTGATCACCACGCCCAGGTCGAGCCGCAAGGCGCGAGTGAGATAGGCCACGCCCGGCGTGGGCAACGGGCCCGTGAGCAGCACATCGACGCCCGCCGACGCGAAGCCGGCCTCCAGCGCGGACTCGATCATGTAGCCGGACACGCGCGTGTCCTTGCCGATCAGCACGGTGGCCTTGGACGCGTTGCGGCGCAGCACGCGGCCCACCGCGTGGCCCAGGCGCAGCATGAAGTCGGCGGTGATCGGGGCCGTGCCGACCGTGCCGCGAATGCCGTCGGTGCCGAAGTAGGTTCTGCTCATGGAAAAGTCTCGTTATCTATTTATCGGGAGTCAATGCACGCCACACCTTCAGCGCGTCCACGGTCTCGGCCACGTCGTGCACGCGCACGATGGCGGCGCCCTGCCGCACCGCGGCCAGCGCGGCCGCCACGCTCGCGGCCAGCCGCTCGCCCACGGGCCGGCCGGTGAGCTGGCCCAGCGTCGACTTGCGCGACCAGCCCAGCAGCAGCGGGCAACCCAGCTCCAGCAGCCGCCGCTGGTGCAGCGCCAGCGCCAGATTGTGCGCCGGCGTCTTGCCGAAGCCGATGCCGGGATCCAGCGCGATGCGCTCGCGCGCGATGCCGGCCGCCAGCGCGGCGTCGCGGCGAGCAGCCAGGAACGCGGACACGCCGGCCACCACGTCGTCGTCGTCGTAGTGCGGCGCCGACTGCATCGAGCCGGGCTCGCCCTGCATGTGCATCAGGCACACGCCGGCCGTCGGGTGCGCGGCCGCCACGGCCAGCGCGCCCGGCGCCTGCAGCGCGCGCACGTCGTTCAGGATGTCGACGCCCAGATCCAGCGCCGCCTGCATCACCACCGGGTCGGCCGTGTCCACCGACACCGGCACGCCCAGCGTGACCGCGTGGCGCAGCACCGGCAGCACGCGCTCGAGCTGCTCGGCCGTGTCGGGCAGGCGCGCGCCCGGTCGGGTGGACTCGCCGCCGATGTCGAGGATGTCGGCGCCCTGTGCCACCAGCAAGTCGCAATGCGCACGCGCCGCGTCGGCCCGGGCGAAACGGCCGCCGTCGGAGAACGAGTCGGGCGTGACGTTGACGATGCCCATCACGCGGGGCTGCGTCAGGTCGATGCGGAAGCGGCTGGTCTGCCAGATCATCGAGGGATACGAGAAGGAAATGCAAAACGGGGCACGAGGCCCCGTTGAATCCGACCCAGGTCGGCTTGGTGCAAACGCTTCAGGCCGCGGCCGGCGCGTTGTCGACCTTGACCGGCGGCGCGCGGTCCGGACGATTCATCGTCGGCGTCCAGTCCTTGGGCGGACGCGGCGGGCGGCCTTCCATGATGTCGTCCATCTGCTCGCGATAGATGGTCTCCCACTCGAGCAGCGCCTGGGCGATGGCCTCGACCTTGTCGCGCTCGGCCACGATCAGCGTGCGCGCCAGGGCGTACTGCGTGTCGAGGATCTTGCGGATCTCGGCGTCGACCTTCTGCATCGTCGATTCGCTGATGTTGGTGGTGCGCGTGACCGAGCGGCCCAGGAACACCTCGCCCTCGTTCTCGGCGTAGACCATGGGGCCCAAGGACTCGGACATGCCGTACTTCATCACCATGTCGCGCGCGATCTGCGTGGCACGTTGGAAGTCGTTGGACGCGCCCGTGGTCTGCTGGCCCATGAACACCTCTTCCGCGATGCGGCCCGCGTACAGCGCGGCGATGTTGGCGAGCATGTATTCCTTGTCCGGCGAGCTGTTGTCCTTCTCCGGCAGGTAGAACGCGACGCCCAACGCACGGCCGCGCGGGATGATGGTGACCTTGTGCACCGGATCGTGCTTTGGCAGCTTGAGCATCACGAACGCGTGACCAGCCTCGTGATAGGCGGTGTTCTTCAGGTCATCCGGATCGATGACGGCGCTGCGGCGTTCCGCGCCCATGAAGATCTTGTCCTTGGCCTTCTCGAAGTCGAGCATCTCGACGACCCGGCCGCTGCGGCGCGCCGCCATCAGCGCGGCCTCGTTGACCAGGTTGGCCAGATCGGCGCCGGACATGCCCGGTGTGCCGCGCGCGATGATGTTCGCGTTCACGTCGGTGCCGATGGGCACCTTGCGCATGTGGACGCCGAGGATCTGCTCGCGGCCGCGGATGTCCGGCAGCGTGACGTAGACCTGGCGGTCGAAGCGGCCCGGACGCAGCAGCGCCGGATCCAGGATGTCAGGACGGTTGGTGGCCGCGATCACGATGACGCCGAGGTTGGTCTCGAAGCCGTCCATCTCCACCAGCATCTGGTTGAGGGTCTGCTCGCGCTCGTCGTTGCCGCCACCCAGGCCGGCGCCGCGATGGCGACCCACCGCGTCGATTTCGTCGACGAAGATGATGCAGGGCGCGCTCTTCTTGGCCTGGTCGAACATGTCGCGCACGCGGGACGCGCCCACGCCCACGAACATCTCGACGAAGTCGGAACCCGAGATCGAGAAGAACGGAACCTTGGCCTCGCCGGCGATGGCCTTGGCCAGCAGCGTCTTGCCGGTGCCCGGAGGGCCGACCAGCAGCACGCCGCGCGGGATGCGCCCGCCCAGCTTCTGGAACTTCTGCGGGTCGCGCAGGAAGTCGACCAGCTCCTTGACCTCTTCCTTGGCCTCGTCGCAACCGGCGACGTCCGAGAAGGTGACCGAGTTGTTGGCCTCGTCGAGCATCTTGGCCTTGCTCTTGCCGAAGCTGAACGCGCCGCCCTTGCCGCCGCCCTGCATCTGGCGCATGAAGTACACCCACACGCCGATGAGCAGCAGCATGGGCGCCCACGACAGCAGCAGGCTGGTGAGGATGGAAGGCTCGTCACGCTGCCTGACTTCGAACTTGACGTTGTTGTCGAGCAGGTCCTTCGTGAGGCCGTTGTCCATCGCCAGGCCGGTGGTGTGCTTGGGCACGCCGTCGGTGCCCCAGGCGTTGATCTCGATGCTGTTGAGACCTTCCTGGATCTCGACGCGGGCGACGTGCTTGTTGCGCACCTCTTCGAGGAACTCGGAATAGCCGATGCGTCCGGCCTGCGCCTGCCCCGTGTTGAACGATTTGAAGACCGTAAACAACACGAGCGCTATCACGAGCCAGACTGCGATCTTCGAAAACCATTGATTGTTCACCGCGGCTCCTTCTTAGAAAATGCCACTCTCCACGGCAGATGGGGTCGATTCTAGGGCAGTCAATACCCCGGAACCCCGAATGTCGCCGTACGGAAAGGCGCCAAACGCACACTCTCGGCCCGAATTGGCACCCGAAATGCGCGTCGTCAATGCGGGCGAGGATTCTTCAGACCGAATCCCACCAGGAAAGTTTCAGAAGAGCGGTCGCGCGACGCCTTCGGCTTGACCGTCTTGACGGTGCGGAAGTTGGCGCGAAACAGCTCCACCAGCTCACTGTAGCCGCTGCCGTGAAAGACCTTGGTGACGAGCGCACCTTCCGGCTTCAGGTGCTGCAGCGCGAACTCGACCGCCAGCTCCACCAGGTGGGCCACGCGGGCCGTGTCGGTGACCGTGACGCCGGTGAGGTTGGGCGCCATGTCGGACACGACGACGTCCACCGGCTCGTTGTTGACGGCCGCGTTCAGCTGGGCCAGCACGGCATCCTCGCGGAAGTCGCCCTGGATGAAGTGCACGCCCTCGATGGGTTCCATCTCGAGCAGGTCGAGCGCGACGATGCGCCCGTTGAGCTCGCCCACGGCCGCGCCGCCCACGGCGAAACGGCGCCGGATGTACTGGCTCCAGGCGCCCGGCGTCGAGCCGAGATCCACCACCAGTTGCCCCGGACGCAGCAGCTTGAACTGCTCGTCGATCTCGGAGAGCTTGTAGGCCGCGCGGGCCCGAAAACCCTCGCGCTGCGCCAGCTTCACATAGGGATCATTGGCGTGATCCTGCAACCACTGCTTGTTGACCTTGTTGCTTTTCGTCTTGATTTTCATGGCTACGGGATAATACGGGCATGGCCCTGATTCAACTGACCCCTGCCGAACGCAAAGAAAAGCGCGGCGACGCCCACCATCTCGACCCCGTGGTCATGATCGGTGCCGACGGATTGACGCCCGCCGTCCTCAAGGAAGCCGAGGTGGCCCTCAAGTCGCACGGCCTGATCAAGGTGCGCGTCTTCTCGGACGACCGCCCGGCGCGCGAAGCCATGCTCACGGAGATGGCCGGCAAGCTCAACGCCGCGCCCATCCAGCACATCGGCAAGCTGCTGGTGCTGTGGCGCCCCATCGAGGAAGTGGTGGAGGAACGCGTGCCCGACACCAACCTGGGCCCGCGCACCGTCAAGATCCTCAAGTTCTCGAAGAAGGGCAGCCACCGTCCGACCGTCAAGAAGGTGACGGTGCTCGGCAACGAGCGGGTGACCGCCGGCGGACAGGTGAAGCGCGCCAAGAAGCGCATCACCAGCCTCAAGAAGAAGGGCTGACGCCCCTTGGCAGGTCGCGCTCACCGCGCGGCCCGCCAAGCCAGCGCGAGCACCGCCAGCGCCTTGGCGCCGAAGAACGCGAGGCTGATGGCGTGCCACTGCAGGAAGCTGAGCGACGACGCTCCGGCACGCGCCCGTTCCATCATCGGCAGCAGCCCGTAGTAGCCTGCCACCGTGCAGAACAGCGCGACGAGGGCCAGCACCATCTCCACGGAGAATTGAGACACGCCGGACGCCTGGTGGCGCGCCAGCGCGTCGCGGCGTTCGATGATGAGCAGCACCATGCCCAGCACCATGCTGGCGGGCGCCTCGCGCGCGAAGATGGCGCGGGCCACGGCGCCGAACGACGCGCCATCGAGCGACCCGCTGGCCGCCGGCGTGGCGATGGCCGCGATGGCCAGCAGCAGGCCGAACCAGATCCCCGGCAGCAGCCGGCGCAGGCGCTCGGAGAACTTCATGCGCGGCGTTCCGGCGAGCTGCGTCGGCGGGCTCAGATGTACTTCACTTCCACGATCTCGTAGCGCTTCGAGCCGCCGGGGGCGTGCACGTCGGCCGTATCGCCGGCTTCCTTGCCGATCAGCGCGCGCGCGATGGGCGAGCTGATGGAGACCAGGTTCTGCTTGATGTCGGCCTCGTCGTCGCCGACGATCTGGTAGGTGACTTCCTGGCCCGACTCTTCTTCTTCCAGCACCACCGTCGTGCCGAACACGACGCGTCCGCCGCCATCCACCGAGGCCGGATCGATGATCTGCGCCGCCGCCAGCTGGCCGTCGATGAACAGGATGCGGCCTTCGATGAACGCCTGCTTGTCCTTGGCCGCCTCGTACTCGGCGTTCTCGGACAGGTCGCCCTGCGCGCGCGCCTCGGCAATGGCCTGGATGACCGCGTGGCGCTCCACCGTCTTGAGGCGGTGCAGCTCTTCCTTCAGTTTTTCGGCGCCGCGGCGGGTCAGGGGAATCGTGGCCATATCGGGAGTCTCAGAGGAGAAAAGCAAACCGCCGCCCCGAAGCAATCTGGCGACTGCTGGCGGGCGGCGGTTCCAGTCGCGCCGGGCGGACTGGAGGGAAGTGCGAGTTTAGATCAGTTTCAGGGCAGTTCGGCGTGCAGTTCCTGCAGGGAAACCACCGTGATGTCGTCCTCGTGCTTGAGCGCCTCGGTGGCGGCTTCGCAGCCGGCCATCGTGGTGTAGTACGTGACGCGGTTGGCGATCGCAGCCGTGCGGATGTAGCGCGAATCGGCGATGGCCGTGCGCGTCTCGTCCACCGTGGTGAACACCAGTTGCACCTCGCCGGCCTTGATCAGGTCGGCGATGTGCGGACGGCCGTCCTTGACCTTGTTGACGAGGCGCACCGGGATCCCGGCCTCGGCGATCGCCGCCGCCGTACCCTTGGTGGCCATCAAGGTGAAGCCCAGGTTGATCAGGTCGCTGGCGATCTTGACCGCGCGCGGCTTGTCGGCGGTCTTGACCGACAGCACCACGTTGCCCTTGGTGGGCAGCTTCGAGCCCGCGCCCAGCTGGCTCTTGAGCATGGCCTCGGCGAACGTGCGGCCCGTGCCCATCACCTCGCCGGTGGAGCGCATCTCGGGCCCGAGCACCGGATCCACGCCCGGGAACTTGTTGAACGGGAAGACGGCTTCCTTGACCGAGAAGTACGGCGGCACGATCTCCACCGGCGGCTTGCCGTGCAGGCCCACCTGGTCGGCCAGCCGCGTGCCGGCCATGCAGCGCGCGGCGATCTTGGCCAGCGCCTGGCCCGTGGCCTTGGACACGAACGGCACCGTGCGCGACGCGCGCGGGTTGACTTCCAGCACGTAGACGACGGCCTCGTCGCCCTCGCCCTGGATCGCGAACTGCGTGTTCATCAGGCCGACGACCTTCAGCGCCCTGGCCATCAGCGTGGCCTGGCGGCGGAGCTCGTCCTGCATCGCGGGCGACAGCGAGTACGGCGGCAGCGAGCACGCCGAGTCGCCGGAGTGCACGCCGGCCTGCTCGATGTGTTCCATGATGCCGCCGATCATCACGTCGGTGCCGTCGCTGATGCAGTCGACGTCCACCTCGATGGCGTCATCGAGGAAGCGATCCAGCAGCACCGGCGACTTCTCGCTGACCTTGACGGCCTCGCGCATGTAGCGCTCGAGATCCTTGTCGCCGTGCACGATCTCCATCGCGCGGCCGCCCAGCACGTAGCTGGGACGCACCACCAGCGGGTAGCCGATCTCCTGCGCCAGCTCGATGGCCTGCTCGTTGGTGCGCGCCGTGCGGTTGGGCGGCTGCTTCAGGCCGAGCTCGTGCAGCAGCTTCTGGAAGCGCTCGCGGTCTTCGGCGATGTCGATGGACTCGGCCGTGGTGCCGATGATGGGCACGCCGTAGGACTCGAGGTCCAGCGCGAGCTTCAGCGGCGTCTGGCCGCCGTACTGCACGATGACGCCGTGCGGCTTCTCGACGTCGACGATCTCGAGCACGTCCTCGAGCGTCACTGGCTCGAAGTACAGCCGGTCGGAGGTGTCGTAGTCGGTGGAGACCGTCTCGGGGTTGCAGTTGACCATGATGGTCTCGTAGCCGTCCTCGCGCATGGCGAGCGCGGCGTGCACGCAGCAGTAGTCGAACTCGATGCCCTGGCCGATGCGGTTGGGACCGCCGCCCAGCACCATGATCTTCTTCCTGCTGGTAGGCGCGGCCTCGCACTCGCCGTCGACGTTCTCGTAGCACGAGTACATGTAGGCGGTCTGCGTGGAGAACTCGGCCGCGCAGGTGTCGACGCGCTTGTAGACCGGGCGCACGCCCAGCGCGTGGCGCGTCTTGCGCAGCTCGTGCTGGTTGCTGCCCATGAGCAGGCCCAGGCGCTTGTCGGAGAAGCCCTTCTGCTTGACGAAACGCAGCTCGGCGGCCGACAGCGACGCCAGCTTGCGGCTGCGCAGCGACTGCTCGATCTTGATGAGGTCCTCGATCTGCGCGAGGAACCACGGGTCGATTCGTGTGGCGTCGAAGATCTCGTCGAGCGACATGCCGATGCGGAACGCGTCACCCACGAACAGGATGCGCTCGGGCCCGGCGTTGGTGATCTCCTCGAGGATCTCCTCGCGGTCGGATTCCTTGCACGACGTCTTCTCGCTCAGGCCGTCGATGCCCGTCTCGAGGCCGCGCAGCGCCTTCTGGAAGCTTTCCTGGAACGTGCGGCCCATGGCCATCACCTCGCCCACCGACTTCATCTGCGTGGTGAGATGGGCATCGGCGGCCGGGAACTTCTCGAACGCGAAGCGCGGGATCTTGGTGACGACGTAGTCGATGGACGGCTCGAACGACGCCGGCGTGACGCCGCCGGTGATGTCGTTGCGCAGCTCATCCAGCGTGTAGCCGATGGCCAGCTTGGCGGCGATCTTGGCGATCGGGAAGCCGGTGGCCTTGGACGCCAGCGCCGACGAACGCGACACGCGCGGGTTCATCTCGATGACCACCATCCGGCCGTCGACCGGGTTGATGGAGAACTGCACGTTGGAGCCGCCGGTGTCGACGCCGATCTCGCGCAGGATCGCGATCGACGCGTTGCGCAGCAGCTGGTATTCCTTGTCGGTGAGCGTCTGCGCCGGCGCGACCGTGATGGAGTCACCCGTGTGGATGCCCATCGGGTCG
>JBBQYL010000123.1:0-14793 GCA_038208735.1 Burkholderiales bacterium
AGGGCATTGCCGCCCTGCATACGAAGCTGCCGGGCGCGGCCCGCAGACGCCGCGCGGACGAACCTTGACCGGAAGCCCTCGGAATCCGGCCGTCCAGGCCGGATTCAAGGCGCACGTGCGGAGTCGAGCCAAGTGCATGCCAGTCGCGCCGCAGCGCGGGCACCCCACCCGCGCGGGGCGTGCCCCCCTCACTTCAACCGACGCAAAGCCTTCACCCCGTCTGCCGCCGATTCGACTGTCTTTTCCCCGGATTCGTGCACAAGTTCCGCGCGCATGATCCGACCAGGCCCGCCCGTTGCCTCTGACGAGCAGACCGCACCATTTCGGCGTAGCATCTGCAAACCATGCTGCACCGCAGCAACCAAGGCAATACGAGACATGCTCTACCAGCTCTACGAAGCCCAGCGCGCCCTGATGGCGCCCTTCGCCGATTTCGCCGCCGCCACCGCCAAGCTCTACAAGCACCCGCTGTCGCCCTTCACGCAGGTGCCCGGTGCCCAGCGCCTGTCGGCCGGCTTCGAGCTGCTGCACCGGCTCGGCATGGACTACGAGAAGCCCGAGTTCCAGATCGCCACCGTCAAGAGCGCCGGCGTCGACGTGGCCGTGCAGGAACAGGTGGCGCTCGAGAAGCCGTTCTGCCGCCTGATCCGCTTCAAGCGCTTCTCCGACGACGCCGACACCCTCGACCTGATGAAGCTGCAGCCCTCCGTGCTGGTGGTGGCGCCCCTGTCGGGTCACCACTCCACGCTGCTGCGCGACACCGTCAAGAGCCTGCTGCAGGACCACAAGGTGTTCATCACCGACTGGACCGACGCGCGCATGGTGCCCGCCGAGGTGGGCCCGTTCCACCTCGACGACTACATCGCGTACGTGAAGGAATTCATCGGCCTCATCGGGCCAGACGTGCACGTCATCTCGGTGTGCCAGCCCACCGTGCCGGTGCTGGCCGCCATCTCGCTGCTGGCCAGCGAAGGCAAGCCCACGCCGCTGAGCATGACGATGATGGGCGGCCCCATCGATGCCCGCAACTCGCCCACGTCGGTCAACAACCTGGCCACGACGCGCAGCTACGAGTGGTTCGAGAACAACGTGATCCAACGCGTGCCGCAGAACTATCCCGGCGCCGACCGCCAGGTCTATCCGGGCTTCCTGCAGCACACCGGCTTCGTGGCCATGAACCCCGATCGCCACGCCACGGCGCACTACGACTACTTCCTCGACCTGGTGCGCGGCGACGACGACTCCACCGACGCGCATCGAAAGTTCTATGACGAGTACAACGCCGTGCTGGACCTGCCGGCCGAGTACTACCTCGACACCATCAAGACCGTGTTCCAGGATTTCTCGCTGGTCAAGGGCACGTGGCAGGTCGAAGGCGAGCTGGTGCGTCCGCAGGACATCACGGGCACCGCGCTGCTGACCATCGAGGGCGAGCTCGACGACATCTCCGGCGCCGGCCAGACCCGCGCCGCGCACGGCCTGTGCACAAGCATCCCCAAGTCGCGCCAGTTCCACTACGACGTGGTCGGCGCCGGCCACTACGGCATCTTCTCGGGCCGCCGCTGGCGCGACATCGTCTACCCGCAGGTGCGCGACTTCATCGCTCGCTTCGAGAAGGAACGCGTGGGCGCTCCGGCCGCCCGCAAGGTGGCCGCGAAGAAGACACGCTCGCCGGCCGTCGCGCCGAAGGCCGCACCGGCCAAGGCGCGCAAGACCGCCCGGTCCGCCAAGGTCGCGGCCTGAGCACGCCGGCCCGGGGATAATCCGGCGGTGAGCCCCACCGTCCGCCCTCCGATCCCGACAGCGACGCCCTCCCCGGGTGTCGCGTCGCTTGCGCAGCGCATCGACGCGCTGCTGCCGCAGACCCAGTGCACGCGCTGCGGCTACCCGGACTGCCGCTCCTACGCCGACGCCATCGCCTCCGGCGACGCGCCGCTCAACCAGTGCCCGCCCGGCGGCGCCGAGGGCATCCGCCAGCTCGCCGCGCTGCTGGGCCAGCCCGAGCTGCCGCTCAACCCCGAGTTCGGCAACGAGGGCCCGCGCCGCGTGGTCTACATCGAGGAGGCCACCTGCATCGGCTGCACGCTGTGCATCCAGGCCTGTCCGGTGGATGCCATCGTCGGCGCGCCCAAGCGCATGCACGCGGTCATCGAGGCCGACTGCACCGGCTGCGAGCTGTGCCTGCCCGTGTGCCCGATGGACTGCATCGCGCTGGAGGACGCCAGCGCCGGCGCCACCGGGTGGGCCGCGTGGTCGACCGCGCAGGCGGACGCGGCCCGCGCGCGTTACGTGGGGCGTGACGCGCGCCTTTCGCGTGACGCACGCGAAGAGGACGAGCGCCTCAACGCGAAGCACCAGCCGGCGCTCCCGCAGGTCGCCGCGGAGGATCCGAAGCGCGCCGCCATCGCGGCGGCGCTCGCGCGGGCCAGGTTGCGCGCGAAGGCGCGGCCGGAATGACACACGCCATCGAAGCGGACGCGGCCACGTTCGACGACGTCGCCCTGCCCTCCGCCACCCACCTGCCGCTGACCCGGGCGCGCTCCAACCTCCTGCTGCTGCTGGTGGCGTTGATCTGGGCCTCGGCCTTCGTCGCGCAGTCCCTGGCCATGCGCAGCCTGGGCGTCTTCATGTTCACCGGCCTGCGCTTCGCGCTGGGCGCCGCGGTCGTGGCGCCGTTCGCCTGGCGCGAGTGGCGCATGCTGCGTTCATGCGGCCGCCAGCCGCGGCCGCGCGACCTCGCCACGATCGCGGGCCTGGGCACGCTGCTGTTCCTGGGCTCGGCGATGCAGCAGATCGGCCTGCTCACCACCAGCGTCACCAATGGCGGCTTCCTCACCGCGCTGTACATCCCGCTGGTGCCCGTGCTGGGCTGGCTGCTGCTGCGCCATCTGCCGCACTGGACCACCTGGGTGGCGGCCGCGGGCTGTCTCGTCGGATCCTGGCTGCTGGCCACCGGCGGCGCCGGCTTCGGCGCGTTCAGGACAGGCGACTGGTGGGTGATCGCCAGCAGCCTGCCCTGGGCCTTCCACGTGATGCTGGTGGGCCGCGCGGCCAACCGGCTGCACGGCGCGATGCTGGTGGCCTGCGGGCAGTTCATCGCGTGCAGCGCCTGGGCGCTGGCCATCGGGCTGGCCATCGAGCCGATCAGCCTGGGCGGCGTGACGCAGGCGTTCGCCGCGATCGCCTACACCGGCATCCTGTCGGTGGGCCTGGGCTTCACGCTGCAGGTGGTGGCGCAGCGCCATTCGCGCCCGGCCGACTCGGCCATCGTGCTGTCGTCCGAGACCGTGTTCGCCGCGGCGTTCGGCGCGCTGTTCATGGGCGACCGCCTCGGCGCCGGCGGCCTGGCCGGCTGCGCGCTGATCCTCGCCGGCGTGCTGATGGTTCAATTGCAACCCATGATCTCGCGCCGCCTGGCCGACACCTCACCCCGACTCGCATGACGCCCCAGGACATCGATACCTTCTTCGCCACGCTGCAGGCGGCCAACCCGCATCCGGCCTCCGAGCTGGAATACGCCAGCGTGTTCGAGCTGCTGACGGCGGTGCTGCTGTCGGCACAGGCCACCGACGTGGGCGTCAACAAGGCCACGCGCGCGCTGTTCGTGGCCGCGCCCACGCCGCAGCGCCTGCTGGCGCTCGGCACCGAGGGCGTGGAGGCCTACGTGCGCACCATCGGCCTGTACCGCACGAAGACGAAGCACCTGCTTGAGACCTGCCGTCTGCTCATCGAGCGCCACGGCGGCGAGGTGCCGCGCGACCGTGCCGCGCTGGAGGCGCTGCCGGGCGTGGGCCGCAAGACGGCCAACGTCATCCTCAACGTGGCCTTCGGCGAGCCGACGCTGGCGGTCGACACGCACGTGTTCCGCGTGTCCAACCGCACGGGCCTGGCCCCCGGCAAGAACCCGCTGGCCGTGGAGCTGAAGCTGCTCGAACGCGTGCCGCGCAAGTACCTGGACGACGCGCACCACTGGCTGATCCTGCACGGCCGCTACGTGTGCCTGGCGCGCATGCCGCAGTGCGGGCGCTGCGCGGTGGTGGCCACCTGCGACTTCTTCAAGTCGCTGCCCGACGCCGCCCGTCCGCGCCCCGGCGAGCCGGCCCCCAACGCCCGCGCGCTGCGCGAGGCCGGGATCGCGCCATGAGGCGGCTCGCGCTCG
This sequence comes from Burkholderiales bacterium, assembly GCA_038208735.1. GTDB lineage: Bacteria > Pseudomonadota > Gammaproteobacteria > Burkholderiales > Burkholderiaceae_C > Scleromatobacter. The sequence continues at coordinate 4,160 of JBBQYL010000123.1, forward strand.
TCGCCGCCCTGCTGGCCGCGTCGGTGGCGGCGGTCGCCGACCCGATCGAACTGCGCCTGGTGGACGACGGCGGACACGAGGTGGCGCTGGCCCATCCGGCCCGACGCATCGTGGCGCTCGCGCCGCACCTCACCGAGCTGGTGTACGCCGCCGGCGCGGGCGGCCAGCTGGTGGCCGTGGGCCGCTACAGCGACTATCCGCCCGAGGCCTTGTCCAAGCCCGTGATCAGCGACGCGTTCACCGTCAACTACGAGGCGCTCGCCAAGCTCAAGGCCGACCTGGTGCTCGTGTGGGGCAGTGGCACGCCCGAGCGCATCAAGTCGAAGCTGCGTTCGCTGGGCGTGCCGGTGTACGAGATCGAGGTGCGCAACGTGGCCGGTCTGGCCGATACCCTGCGCCGCATCGGCCGCCTCGCCGGCACCGAGGGCGTGGCGCAGGCCCGCGCGCAGGCGATCACCAACGACTGGGCGGCACTCAGGGCCACCTACGCGGGCCGCCGGCCGGTGCGCGTGTTCTTCCAGCTGTGGGACGCGCCGTTGATGACGCTCAACGGCCAGCACCTGATCTCCAGCGCCATCACCGCCTGCGGCGGCTCCAACGTGTTCTCCGAGCTGCCCACGCTCACCGCCACGGTGAGCTGGGAGACGGCGGTGCAGCGCAATCCCGAGCTGGTGATGACCGCCGGCAGCGCCAGCGAGCCGGCCAGGCCGGGACGCTGGGCCGAGTTCAAACAGGTGAGCGCCACCAGGCACGCCGAGTTCGGCCGCATCGAGGGCGACCTCATCTCACGCAGCGGGCCGCGCTTCGTCGACGGCGCCCGCGAGCTGTGCGTGGCCATCGACCGGGCCCGGCAAGGGGCGCCGCAGGCGGCGATTTCCGCTGCGAAGGCTGCCGTCGCGGCGCACTGAGTGGCCGAGGAATGGCGGGTGAATCCGGCCAATTAACTGTCGGGAAGACAGGTCTTTATCCGCGCTTACGCAAAGCTGCAATTTTTAACAATCAGCTCATGTTTCAGCCCCTTCGGGCCGAAATCCACACCATGAGCACCGCCCTTCTCCATCGCCTCCTCCACCGCAAGCCCGCCGCTCCGACGACGCTGCGCATGAACGTCTGCCCGCCGGACGTCTGTCCGCAGCCCGACTCGCTGTGGTCGGCCGCGCTGCGCTGGCTGGTGGGTGGCAACGTGGAGGCCATCCCGGCCCTGCGCACGCCGCTGGAGAAGGCCCGCGGCGAGTTCGTCGCGGCGATGACCGGGTTGCTCGAAGCGGATCACTACGGCCTGCTCAAGCGCGCCCAGCACGCCCGTTCGCTGCGCGAGCTGTGGCACCTGCGCTCGGAGCTGTACACGCTGATCGCGCGCCACATCAACCAGATCGAGGCGGATGTCCGGCTGGCGCGCGTGAACCAGCACTTCCCCACCCGTGCCCAGCGCACCAGCACCCCTGTGACGGAACCCGCCGATGTCCACTAGCCCTCGCATCGACCTGCTCGGCCTGGCCGAGCTCGATTCCCAGCTGCCGCCGGAGGCCGGGTTCCTCGAGCACGACGGCCTGCCGGCCACGCGGTCCGCGCGCATCGAATCGCGCCGCGCGTTCGTCGAGATGAAGCAGCTGTTCCTGCGCGCCGTCGAGAACCTGGAGCACCGCAAGGGTGCCTGGCTGCGCTCCCAGGTGCGCGGCGCCGAAGACCCGATCGACCTGTGGCTGCTACGCGGTCCGCTGCTGGCCACGCTGCGCGAGGACGACGTCGCCACCCGCACCATGCGCGCCGCCCTGTACCGCACGCTCGACCGCACCTTCCCCGAGGCCTTCGGCTCGGCCGAGACCAGCGCGCTGCGCGCCCAGCGTTGCTGACACCTCGTTGCATTCACCGCGAAAGCCGCCTCCGGGCGGCTTTCGTGCGTCCAAGGATTCGGCGTTTCAGGGGGCCATAATCGAGTGCGTGAACATCATCATCCTCGACGACTACCAGGACGCGGTGCGCAAGCTGCCCTGCGCCGCCAAGCTGAGCGACCTCAACGCGAAGGTCTTCACCAACACCGTCAAGGGCATCGGGCAGCTGTCCGTGCGACTGCGCGACGCCGAGGTGCTGGTGCTCATTCGCGAACGCACGCGCTTCCCGCGCCAACTGCTCGAGAAGCTGCCCAAGCTGCGCCTGATCGCGCAGACCGGCAAGGTGGGCGAGCACATCGACGTCGACGCCTGCACGGCGCTCGGCATCGCGGTGGCCGAAGGCGTCGGCTCCCCCTACGCGCCGGCCGAGCTCACCTGGGCGCTGATCATGGCCTCCATGCGGCGGCTGCCTCAGTACATCTCCGCCCTCAAGCACGGGGCCTGGCAGCAGTCGGGCCTGAAGGCCGCATCCATGCCGCCCAACTTCGGGCTGGGCACGACGCTGCGCGGCAAGACGCTGGGCATCTGGGGCTACGGCCGCATCGGCAAGCTGGTGGCGGGCTACGGCCGGGCCTTCGGCATGGAGGTGGCCGTGTGGGGCTCGGAGGAATCGCGCGAACGCGCCGCCGCCGACGGCCATCGCGCGCTCGCGTCACGCGAGGAGCTCTTCGCCAGCGCCGACGTGCTGAGCATGCACCTGCGCCTGACCGACGCCACGCGCCACCTCATCAAGCTCAACGACCTGCTGCAGATGAAGCCCACGGCGCTGTTCGTCAACACCTCGCGCGCCGAGCTGCTGGAAGAGTCCGCGCTGGTGGCGGCGCTCAACCGCGGCCGCCCCGGGATGGCCGCCGTCGACGTGTTCGAGAGCGAGCCCATCCTGGCCGGCCACCCGCTGCTGCGCCTGGAGAACGCCGTGTGCACGCCGCACATCGGCTACGTCGAGCAGAACAGCTACGAGACCTACTTCGGGGCCGCGTTCGACAACGTCGTCAACTTCATCAACGGCACGCCCACCAACATCGTCAACCCGGACGCGCTGAAAGTGCTGCGCTGATCCCGCCGTGGCTGTGCTCGAGGTGAAAGCCCCGCCGCGCTAGTCTTATATAAGACATAAGACTTCCCCGTCGCGGCCCACGGGAGTACGCTGGCGCATCTCCTTGCGAAGCCATGTCGCCTCCTCCCGAAACCACCCTCGACCCCGCGGCCGAGCCCGCGAAGATGCCGGAGCGCGACGAGGCGCCGAGCGTGATGTCGGGCGCCGCCGCGACCGATGACGGCCGCGCGCCCCACTCCCTTTTCGACGACGACTCGCCGCGCACGCCGCGATCGCCCGGCGAGATCTTCCGCGTGTTCACGCTGCTGGCGCTGCAGGGCTTCGGCGGCGTGCTGCCGATCGCGCAGCGCGAGCTGGTAGAGCGCCAGCGCTGGCTCACCCGCGAGCAGTTCCTCGAGCTGCTGGCCGTCGCCCAGGTGCTGCCCGGGCCCAACGTGGTGAACCTGTCGCTGATGTTCGGCGACCGCGCGTTCGGCTGGCGCGGCGGCCTCGCCGCGCTCGGCGGCATGATCCTGGCGCCCTGGGGCGTGGTGATCCTGCTGACGCTGGTCTACACGCACTACGCGCAGCACCCGGTGGTGGCCGGCGCGCTGCGCGGCATGGGCGCCGTCGCCGCCGGGCTCATCCTGTCCACCGGCCTGAAGCTGGTGCCCGCGCTGCGCCGCAACGTGCTGGGAGCGCCGGCGGCCACGGCGCTGGCCGCGCTGATGTTCGCGGGCATCGCGCTGCTGCGGGTGCCGCTGTTCTGGATGCTGGCCGGCCTGGGCGCGTTCGCGTGCATGACCGCGTGGCGGAGGCTGCAGACGTGACGCCGGCCATCACCGCGCCGGCAGGCGCCGGCGACTGGGGCGCCATCTTCGCGCAGTACCTGCTGCTGTCCCTGCTGTCCATCGGCGGCGCCATCGGCACGGCGCCCGACATGCACCGCTTCCTGGTGGAGCAGCACCACTGGATGACCAACGAGCAGTTCAGTGCCTCGGTGGCCATCGCGCAGGCCGCGCCCGGCCCCAACCTGCTGTTCGTGGCCGTGCTGGGCTGGGGCCTGGGCGGCTTCTTCGGCATGCTCGTCACGATGGCGGGCATCCTGATTCCCTCCACCACGCTCACCCTGGCCGCCGCCCGCTGGGGCGAAGCCCGGCGCTCCACCCGCGGCGTACAGGCCTTCGTCATGGGCATGGCCCCGCTCACCGTGGGCCTGGTGGTGTCCACCGGGTACATCCTGGGCAAGCCGGCCTATGGCAACCCGTGGCTGCTGGCGACGATGGCGGCCACCGTGGGCGTGTGCGTGCGTACCAAGGTGAGCCCGTTGTGGCTGATCGCGGCGGGCGGGGTCGTCGGGGCGTTTGTCGCCAAGTAGTGGCGTCAGGCCTGCAGAAGATTGGGGAGTGACGGCAGGCGTCACTCGAACGGCCAGGTGGGCCGATCGGCGACGCCTGATGAATTCATTGCGGTTCGTTGAAGATGACCGGCTTCAGCTCCGCGAACTTGCCCGCCATCGTCGGGTTGTGTCGCGTCAGCTTCTTGATCGTCACGTCCTGGGCCTTGTCGTTTGCAAGGCGGAGGTTTCGATCCGTGCCTTGCAGCGCCTCCTTCGTCTTTTGGAGGTGATCGATCGACTTGTCGATCTCGTCGATCGCCGTCTGGAACTTTCGGGAGGCGAGCTCATAGTTCTTGCCAAACGCGCTCTTGAACGTCTCCAGCTCCGACTCGAAGTTCGTGACGTCGACGTTCTGGGCCTTGACGAGCGCAAGCTCCGATTTGTACTTCAACGAATTCATCGCCGCGTTGCGAAGCAGCGTGATCATGGGAATGAAGAACTGCGGCCGGATGACGTACATCTTCGGATACCGATGGAAGACGTCGACGATGCCCGTGTTGTACAGCTCGCTGTCGGGTTCCAGCAGCGAGACCAGCACGGCGTACTCGCAGCCTTTTTCGGCGCGATCCCGGTCAAGCTCCTTCAAAAAGTCCTCGTTCCTGTTCTTCGCGGTAGAACTGTCCGACTCGTTCTTCATTTCGAACATGATCGAGACGATCTCTCCCCCAGACTCTTCCGAATCGCGAAAGACGTAGTCGCCCTTGCTGCCCGTCCGGGCGTCGTTGTCCTTCTCGAAGTAGGCCCGCGGGAAGGCTGTGGCGCGGATCCGGTTGAACTCGGTCTCGCAGTGCTGTTCGAGGGTCTCGCCCACCATCTTCGTCGACAGTCGAGCCTTCATGTCTCGCAGTCGCTCGATCATCTGCTCGCGGTCGTGGATCTGCGTTTCGTATTTGTCCTTCAGTGCTTTCTCGGCGAGCTGTCTTTCGAGTTCGGAACGCTCCAGATTGCTCTTGATGCCATCACGTTCGCGCTCGACCGCGCTCACCGCCTCGTTGACGGCCAGCTTGTGCTCGATCCTGGTGGTGTCGAGCTTCGATTCCGCAAGTCGGGCGGCCGTCTGCTGGTCATGCCTGGCCTGCGCGAGTTCGGTCGCCAGGGTATCGCGTTCGCGCTCCGAGGCGTTCAGAGCCTCGGCAAGCGCGAGCTTCTGGGCGACTTCAGTTCCATCGAGCTTGGCGCGCAGTCCCTGGATTTCCGCGTCCTTGGCAGCGGCAGCCTTCTGCAGCTCGCTCGCGAGTCTTGATTCGGCCAGCCGTGCCGCCGCTTCGTGCGCGTGCCTTGCCTGCGTGAGATCGGTGGCCAGAGCGTCACGTTCGCGTTCGGCCGTGTTGAGCGCCTCGATGACCGCCATCTTCTGGGCGACGCTGCTGGCTTCGAGCCTGGCCTTGAGGTGCTGGATCTCGGCGTCCTTGGCGGCGGCAACCTTTTGCGATTCGCCGGCGATCCGGGTCTCCGCGAGCTCGATCGCGCTCCGTTTGTCGCGCTCAGCCAGCTCCAGTCGTTCGAGAAGGGACTTCTCGAACTCGCTGTCGCGAACCTGTTTCTGGATATCAGCGTAGCCCGCTTCGTCGATCTTGAACGCCTTGGCGCACTGGGGGCAGATGATCTCGTTCATGTACAGGTTTCTCCCTCTTCCATCAAACGAAGCCGCCTTGACGGCTGGCTGCATCGAGGTCGTTGCTCTTTCGAACCGCGAGTCGGTCATCGCTCACGGCAAGGTGATTCTCCGCCATGCGCTGGTGACACCGCCAATCTTCAGTCAGGGCTTCACCTCGAAGCTGCCCACCAGCAGGTCGTCCCTGGCCGCCTCCAGCCGCAGGATCACGTCGCGGTGCTTCTCGTTCGGCGTGCCGAAGCCCGTGGTCAGGCGCATCATCACGCTGGTGGTGTTGCCCAGCGCCTGGCGGTGCGACGCGAAGTACCTGGCGTGCACCTCGTACATGCCGGGAACAGCCTTCCTGAGCGAGAACACCTCGGGGCCGTAGCCCTGCGTGACGTCGGGCGAGTTCTGGCCGCCCTGGCGGCCGAGGCGATGGCCGTAGCTCACCCACTCGCCGTTCGGATCCTTCACCCACAGGTCGATGTCGGTGCCGTCGGTGTCCCAGGCCAGCGCCACGCGCACGTCCAGCGGCAGGTTGCGGCGCAGGCGCTCGTCCACCGAAGACAGGTCCACCTCGTGCAGCGCCGCGATGGCGTCGAGCTCGCCCAGCGCCACCAGGTCGATGTCGCCGAAGCGCGAGTTCCAGTTGCCCGATGCCGTGGTCCACAGCGCGTCGATCGCGGGCTGCCAGGCGCCCGCGGCGGCCTGCGCCAGGCCCAGGTCGCGCCAGGACTGCGGCTCGTCGGGCGCCAGTCCGGCCACGTGCTTCAGCAGCCGGAGGGCCTCGGCCGTCTCGCCCATCTCCTGCAGTCGATAGGCCAGCACGCGCAGCAGGCCGCGATCCTCCAGGTGCAGTTCGGCCAGGTTCGACAGCACCCGCAGCGCGAGCGCGCGCTGGCCGTGCGCCGCGAACACCTGCGCCGCGTCGAGGTAGAACGCGGGGCTGGTGGCCGACGCCAGGCGCTGGTCGAGGTAGACCGCGTAGCGCTCGTCCGTCGAGGCGCCGGCCAGGCGACGCGTGGCCGCGGCGTCGGGCGACCAGGCCGCGATGGCGATGCGGATCTCGGCCGGTGCCTCGGCGGCCTTCTTCATCGACGGCGCGGCGGAGCGCGCCACGGCCGACATGCCGCTCGTGCCCTCCATGCGCTGCGCGTCGCTGCGGCGTTCCCTCAGTGCGTCGGGGGCCGCGTCCCGCATCGGCGCGGGCGCCGGAGCCGCCGCCGCGGGAGCCGGGGGCGCGAACGCCAAGGCGCCCACGGGCGGGGCCTGCCCGATCTGCAGGACCTGCGGCGGCGCATCCTTCGGAAAGTCCTTGTCCCACCAGGCCTGCCGGGCCCGGAATCGCTCCACCAGCGAGGCCAGGTGGCGAGCGGATTGCGCGGCCTTGTCGGCCTCCGTCGCGCGTCGGCCGGCGTCGTACTGCTCGCGCAGCGGCCCGGGCGGCGGCACCAGCTCGTAGCGCTGGTAGTCGGACAGGCTCTCCAGCACGATCAGCGAGGTCTCCGGCGTGACGATGCCGAAGCGATTGCCCAGCGCCACGATCTCGGTGCGATGCAACTCCGGCTGGGCCAGCAGCTCGTCGACGCGCAGCCGCGCCCAGCGCCGCGCCACGAAGCCGGCGTCGACGCTGTCGGCCTGCGGCGGCGCCATCAGCTCGACGCGCCGATGCAAGGTCGTGCCGTCGCCGGACTCCAGCACCAGGTCGAGTTTCGCGGTGGGCGCGGTGAAGCGCCCTGCCACCACCAGGCGGCCCGCGTCGGGTCGCCACGACGCGACGGCCGCCTGGTCGAAGCCCTCGCCGTCGATGCGCACCAGGCGCGCGGCGCGCTGCTGCACCAGGCCGAGCGCCTCGTCGGCCGACAGCGTGGCGAGGTCGAGGAGCCGGCCGCCGCGCGATTCGGCCCATTGGCGCAGGAAGACCGCCGAGGCGCCGGAGCCGGACTGCACCGCGTAGGCCGTCACGTTGCCGCCGGCCGGGGTGGGAGGTGCGCCCCAGTTGCCCAGGCCGTCGGAGAACAGCAATGCGAGGCCGGACTTCGACCCCCGCCCCGCCGGCGCGGCCCACAGCGCCGCGTTGCTCGCGCCGTCGTAGGCCATGGCCTTGAGAACGTCGCGCAACGCCTGCCAGTCGCCATGACGCACGTCGAACAGGCGATCCGGCTCGGCGGCGTCACGCACCACGCGCAGCCGCACCTTCACGTCGGGCGTCCAGGCGAACAACGCGCCGAGCAGGCGCAGCTCGGCCGCGTGGTCGCGCCGCGCGCCGGAGCCGGAGGCGTCCCAGGTCACGGTCACGTCGTCGGGTCGCACGCGCGGCGCCGCCTGGTCGGGCACCTTCAGCTCGGCGTGGAAGTAGGCCTGGCCGTCGACGCGTTCGCGCAGCAGCGTGTCGCCTCGCGGCGCCGGCCAGCTGACGTCGAGCGCGCTCGGGCGCTCGGCGGGAGGACGGAAGAAGTCGCGATGCAGGCGGACGTCGGCGTCCGGGCCGTTCATCACGATGTCGGCGCCGTCCAGGTCGCCGGCCACCTTCACGCCGGCCGTGTCGGTGGCGTGCAGGTGCACGTGCAGGTCCATCGAGTCGGCCGGTGTGCCGGCGAAGTCCAGTGGCAACGCCAGCTTCAGCCGCTGCTGCGCGTCGGGCGTCAGCCACTCGGTGATCGCGATCGTCACGCGCCGCGTGCCGCCCGCGCGCAGCGGGTACACGCGCAGGCGGAAGTTCTCGCCGGCGGTCTGCTCCAGCAACGCCGGGTCGACGCCCCGTCGCACCACCTCCTCGAACCCCCGGCGGCCGCGCGCCTTGGTCACGGGCACGGCGGCGCGCATCGAGCCGTCGCTCATGTCCAGCGCGAAGCCGGTGACGGTCTGGCCGGCGTGCAGCGGAAACTGCAGCTCGCCTTCGAGCATGCGGGCGTTGGGGTTGGACAACGTAAGGTCGACGACGACATGCACGAGGCTGCCCTCGGCGTAGACGTCCACGCCGGCGTGCGCCAGCCGGATCGGCTGCTGGCCCGCGGCCAGCTGCACCAGCGCTGGCTCGGGCCGGGGCGGCTCGCCCTGCGCCATCGCCTGGCCCACCGCCAGGCAAAGCCCGGCCGCCACCGCCACCCAATGTCCTCGTCGCATCGCAGCCTCCTCGTTCGAACGTCGATGCGGGTTGAACGCGGCGGCTGCGAAAACGGGGTGCCGCGCCCGCGAGAACGCTTCCGAGCGGCGGGGTCTCGAGCGGCGGGGTCTGGCTCCGGGCCAGACCCAGGGGAAAGAAAGGCTCAGCCCCCCGCGGCCGCCTTCGTGCGCTGCCGCAACGCCTCGTACAGGCACACGGCCGCCGCCACCGACACGTTGAGGCTTTCCACCGCGCCGGCCATCGGGATGCGCACCAGCTGGTCGCAGGTCTTGCGCGTGAGCTGGCGCATGCCGTCGCCTTCGCTTCCCAGCACGAACGCCACGGGGCCGGTCAGGTCCACGTCGTAGATCGTCAGTTCGGCGTCGTCGCTGGTGCCGATCACGCGGATGTCGTGATCCTTCACCTCGTTGAGTGCGCGGGCCAGGTTGGTGACCATGATGTAGGGCACGGTCTCGGCCGCGCCGCTGGCCACCTTGGCCACCGTGGCGTTGACGCCCACCGCGTGGTCCTTCGGGGCCACGATGGCATGCGCGCCGGCGCCGTCGGCCACGCGCAGGCAGGCGCCGAGGTTGTGCGGGTCGGTCACGCCGTCCAGCACCAGCAGCAGCGGCACGCCCTCCGCGTTCTCGATCACCTCGTCCAGCGAGTGCGGCATCGCCACGTGCTCGACGCGCGCCACCACGCCCTGGTGGCGCGAGGTGCCCGCCATCTTGTCCAGGCGCTCGCCGTCGGTCTCGATCACCTTGGCGCCGGCGTCGCGGGCGCGGTCGACGAACGAGCGCATGCGCGCGTCCTTGCGATTGGCTTCCACGTGCAGCTCGATGATGGAGGCGGGCGCCGTCTTCAGGCGCACGGTGATGGCGTGGAAGCCGAAGAGGATACGGGGGCTGCTCATGGGTGGACCATCCTGATTAGTTCGAGCGCGCCGATCAGGACGAGCTGGTGGATCATGTAGAAACTGAGCGACCACCGGCCGAGGATGGCCAGCGGACGCACGACAAGGGGAACGCCGCCCGTGAAGGCGGCCCGCGCGTGCACCAGCAGCAGGCTGGCGACGAGATAGCCGGCCAGCATCATGCCCAGCCACGGCAGCACGGGCACGTAGTCTTCGGTGGGCGGCAGGTGCGTGACGAGCCCCACCCAGTTGGTGAGGCGCGTGTCGAAGAACGGATCCTGCACCCAGTGCGGCAGCATCCACGCGAGCGCGGCCAGCAGCGCCACGCCCGCCAGCGCGAGCGGCGCGCGCGCGAGACGCGCGGGCGGGAGCGCGGTGCCCAGCAGGCGCAGCAGGATCAGCATCGTGGCCATGCCGTGAAGCACGCCGAAGCTGATCCAGCCGTGCGGAAACATCTGGTACGAGCCGATGGACACCAGCAGCGCGCAGGCGGCCACCTGGGCCCAGCGGCGCCAGAAGCGACGCCAGGTCTGGCCCGCGTCGACGGCCACGGCCTGGCCGGCGCCGGCGCCGATCAGGAACATCGAGACGATGCAGAAGCGCTGCTGCGTCCAGAACGGGTCGGCGTAGAAGTTCTGCGGGGCGATGAACCGGTACTGGTTCAGGTCGAACGAGAAATGGAAGCAGG
>JBBQYL010000124.1:0-14601 GCA_038208735.1 Burkholderiales bacterium
TCGCGCTTCGTTTCGCTTGCGACTTGTCGGCTTGCAATCAACTCGCTTGAGCGGGTCAATCAAAAGCTGATTTGTTATCAGCGCAGCCTTAGATTCTATGCTTGATTTCAAACTACCGTCAAGCACTATTTTCAGGCCCTCCGCCAACCGTCTGCACCAGCCCTGAACTCGCTGCAGCGTGGAACCTTCCGGCTCACCCGCTGCTTTTGCGGTCAAAGCTGACTTGTGATCAGCGAAGCCCACGATTCTATGCCAGGGAGTTGGGCCTACGCAAGAGCTATCGTGAAAAATCTTGCTGGCGGGTCATTGCCCGGGCACTGCCTTGTACAGCCGGTCATAGATCGCCTGCGGATCCTCCGCCTCGCAGATCAGGTCCACGTGCTTGCTCCACATCTTGGAGTCCACGCGGAGGATCCGCTTCTTGATGGACGACACCTGGGTGGGGTGCATGGAGAAACTGCGCAGGCCCATGCCCAGCAGCAGCTCGGTGAACGCCGGGTCGCCGGCCATCTCGCCGCAGACGCACACGTCCTTGCCCAGCTCGTTGGCCTTGGAGATGGTCTGGGAGATCAAGCGCAGCACCGCCGGATGCCATGGGTCATACAGGTGCGACACCGCCTCGTCGGCCCGGTCGATGGCCAGCGTGTACTGGATGAGGTCGTTCGTGCCGATCGACACGAAGTCGAAATGCTTCAGGAGGGTCGGCAGCATCAGCGCCGCGGCGGGTACCTCGATCATCGCGCCGATATCCACGTCCAGGTAGGCCTGCCCACGCGCGCGCAGTTGCGTCTTCGCGCGCTCGATGGCTTCCAGCAGGAGCCGCACCTCGCGCAGCTGCGCCACCATGGGCACCAACAGGCGCACCTTGCCGTGCACGCTGGCCCGCAGGATGGCGCGCAGCTGCTCGCCGAACATCTCCGGTTCCGACAGGCTCCAGCGGATGGCCCGCAAGCCGAGCGCCGGATTGAGGTTGTGGTCGACACGCTCCATCTGCTGGGGCGTGCGGTCGAGCTGCTTGTCGGCCCCGATGTCCACCGTGCGGATGGTGACAGGCAGCCCGGCCAGCGATTTCACCACCTTGCTGTAGGCCTCGTACTGCTCTTCCTCGCCCGGCAGGCGCCCGGCGCGGTTCATGAAAAGGAACTCGCTGCGGAACAGCCCCACGCCCACGGCCCCGGCGTCGAGCACCGCCTGCGCGTCGCTGGGCAGCTCGATGTTGGCCAGCAGTTCGATGGGATGGCCGTCGAGCGTGACCGCCGGCGTATGGCGCAGTCGATCGAGCCGGGCCCGTTCGAGCTCGACCTGGCGTTGGCGGAAGCGGTATTCCTCGAGCACGATAGGGGAAGGGTTGACGATCACGACGCCAGCGTCGCCGTCGATGATGATCCAGTCGTCCTGCGTGACGATGCGACTCGCCTCGCGGGCGCCCACCACGGCCGGGATGTCCATGCTGCGCGCGACGATGGCCGTGTGCGAATTTCGTCCGCCGACGTCGGTGACGAAGCCGGTGAACACGCTGCGCCTGAATTTGAGCATGTCCGCCGGGGCGATGTCGTTGGCCACCAGCACCAGCGGGTCTTCGCCGGCGAAGTCGCGCGGGCCCTGGGGCGCCGCGTCGCCGTCCGTGGCGCCGGCCAGCCGACCCAGCGCGGTGATGACCCGTTCGACCACCTGCTCGAGGTCGGCCTTGCGATCGCGCAGGTATTCGTCCTCCATCTCGTCGAACTGGCGCGCGATGACCTCGAGCTGCGACGACAGCGCCCATTCGGCGTTGTAGTGGCGCTCGACGATCCATTGGCGCGTGGCGTCGGACAGCGATTCGTCCTGCAGCAGCATCAGGTGGACGTCGAGCAGCGCCACGAGTTCGTCGTGCGCGTCTTCCGGCACGTCGCCCTTGAGCGCGGTGAGCTCCTCCACCACCAGGTCGCGGGCGGCGCCCAGGCGCCTGACCTCGGCCTCGATCATTCCGGCTTCGACGTAATAGTGGGCGACGTCGACCCGGCTCGAGGCCACGAGCACCGCACGACCGATCGCGACGCCGCGCGAGACCGGGAGACCGAACACCTGAATGCTCACGAACCAACCTCCGAGAACCGCACCCCGGGCGCTGAGCTGGCAGCCCGACGGGTTCCGGAGATCAATGTAGCAGCAAGGCGAGTCGCCACCCTGTGCCGAACGCTCGAAAGGCGCCGTCGTGTCACCGGCCGGTCACGCCCGGTTCACGCCGGCGTCATCGCCGGTCGCGACCATCCGCGGCATCTCAGGGAGAAGGAAATGAGCCAATTCGTCGTCACCCCCGCGCTCGCCATCGGCGGCGCGCCCGAGGCCGTCCGCCGCCCCGACCGGCCGGCCGGCCGCTCGCAGCGCTCACACGTCGCGCCGACGTTGCAGGTGGTGTGGGCCCGGCACCTGGACGACGTCCGCGCGGCGCAGCGCCTTCGCCACCAGGTGTTCGTCGACGAGATGGGAGCCCAGACGACGCCCGCGGCCGGCGCGCCCGCCGGCCACGACATCGACCTGTTCGACGAGTTCTGCGAACACCTCATCGTGCGCACCGCGCCTTCCAACGACGATGCGGGCGAAGTGGTGGGCACCTACCGCGTGCTCACGCCCAGCGCGGCGCGCCGCGCCGGCAGCTTCTACAGCGACACCGAATTCGACCTCACGCGCCTGCGCCCGTTGCGCGAGCGGATGGTGGAGCTGGGCCGCAGCTGCGTGCACCCGGATCACCGCTCGGGCGTGGTGATCCTGGCGCTGTGGGGCGCGCTGGCCCAGTTCATGGAGCACAACGCGATGGAGACGGTGATCGGCTGCGCCAGCATCTCGATGCGAGACGGCGGGCACTGCGCCGCCAGCTTGTGGGCGCGTCTGCGCGAGACCCACCTGGCGCCGGTCGACCTGCAGGTGCGCCCGCGCGTGGCGCTGCCGGTGGACGACCTCGACCAGTCGCTGGACGTGGAGCCACCCGCGCTCATCAAGGGTTACCTGCGCATGGGCGCGAAGGTGCTGGGCGCGCCTGCCTGGGATCCCGCGTTCAACACGGCGGACCTGCCGCTGCTCACGCGCGTGGCCGACATCCCGGCTCGCTACCAGCGCCACTTCCTGGCCTGAAAGGCCCACGAGCGCGCGGGCGCGGCGTGCGCGGTACGCGAAACGCCTACTGACCTTCGCCGAACTTGTCTTTTAGCAGAGCGGCGATGGCGTCGGACGCCGGCTGCTCGTCCTCGCCTTCGGTCTCGAGCTCCACCTCGGCACCCAGGCCGGCTGCCAGCATCATGATGCCCATGATGCTCTTGGCGTTGACCCGGCGGCTGTTGCGGGTCATGAACACCTCGCACTTGAAGCTGCTGGCCAGCTTGGTGAGCTTGGCGGAGGCGCGGGCGTGAAGGCCCAGCTTATTGCTGATGACGAGCGTGGTTCGGATCATTCGTGATGGGAGATTGAATCTGATTCTGCGGACGCGTCTGCGCGACCTGCATGACGCCCTGGGAGGCGCCGGAGACCGCGCGGGCGACCAGCGCGTCGAGCGGCTCGCCAAGATAACAGAGCGACCGCCACAGCATCGGCACGTTGACGCCGGCCACGACGCGAACGTTGACGCCATCGGACAGCCGCTGCGCGACGTTGCACGGCGTCGCGCCGAAGACGTCGGTGAGCACCAGCACCTCGGGGGCGTTCAGCCGCACGAGCGCCTCGCGCGCCAGGACCTCCACCGCGTCGGCCGACATCGTCGGTTCGACGTCGATGGCCTCGAACAGGTGGCCCTGTTCCGCGTAGCAATGCCCCGCGACGGACAACAGCGCCGAAGCGAGGGGAGCATGAGCGATCAGCAGGACAGCGGCCACGTGGGAAAGATCCGAGCGTCTCGGGACGACGCAAACACAGGATTATCGGCCGGGAAGTCCGGCAAACCTAGCGCGCGCTGTGCAACTGCGGGGGCACTCGCCGCATTTCGCGGCTCTTTTGCACGCTTGAAGGTGCTGCATGCACCAACTTGAGGCTCAGTTGGGGGCGGCCGCCGGCTTTTCCAGGTCGAAGCGCAGGCCGTCCTCGAAAGGTCGGAGCGCGCTGTCCGGCAACGACCGGCCCACGGCGCTGGCCTGGAACACCCGCGTACCGCGCGCGAACACCCGGATCGACTCGTCGATCGTCTCGCCGTCGGGACGCTGGCCATGGAGGTGGGCACTGCTGTTTCCTGAAAACGGGGTGGCCCCGCCCAGGTTCACCGTGCCAGCCGGTACTTTGGCAGACCGGATCGCCGCCGCGGCGCCATCGCGCAGCGCGAACAGCACCGCGTCGACGCGCGCCGGATCGCCGACCTCGGCCGTCGCCACACCGTAGGTGACCCCGCCGGCCTCGCAAGACAGCATGAACAGCTTCAACGGCGCGCCGGCCACCATCACGTCGCGCTGGAACCGCGACGGCCGGCAGGGCAGCTCGGTTACAAGTTGGGTGTCCGGAAGCCGGACGCTGCGCCAATCGAAAGTGGGCGCACACGCCACTAGCGCTGCCAGCGCGGTCACGCAGCAGAGGGCTCGCGGGGCCCTCGTTTGGGACCGGTGAGCGGGTGTATCCGAATGTTTATCGCGGGCCATCGGTTCAATATGAGAAATACGTCGCGGACGGCGGGGCTGATTCACCCTAGTGGGGGATGGATGGTGCTGCCAACGCTGGGCACTATGTGCCACAGCGCCATTCGCTACCGTTTGTAACCTGTGCAACAGCGGGCGCACAATACGGATCGACGTCTGGCAAGCGCGATGCATGCAGGAGGGAACCAAATGACAATGACTCTGGCCTCGAGCCAATCCACCATGACTGATCAGGTGTCGGACAAGCAACGCCTGGAACCCGACGAGGCGCACTGGCGCGAGATCATCGGACAGATCGGCACCGAGGTGGGGCTGCCATTGTCCGCCGCGCTCGAGCGCGTCACCGTGCTCGCCACCACCGGCAAGATCGACCGTGCCGGCCTGCGGATGCTGCGAGAGGAGATCGAACGCGCCCGTCGCGCCGGCATGATCGGCCAGCAGCTGGCCCGCTTCGCCTCCGGCCGCATCCGCCAGTCGCCCGAGCAGATCAGCGTCACCCAGATGCTGCGCGAGGTGCTGCTGCAGCGCGGCCGCGAGGCCACCACGCGCCAGATCGAGATCGGCCAGGCGCTCAAGCCGGTCGAGGTGATGGCCGACGCCACCCTGCTCTACGCGCTGATGCAGGCCGTGGTCGACTGGAGCCTCGACCTGGCGCAGGGCAAGCTCGAGTGCAAGCTCGACATCAAGGCCTGGCCGCCCTACGCACGCCTCAGCGTGCGCTTCGCCCACGCCAGCTCCGATGCGTCCGATCGCCTCACGCCGGTGGGCACGCCGCTGCCCTCGCTCGACTCGATGTCGTGGCGCCTGGTGCAGCAGATCTCGTGGACGCTCGGGCTGGTGATGGACCGCACCGTCTCCGAGGCCGAGACCACGCTCACGATCGAGTTCCCGCGCACCGTCCATGACGAGATCGAGGGCGTCAGCGTCGTCGAGATCGACCAGGGCTTCGGCGTGTCGGACAACTCCAAGCCGCTGGCCGGCAGCCACGTGCTGGTGGTGGCGGGCGGGCGCGAGATGCGCTCGCTGATCAAGGAATCGATCCGCCACATGGGCTTGTTGGTGGACTTCGTCACCGGCGTGGAGGAGGCCGAGGAATTCTGCCGCGACGCGCTCCCGCACGCGATCATCTACGAATCGGTGCTGGCCGGCGACCGCTTCCAGAAGCTGCGCGCCGGTATCTCGTCCGAGATGCCGTCGTTCGTGTTCATCGAGGTGGCGCCGGAAGGCAGCGCGCTGCAGCTGTCCACCAACAACGTCGACAGCGGCGCGCGCATCGGCCGCGACGCAGTGATGCAGTCGCTGCCCTCGGCGCTGATCTTCGAGCTGTCGCGCACGGCCTGAGCCGGCGAACCGGCCAACCGGCAACGCCGGCCCGCGGCGCGGGTCAGTGTCCGCCGAACACGGCCTTGAGGATCGCGCTGCCGGTCGCCACGGGATCGGCGCGGATCTTCTTCTCTTCCTGGCCGATCATGAAGAACAGGCCGTCGAGCGCCTTGCGCGTGACGTACTGCTCGACGTTCGCGTCCTCCGGCTTGATGAGGCCCAGCGACGAGCCCTTGCTGGCCACCGCGTTGTACTTGGCGGCCAGCGACACCTTCCGCGTCTCTGCCGTCACGATGGGCAGGAACTTCTCGCCCAGCGGCGCGCGCGTCTTGGCGGCGAAGAAGTCGGTGACCGAGGTCTCGCTGCCGCGCACGATGTTCACGGCGTCCTCCACCGACATCGCGTGCACCGCGTTCAGCAGCAGCGGCCTGGCCTCGGGCACGGCCGACTCGGCCGCCCGATTCATCGAGTCGACCAGGTCGTCCACCTTCTGCTGCTGTCCCAGCATGCGCAGCATGGAGGCGGCGCTCTTGAGCGCGCCCGGCAGCGGGATGCGCACCTGCGGGTTGTCGAGGAAGCCGCCGGGCTTGCCCAGCAGCGACACCGCGCTGTCGGCCCCGCGCTCCAGGGCCGCGCGCACGCCGGAGGCGGCCTCCGTCTCGCCCAGCGCGAAGGCCGCAGCGGAGCCGCCCAGAAGCGTGAGACAGGCGGAGCGCGCCAGGAAGAGCGTGGCGAGGCCGGGCGTAAACTGACGTCGTTGCATGTGGAATCCCATGAAAATCGTTTGCCCGATGGCCCTGCTCGCCGCGGCGGCGCTCACGTCAGGCGTCGGGCTGGCGCTGCCTATGCTAACGGGTTGCAGCCGGACCGAACAGGCGCCGGCGCTGGCGTACACCCTGCTCGACGGCCGCACGAGCGACCTGCTCGCCCTGCGCGGACACGTGGTGCTGGTCAACTTCTGGGCCACCGACTGCGCGCCCTGCGTCGAGGAGATGCCCGCCATGGTGGCCAACTGGCGTCGCTACGCCCCGCAGGGCTTCCAGACCCTGGCCGTGTCGATGCGCTACGACCCGCCCGCGCTGGTGGCCAACTTCGCCGAGGCGCGCGCGCTGCCTTTCGGCGTGGCCATCGACAACACCGGCGAGATCGCGCGACGGCTGGGCGACGTGCAGTTCACGCCCACGTCGCTGCTGATCGACAAGCGCGGCGAGATCGTGCGGCGCTGGGTCGGCAAGACCGACTTCGTGGCGCTCGGCAAGCTGATCGAGGCGCTGCAGCGCGAGTCCTGATCCCGCGCGGGAGCCGCCGCACGTTCCGAATCGCCGGACATGCCGGCGTCCCCGCGCCCAGGTCGATCGACAGCGGGTCCGTCAGGTAAGCCTGGCAGCGGCGTCGGCGGCCAGCGCGTCGAGCAAGGCATACCGCCGCCGGTACATCGCGCGCCGCTTCGACGGCACGTCTTCCAGTGGGCGCCGCGGCACATCCACCGGCACCTCCCAATTGCCGTCGGGCAACGGCGCGCCAGAGCAGTCCTGCCAGAAGACCGCGTAGTCGAAGCGGCGCTCCGCGGCGCGATGGTTCCATCGCCCCTTGACCTGATGGGCCTCGTCGACGCCGATCAGTCGCGTCACGTTCCAGAGCTTCGCGCACGCTCGCAGCATGAGCATCAGCAGGAACGCCGGGCGCAAGCCTTGCGCGGTGTCCGTCAGCTCCCTGACGCATGCCAGGCCGTCGATCTCGCGCGGCGGCCCCTGCACGCAACCCAGCATGAGACTTCCCGGATCCAGCCACCCGAAGCTGATGGTGAACAGGCGCAGCCCGTCCGCGCTCGTCAGGTCGATCGCCCACAGCCCTTCGTGGAAGGTCAGGCGATTGAGCCCGAGGGTGACGCGCGTCGTGTCCGGGAGAACACCCAGCGTCACGAGCTCGCCGCTGAACAGCCTCGACGCGAGCCCGGCGTCGACCGCGCTCTCCATGCATCGCATGCTCTGCGTGAGCGAACGGGCGCGCGCCAACGTGTCGAAGCGTCGATCCAGGTGCTTGTGCATCACCGGATAGAACGCCCGCGGCGCGTTCGCGAGAAGCGCCTGGGCGGCGGACGATTGCGCCAGGTGGTCCATCACGATGCGACGCCCACCGCGGGTCAACCAGCGCCGCACGGCGTATTTGAAGCGGCGCGGCCACTCGCTCGCATACGCCTCGCCCAGGGCAGCGGACGCGGTCGGCCAGCGCAGCGGCGAGAGAGCGCGGGAGTTCGGGTTCATGGAAGTTGGATCACGGGCCGGCAATGGTCGCTCGCGCGCCGAGCCCAAGCTGAACCAAGCCTTGCCGCCCGGCACGCGGATGCTGTCGTGTCGGACGCCGATCGGATGCGGGCGCGCCGGCCCGCGTCGACGCTAGGCGCCGACCTGGCTGGGGGTTCCCATGTCCAGGCCGGCCTGCTCGGCCTGCTTGTCCGCGTGATAGCTGGAACGCACCATCGCGCCGACGGCGGCGTGGCTGAAGCCCATCTCGATGGCCTTCTGCTCGAACATCTTGAACGTGTCGGGGTGCACGTAGCGCGCCACCGGCAGGTGGTGCCCGGACGGCGCCAGGTACTGGCCGATGGTGATCATGTCGATGCCATGGGCGCGCATGTCGGCCATCACCTGCAGGATCTCTTCGTCGGTCTCGCCCAGGCCCACCATGATGCCGCTCTTGGTGGGCACGCCGGGGTGCGCCGCCTTGAACTTCTTGAGCAGGTTGAGGCTGAACTGGTAGTCGCTGCCGGGGCGGGCCTGCTTGTACAAACGCGGCGCGGTCTCGAGGTTGTGGTTCATCACGTCAGGCGGGGCGGCCTTCAGGATCTCGAGCGCGCGGTCGTCGCGGCCACGGAAGTCGGGCACCAGCACCTCGATGCGCGTTTCGGGCGACATCTCGCGGATCTGGCGGATGCATTCCACGAAGTGGCCGGCGCCGCCGTCGCGCAGGTCGTCACGGTCGACGCTGGTGATGACGACGTACTTGAGCTTCAGCGCGGCGATCGTGCGGGCCAGGTTCTTCGGTTCTTCGGCGTCGAGCGGATCGGGGCGGCCGTGGCCGACGTCGCAGAACGGGCAGCGACGCGTGCACTTGTCGCCCATGATCATGAACGTGGCCGTGCCCTTGCCGAAGCACTCGCCGATGTTGGGGCACGAGGCCTCTTCGCACACCGTATGCAGGTTGTGCTCGCGCAGGATCTGCTTGATCTCGTAGAACCGGCTGCTGGGCAGCGCGGCGCGCACGCGGATCCAGTCCGGCTTCTTCAGCGCCTCGGCCGGCACGATCTTGATCGGGATGCGCGACGTCTTGGCCTGCGCCTTCTGCTTGGCGCTGGCATCGTAGGCGGGCGTGGCGACGTCGGGGGAATTGGCTTCGGTGGACATTCGGTGCGAGCGCGCGGCTCGAGAATCGGCTGAGGAGAGATCAACGCGCGAACTGCGCGCGGAGTCGGCGGCCCAGCACGTCGGCCACCGTTGCCCGATCGGCAACAACCCCGAGTGTACCGAGGTCGACGGTTTTCAGCCCGGCATAGCCGCAAGGGTTGATCCGATCGAAGGGTTGCAGATCCATGGCGACGTTCAGCGCGACGCCGTGATACGTGCAGTGATTGCTCACTTTCACACCCAGCGCGGCGATCTTTCCCAGGCCCTGGAACGGATCGTGGGCGGGTCGGTGGGCGTCCAGGGCGCCGTGGCCGAACGGGTCGGCCAGCCTGACGTAGATGCCCGGCGCGCCCGGCACGCGGTGCCCGGTGACGTCGAAATCGGCCAGCGTGCGCAGCACCGCTTCCTCGAGCCGGAACACGAATTCCTTGACGTAGATGCCCAGCCGGCGCAGGTCGACCAGCGGGTAGGCCACCACCTGGCCGGGCCCGTGATACGTGACCTGGCCGCCGCGGTTGGTCTGGACCACCGGCACGCCACCGGCGTCGAGAAGGTGTTCGGCCTTGCCGGCCAGGCCCTGCGTGAAGACCGGCGCGTGCTCCGCCAGCCAGATCTCGTCGGGCGTGGCCGGGGTGCGCTCCGCGGTGAACGCCTGCATGGCGTCCACGGTGGGTCCGTAGGGGGCGCGGCCCAGATCGCGCAGCAGAGGCAGGGCGGGCGGGCCGTCCGGGGCCGTCGGGGTCATCGAGATCGGATCCTGCGGGCGCAGGAACGCGCCGGATGCCCGATTTTAGGGCGCCGGCGCTCCGTGCGTTCAGCTCGGGGTGATCTGCTTGAGCTTGAGCAGGCGCTTGTAGTCGCGCGAGCCCTTGAATCCTTCGAACTCGGCGTCGATGCGATCGCGCTCCACCGTCTCCAGCTTGCGCGCCAGGCAGGCCAGCACGAAGGCGTGCTCGTCGCCGTACTTGCTCACCGACCAGCCGATGCCGCCGGAGTTGGGGCAGCCGGGCCAGAAGGCGATCCAGCGCCAGTCCGGGTATTCCTTCTCCTCGCGGCGACGCACCGCGTGCACCAGGCGCACCCCCACCACCCCCGAGGTGTTGCGGCTGGTCATCCGGTTCTTCATGCCGATGGGCGGCGGCAGCTCCGCCAAGGTGATCTTGACCCACTTGCGGGCCGCGGTTTCAGCCTTGGTCCAGGTGCCGAACTGCTTCAGCGTGAAGTTCTTCTGGTGTAGCTTTTTCTGCCGAACGATGCGTGCCATCACGCATTTTTCGGTCTCGTTTCTGGTGAGATGCATGAAGCCTCTGAGAGTCGCTTCCCCCACCTGCGCATCACAGAACGATCTTGACCATCGGATGTGCGGTCAATGTCCGGTACAGCTCATCCAGCTGCGGACGGCTGGTGGCTGTGACCGTGATCGTGATGCCCAGGTAATTACCCCCCTTGCTGGGTCTGGTCTCCACCGTCGTGTGGTCGAAATCCGGATCGAACTGCTTTGCAACCTGCACGATCGCCTCGATGAAACCCTCCGCCTGCGGGCCCATCACCTTGATGGGAAACGCGCTGGGGTACTTGATGAAGGACTGTTCTGGAGGAATCTCGTGCATGGCGGACCAAACCGTTCAAATGGATTGCGATCGAATCGCACGTTGGTAAGCCTGGTGCAGACGGGCATAAACCGGACCCGGGCGCCCGCGCAACGCGCCGTGGCCCACGTGCTCGCCGTCGAGACGAGTGACGGCGATGACTTCCTTCGAGGCGGAGCTCAGGAGCACCTCGTCGGCCGAACGGACGTCGGCCTCGCTCACCGGGCGCAGGTTGAACGCCACCCCGGTCTCCTTGCACAGCTCGCGCAGCAGCTCGATGCGCACGCCGGCCAGCACGTGCTCGTCGGGGGCGGGCCCCAGCAGCGCGCCCTCGTGCACCACCCAGACGTTGCTGGACGCACCTTCGGTGAGCCACGGGCCGCCCGCCGCGTCGTCGCGCAGCAGGATGGTCTCGTCGGCGTGCTGGTCGGCCGAGATCTTGCGCGCCAGCACGTTGCCCAGCAGCGAGGTGCTCTTGATATCGCCACGCTGCCAGCGGAAGTCGCGCGCCGTGATGCAGGCGAGACCCTGCACGCGCTGCGCCGGCGTGGGCTGCGAGCGCTCGCTGGTGGTGACGAACACGGTGGGCGTGAGCCCGGCCGGCGCCACATGGGAGCGCATCGCGACCCCGCGCGTGACCTGCAGGTAGACCAGCTGGTCGCCGGCCGGAAACGCCTCGATGAGCTTGCGCAGGCGCGCCAGCCAGGTGTCGCGATCCAGGTCGGCCTCGATCTCGAGCTTGGCCAGGCTGCGTTCGAAGCGCGCCAGGTGGTCGTCGAACCGGAACAGGCGCCGGTCGTAGACCGGGATGGACTCGTAGGCGCCGTCGCCGAACAGGAAGCCGCGGTCCATCACCGAGACCTTGGCCTGGTTCAACGGGAGGAACTCTCCGTCGAGGTAACACAGCGAGTCGGGCAAGACGTTCATGGTGCGAAGCTCCTGTTCAAGCGTGGAGACTACTTGATCCAGAGACGGATGGCATCCCATGCGCGGCCGAACAGGCCCGCCTGGGGGACATCCTCGAGCACGATCAGCGGAATCGTGGCGATGACGGCCCCGGCGGCGGTGCTCACCTTCAGCGAACCGACGCGCTGGCCCTTGGCGAGCGGCGCCACCAGCGGGTCGGTGCGCTCCACCGTCGTCTTCAGGCGGTCGCCGTCGCCCTTGGGTACCGCCACGTAGACGGCCTCGGCGCTGCCCAACCCCACCTTGGCCTGCGTGCCCTTCCAGACGGCCACCGGCGCGCCCACGGGCTTGCCGGCCTCCACCAGGCGCACGTCGTCGAACGCCGTGTAGCCCCAGTTGAGCAGCTTCTGGGCCTCGTCGGCGCGCGCCTCCCTGGCGCCGGCGCCCATCACGAGGGCCAGCAGGCGCCGCTTGCCGTTGGGGAAGTCGCGCTGCGCGCTGGCCAGCAGGCTGTAGCCGGCGGCGTCGGAGAAGCCGGTCTGCATGCCGTCGACGCTGGGATCGCGGCGCAGCAGGGCGTTGTGGTTGTCCTGGCGCAGGTTGTTGAACTTGAAGTCGCGCTGCGCGTAGTAGTGGGCGTACTCGGGGAAGTCGCGAAGGATGTGCTGCGCGATCGCCGCGAGGTCGCGCGGCGAGCTGCGGTGGCCGGGCTCGGTGAAGCCCGACGCGTTCCTGAACGTGGTGTTCTTCAGGCCCCAGGCCTGCGCCTGGCGATTCATCATCGCCACGAACCCGTCGACGCCGCCGCCCACGCCCTCGGCCAGCGCCACCGCGGCGTCGTTGCCCGAGTCGACGATGAGGCCCTGCAGCAGGTCGTCGACCGTGGGCGTCATCGCGGTGTCGATGAACATCAGCGAGCCGCTGCCCTTGCGCTCGGAGAAGGCGCGCGCGGACACGGGCAGCTTCTGGTCCAGCGCCAGCTTGTGCTCCTTGAGGGCCGAGAAGACCAGCCAGGCCGTCATCAGCTTGGTGAGCGAGACCGGGTCCACCGGCGCGTCGGCGCCGCGCTCGGCCAGCACCTGGCCGGCGTTCATGTCGACGAGCAGGTACTGCCGCGCCGCGGTCTCGGGCGGCGGCAGGGCCTGGGCGAAGGCGGCGGTGCCGGCCAGGGCCAGGCCCAGGAAGGTGAGGAGTCTCTTCATGGGAACGCCGACGTCACTCGGCAAAGAAGCGGTGGACCAGCGACTTCAGCAACACCAGCTGGCCGTGGAAGAAATGCCCCGCGCCCGGCACGACGACCACGGGCAGCGCCTGCGGACGCGCCCAGTCCAGCGAGGCGGACAGCGGCACCACGTCGTCGGCCTCGCCGTGCACCAGCAAGGTGTCGTCGATGACGGCGGGCGCGTGGTGCTTGACGGTGGACGGGGCGACCAGCACCATGCTCCGGGGCTTCTCGCCCTCGGGCAGTTTCGCGGCCGCGCTGGCGGCAATGTAGCCGCCGAAGGAAAAGCCGCCCAGCACCAGCGGCTCGCCCACCACGCGATGGGCCGCGATCACCGCCAGCGCGTCGTCGACCTCGCCACGCCCCTCGTCCCACGCGCCCGCCGACTGGCGCACGCCGCGGTAGTCGAAGCGCACCACGCGCCATCCGCGTTGCACCAGCGCGCGGGCGATGGTGGTCACCACCTTGTTGTCCATGGTGCCGCCCTGCAACGGATGCGGGTGGCAGATGACGGCCAGGCCGCGTTGCGGCACGTCGGTGGTGGTGTCGACCGCGACGCTCAATGCGCCCGCCGGCCCGACGATTTCGCCGCGCTTGGTGAACGTGTTCATGCTTCAGCGCCCGATGTCGGGCGGCAGCAGGAGGCGTTCGACCGGCTTGCCGTTGACCAGGTGCGAATCGACGATCTCGTCGATGTCGGCCTGGTCGACGAAGGTGTACCAGGTCTCGTCGGGATAGACCACGGCCACCGGGCCGCCGGCGCAGCGGTCGAGGCAGCCGGCCTTGTTCACCCGCACGCCTCCGGGACCCGCGAGGCCCGCCGACTTCACCCGCGACTTGCAGTGGTCGAAGCCGGCCTGGGCGCCGACCGGCGCACAGCTGTCCTCGCCGGGCTTGCGCTCGTTGAGGCAGAAGAAGATGTGATGCTTGTAGTACATAGCGCCATTGTAGGAAGGCCCGGCGGCCGAGCTGCCCCCGACGGCCTTCATGCCGTGCGGGTGACCCCGTCGCCGCGCGTCAACCGGCCGAAAAGCGACACGCCGGCGGCGAACGGCCACAGCCAGCCCACCCATTGCGCGAGCCCGTGGAAGTGGATGAACCGGCCCTGCTCCCACTGCTGCAGGCTGTCGGCGTAGTACGGGTCGGACGGCGCCTGGGCCACGATGGCCGCGCCCACGGACAGCGCCACCAGCCCCAGCGCCGCCGCCGGCCGTTGCCCGATGAAGACGAGGGAGAACGCCACGACGCTGCCCAGCGCCAGCCCCACCGGCACGGTGGACGTGGCCCAGCCGAGCGCATGCACCGGCCCGAAGTTGAGCGCGGCCGACAGCGTGTTGGCCGCCAGGCCCACCACCACCGCCACCGGCACCAGCATGGCGCGCCGCCAGCCGGGCCGCGTGATCGCGTAAGCCACCATGCACGGGCCCAGCAGGCCCAGCGCCACCGCGAAACCTTCCGCGGCCTTCGACATCGGCCCGGTGTTCTCGCCGAGGCTGGCCCACAGCCAGTCGAACCACGGCGCCAGCGGGTGGTCGTTGAGCTGGTCGTACGCGGCCTCCTGCAAC
>JBBQYL010000125.1:0-14593 GCA_038208735.1 Burkholderiales bacterium
TGTTCGACCTCGCACCTGGACCCTGGGCCTTCCGCGATGTTGTCGCAGAGCCGTCGATGTGGAGTTCGAGTCCGCGCCTGCCACACAGCGGAGTGCTGGAATCCACCCGCACCTGGACGAAGCCGGGGCGCAGCATTACCTGCGTGGTGCGCCTCGACGGTGACGGCCCGTTGGCGACGCGGGCCGTCACCGGCCAGGCGCGTTGCCAGGTGACGGCGTCGTGATGCCGGGGAGGCGGTTCACGTGTTCGAGCAAGACGGCCGCCTGATTGTGCAGGGTATCGGGCAACCCGGCCTCGCAGCGACTTTTACCGGCCCCCAATCGCATTGAGATTCCACAGGTCAGAGCTGCCTTCCGAGCTTCTCGGCATGTCGGCGCCGGGCCGGACAGGCACGTGAACGGCTGCTTTAGGGCGGTGAAATTCGTAGAGCCGAAGACCGCTCTGGGTCGAGAGCTGACTTTCGCTGCCCTTCGGCTCGAACGTCAAGTTTCGGTCAACGAATTCAGCGAGGCCGATGACAGCTGTGGGTCGAAACCAGCCACCCACGTCCATCCCCACCAGCCACCTCCCACACCCTCACCCCTCCACACACGCCTGGATTGCCGCACTGACTGTGGCCACCGCCTTGCGCTGCGTGTGCGGCCCCAGCAACGGCGATCCCAGCGCATGCTTCATCGTCGCCAGCCCGATCAGGTACGACGCGATGAGGGCCGCGCGCAGTTCGGCGTCGCGGCCGCGCAGCAGGCGCGCCAGCGGCAGCACGAACTCGGCGTGGAACCGGGCCGACACGCGCTCCTGCGTGGCGGGGCTGCCCGAGGCGCGCAGCAGGATGCCCAGCGCGTCGAACTTCGCCTCGCGGCGTTCTTCGCTGCCGTCCATCACCAGCGTGGTGATCACCTGGCCGAACTGCGCCATGTCGAGCCCGTCGAAGTGATCCTTGATGGCGAAGGCGTCGCGGATGGCCTCGTCGAACAGCTTTTCCTTGCCGCCGAAGTAGCGGTTGACCAGCGCGGCGTCGACGCCCGCGTCGGCGGCGATGTCGCGGGTGCCGACGTTCTCGTAGGCGTCGAGCGAGAAGCGCACGCGGGCGGCGGCCAGGATGCGGGCGCGGGTGTCGCCGGCGTTGCGCGCGGGCTTGGCGGGGGCGAGCGGCGCGGCGAGGGACGCGGCGGGTTCGGACTTGTGGCGTGAGGACATCGGGGCGGCTCGGTAGGCGACGGGCGATTTTGTCATCGCATGGTGACATCCACAAGCGGCCCGGGCGGGCAAGTCATGCTTCGTCCCCCGACGAAGCATGGCAGCGCGTGCGCCACTAGCATGTCGACATGATTCGAGACACCCCGCCGCCCTCCTTCGCCCTCGTCGTCCTGGCCACCTCCATGGCCTTCGTCGTAGGCCAGCTCGACGTGACCATCGTCAACGTCGCCCTGCCGGCCATGGCCAGCGGGCTGCACACCGACGTCGGTGGGCTGCAGTGGGTGGTCGATGCCTACGCCGTGGCCTTCGCGGCGTTCATGCTGTCGGCGGGCGCGCTGGGCGATCGCTTCGGCGCGCGGCGCGCGTTCCGGTGGGGGATGGCGATCTTCGCGCTGGCCTCGATCGCCTGCGCGCTGTCGCCCACCGCGTTGACCTTGAACGTGGCGCGCGCCGTGCAGGGCTTCGGAGCCGCGGTGATGCTGCCCAACTCGCTGGCGCTGCTGAACCACGCCCTCGCGCACGACGCACGGGCCCGCGCACGCGGGATCGGGTACTGGACGGCCGCCGGCTCCATCTCCATCGCGCTGGGGCCGGTGCTGGGTGGACTGCTGGTGGGCAGCGTGGGATGGCCGGCCATCTTCTGGGTGAACGTGCCGCTGTGCGCCGCCGGCCTGTGGCTCGCGCGCTTCCTGCAGGAGACGCCCACGGGCCGTCAGCGGCCGCCGCTGGACATCGCCGGGCAGCTGCTGGCCACGCTGCTGCTGGCCACCCTCATCGCCACGCTGATCGAATCGCGCGCGCTCGGCTTCGGCGACGCGCGCATCCTGGCCGGCGTGGTGGCGACCCTCGTGTTGGCGGGCGCCCTGTGGTTCGCGGAGCGGCGCGCGGTGGCGCCGGTGATCGCGGGCGACCTGTTCGCGCTGCGCGACTTCCGCGGCGCCGTCTTCTTCGGCACCGTGGTCAACGGCACCTACTACGGCGCGATCTTCGTGATCGCGCTGTTCCTGCAGGGCGCGCGCCACTTCACGCCGATGCAGGCCGGCCTCGCCTTCCTGCCGCTCACGGCCGGCTTCTTCCTGTCCAACGTGCTCAGCGGACGCGCCATCGGGCGCTTCGGCACGCGCAAGCCGATGATCGTGGGCGCGCTGGTCGACCTCGCCGGCTTCGGCGTGCTGGCGTGGGCCGCCACCACCCCCAGCCTCGGGCTGATGCTGCTGGGCTTCCTGCTGATCCCCACGGGCATGGGCCTGGCGGTGCCGGCGATGACCACCACGGTGCTGTCGTCCGTCGACAAGAGCCGCTCGTCGCTGGCCGCGGCCATCCTCAACACCGCGCGCCAGTCGGCCGGCGCCATCGGCGCGGCGGTGTTCGGCGCGCTGGCGCATGGCGACGCCGAGCAGATCGGCGCGGGGCTGCGCATCACGTGCCTGGTGTCGATGGTGGCGCTGGGCTGCGCGGCGCTGGCGGCCGTGCGGCTGAAGGGCGTGCCGCCGCACGCCTGAGCCCTACGTCGCTTCGTCGTCCTCGGTGACCAACGTATCCGCGCGCTGCGGCGGCGCCTCCGGATCCATCTCCTCGCCCAGGAACCCGCCGCTCTGGTGCGCCCACAGGCGCGCATAGAGGCCGCCCTTCGCAAGCAGCGAGCGATGGTCGCCCTCCTCCACGATGCGGCCCTTGTCCAGCACCACCAGCCGGTCCATCGCCGCGATGGTGGACAGCCGGTGCGCGATGGCGCTCACGGTCTTGCCCTGCATCAGGCTGTAGAGGCTGGCCTGGATGGCGGCCTCCACCTCGGAGTCGAGCGCGCTGGTGGCCTCGTCCAGCAGCAGGATGGGCGCGTCCTTCAGCATCACGCGGGCGATGGCGATGCGCTGGCGCTGGCCGCCCGACAGCTTGACGCCGCGTTCGCCCACGTGCGCGTCGAAGCCCTTGCGGCCCTTGGCGTCGGCCAGTTGCGCGATGAACTCCGACGCCTCGGCGCGGCCGGCGGAGGCCATCATCTCGGCGTCGCCCGCATCGGGGCGACCGTAGAGGATGTTGTCGCGCACCGACCGGTGCAGCAGCGAGGTGTCCTGCGTGACCATGCCCACGTGCGCCCGCAGGCTGTTCTGCGTGACCTTGGACACGTCCTGCCCGTCGATCAGCAGCCGGCCCGACTCGACGTCGTAGAAGCGCAGCAGCAGGTTGACCAGCGTCGACTTGCCCGCGCCCGAGCGTCCCACCAGGCCGATCTTCTCGCCCGGCCTGATGGTGAGCGAGAAGTGTTCGATGACCTGGCGCTTGCCGCCGTAGGCGAAGCCGACGTCGTCGAACTTCACCTCGCCGCGCGGCACCGTGAGCTCGGGCGCATTCGGCGCGTCGACGATCGCGTGCGGTCGCGACAGCGTGTTCATGCCGTCGGTGACGGTGCCGATGTTCTCGAACAGCGACGCCAGCTCCCACATGATCCAGTGCGAGATGCCGTTCAGGCGCAGCGCCATCGCGGTGGCCGCGGCGACGGCACCCGGGCCCACGCGGCCCTGCGTCCAAAGCCACAGCGTGACGCCGGCCGTGCTCACGATGAGTCCCATGCTCAGCACGTGGTTGACGATCTCGATGCCCGTGACGTAGCGGCCCTGCTGGTAGGCGGTGACAAGGAACTCCTGCATCGCCTGCTTGGCATACGACGCCTCGCGCCGCGCGTGCGAGAACAGCTTGACCGTGGAGATGTTGGTGTACGCGTCGGTGATGCGCCCCGTCATCAGCGAGCGCGCGTCGGCCTGCAGCGCGCCCACCTTGCCCAGGCGCGGCACGAACCAGCGCAGCGCGGCCGCGTACAGCACCAGCCAGCCGAGGAACGGGGCCAGCAGCCACAGGTCGAAGCCGCCGACGACGGCGATCATCGTCACGAAGTAGATGATCACGAACACGAGGATGTCGGTGATCGTGGTGACGACGTCGCGCACGGCCAGCGAGGTCTGCATCACCTTGGCCGCCACCCGGCCGGCGAACTCGTCCTGGTAGAAGCTCATGCTCTGCGCGAGCATCATTCGGTGGAAGTTCCAGCGCATGCGCATCGGGAAGTTGCCGAACAGCGTCTGGTACTTGAGCGCGGCCTGCACCGTGACCAGCAGCGGGCTGGCCGCCATCAACACGGCCAGCAGGATCAGGGTGCCGTGCTCGCGCGGCCACAGCTGCGACGGCTCGATGTGGCTGAGCCAGTCGACCACGCGGCCCAGCACCGCGAACAGCAGCGCCTCGAACGCGCCGATGATGGCCGTGGCCACCGTCATGACCAACACGAAGCGGCGCACGCCGACCGTGCAGGCCCAGACGAACGGAAACACGCCTTTGGGCGGCGGCGGCGGCTCGTTGTCCGGGTACGGATCGACGAGTCTTTCGAAGAAACCAAGCAAGCCAGGACTCCTGTACGCGCGCCTGCCGGCGGCCCGCGACGGCGGGCTCGGGCCGGTGGGGACGCGGCGCGCAACCCGCAAGGCTACGCGAAAACCGGGCCCGTGTGACACATTGGGCACCGCAACGGGGGTGGCGTTGCCTGGCCGCGGCGCGCAACCCCCATGATCGGAAGGTCTCCGTTCGCGACGCGCCTGCTCGACAGGCGCGCGAAGAAGGGAACTGCACGCCACAACAATGCGGCCGGACGGGGGTTCGGGCCGCAGCCACGCCCGAAAGGCCATGGTCCAGAACAGTGACATCGTCTACAGCGCCATCCAGCACATCGACAGGCTGATGCGCCGCGTGGTGTTGCTGATGTTCGGTGCGGGCGTGCTGTCCGTGCTGGCCATCTGGCGCATGGAGATCGCCGACGGCACCATCGATGCCATCGACCGCGCGGGCTATCCAGCCATGGTGGCGGTGTTCTCGGCCAGCTTCCTGGCGCTGTGGCGCTTTCCCAAGGTGCTGGTGTGGGTGCGCTGGATCGGCTTCCTCAGCCTGACGCTGGTCATCCTGGCCGACCTCTGGCTGCAGATGCACGTCTCCGGATCGCTGCTGGGCAACTACAACGCGCTCACGCTGTGGAACTGGTTGCCGCTGTGCTACGCGATGGCCTTCTTCATGCTGGAGACGCGCCAAGCCTTCCTGGCGGCCGCGTCGATCCTGGTCTTCTTCGCGTTCTGCACGGTGCTGCGCGGCGCGGCCCACACGTCCTACGCGATGTCCGACCGCGCGCTGATGATCAACACGCTCATCTCGCACGGAG
Organism: Burkholderiales bacterium; assembly: GCA_038208735.1. Lineage (GTDB taxonomy): Bacteria > Pseudomonadota > Gammaproteobacteria > Burkholderiales > Burkholderiaceae_C > Scleromatobacter. Next base: position 5,400 of record JBBQYL010000125.1, read on the forward strand.
TGCTGGTGGTGTGCCTCACCGGCATGGTGTGGCTCAAGCACGTGGTCACGGTACAGGGCGAGCAGGCCTCGCGCCTGAACCGCCTGGCCGCCACCGACCCGCTGACCGGCCTGGCCAACCGCCGCCTCACGCTGCAGCAGATGGACCAGCTGGCCCGCGACGGCCGCCTCGACCTCGCGCCCGTGGTGCTGCTGTGCGACCTCGACCACTTCAAGCAGATCAACGACGGCTGGGGCCACGCCATGGGCGACCAGGTGCTGGTGGCCGTCGCGACCGCACTGCGCGCGAGCACGCGCGACGCCGACACGGTGGCGCGCTGGGGTGGCGAGGAGTTCCTGGTGGTGCTGCCCGTCACCCGCGACTTCGAGGCGACCGAGCTCGCGGAACGCCTGCGCCTGCGCGTGGAGGCGCTGCAAGTGGCCGACCGCCACCAGTGCCCCGTGCCGGTGACGCTGAGCATCGGCATCGCCACGCTGTGCGCGGGCGAGACGGGCGCCAGCTGGCTCAAGCGGGCGGACGAGGCGCTGTATCGCGCGAAGGCGGACGGCCGCAACTGCTGCCGCGTGGCGGAGCCGGCGGAGGTCTGAGCACGCCGTCATCCTTAGAGCGCCCCCGCCTTGAACGTATCGCACTCCTCGATCTGCCCCGTCTCGAACCCCTGCTTGAACCAGTGAACGCGCTGCGCGCTGGTGCCGTGCGTGAAGGTGTCGGGCTGCACGGTGCCGCGCGCCTTGCGCTGCAGCGTGTCGTCGCCGATCTGCGTGGCGGCGTTCAGGGCCTCGTCGATGTCGCCCGCCTCGATGATCTGCTTGGTGGACTGCGCCTTGTTGGCCCAGATGCCGGCGAAGCAGTCGGCCTGCAGCTCGAGCCGCACGGACAACGCGTTCGACCGCACCTCGTCGGCGTTGCGGCGCGCGGCGTCCACCTTGTCGGAGATGCCCAGCAGCTTCTGCACGTGGTGGCCCACCTCGTGCGCGATCACGTAGGCCTGCGCGAAGTCGCCCGGCGCACCGAGCTTGGTGCGCAGCAGGTCGTAGAAGCTCAGGTCGATGTACACCTTCTCGTCGGCCGGGCAATAGAACGGGCCGGTGGCCGACTCGCCGCGGCCGCAGCCGGTGGACGTCTGGTCGCGGAACAGCACCAGCTTCGGGTCGCGGTAGGTGGCGCCGCGCTGCTTGAACACCTGCGTCCACACGTCCTCGGTGTCGGCCAGCACCGTGGAGACGAAGCGCTCCATCTGGTCTTCCTGCCCGTGCGCCACCGGCTGGCCGGGCGGCGTGGGCTGCGCCGGCGCGGGCGCGCTGTGCTGCACGGGCGCGCCGCCGCCGCTGATGATGCCGAGGATGGTGAGCGGGTTGATGCCGAAGATCCAGCCGCCGATCAGCGCGATGACGATCGTGCCGATGCCGATGTGGCGCGCGCCGAAACCGCCGAAACCCGATCCCCCACCGCCGCCACCCTGGTCGCGCTGATCCTCGACGTTGTCGCTCTCGCGCTGGCCTTCCCATTTCATCGTGTGCTCCTTGGCGTCTTGTGGGACGCGAAGGGCAATTGTCGGGCCGGGACGCACCGTGGCGTCCGAGGGTTGCTACGGCGACGTCCAGTAGGCGCCGAGGAACGACCAGCCGCCTGCACCGCGGTGCCGAGGAAGTCGACATCGCCCGCCGCGGGCGCCGTGCCGGGCCGCGCGGGTTGCGCGGTCAGGCGCAGGCCGTCGGCCAGCGGGTTGGCCATGTCGGCGAACGCCGGCACGCCGGTGACGTTGCCGACGCTGGCAGTGGTCGCGTCGATGAGCGTGGCCGTCTGCCGGGTGGCGCTGTCCGTCCAGCGCAGCAGCGTGCCGCCCGCCGCGTTCGCGTAGAGGTTGGGGCCAACGGTGTTTCCACCGCTCACGGCACGACTGTCGATGTAGATCGCCGGCACGCCCGCCAGCGTGGAGGCCGCCAGGTTGTTCCACACGTGGTTGCCCGTGACGGTGGCGGCGGACGTGCCGCTGACGATCAGCTGCCCCAGCGCCACGTGCGTGCGCGACGGATCCAGCCCGTTGCCGTACGCCGTGTTGCCTTCGACGACGTTGTCGCTGCCGTCGAAGACGATGATGCCGGCGCCGTCGTTGCCCCACGCCACGTTGTACGCCACGGTATTGCCGTCGCACCACTGGTCGACCTCGATGCCGTTGCCGTCCACGGCCACGGTGTCCTTGTTGGCGTAGCTCATGTTCCAGCGCACGAGGTTGTCGTCGCCGCTGTCTTCGGCGCTGCTGCCGCTGTAAAGGTGGATGCCGGACGTGCCGCCGCTGGCCTGCCCGCTGGCGCTCACCAGGTTGTGTTCGATCTCGTAGTGCGACGCGCGGATCTCCATGCCGTGCTGGCCGCTGCGCACGATGGTGTTGTGCTCGATGAGCGTGCGCTCGGCCGGGTCGGCGTTCACGTCGACGCTGATCCCGTGCGTGGTGCTGTCGGAGATCAGGTTGCGCAGCAGTCGGTGCCCGGTTCCGGCCGCGTCGGTGATGCTGATGCCCAGCGGCGCGTGGCTGATGGTGGCGTCGGTGACCGAGATGTGGTTGCTGCCCAGGCGGATCACGAAACCCGCGAACGCGGGCGACTGCACGGTGACGTGCGACACCTGCACGTAGGCCGCGCCCTGGAAGTCGACGCTGTTGGACAGCACCGGCGGGTTGGCCGTGTCCGCCGCGGTGACGACGATGGGCGCCGCCGCGGTGCCCACCGAGGTGATGCTGGTGACGCCGCTCCAGGTGCCCGGCGACACCAGCACCTCGCTGCCGGCGGGCAGCGTGGCCCAGGGCACGGCGGCCAGGCTGGCCACGCGGGTGGCGCCGGAGGGCAGCGTGGCGGAGCCGACTACGTAGATGGGGTCGGTGGGCGTGGGCGGCATGCCCCCACCGCTCGATCCGCCGCTAGACGACGTGCCCGCGTCGCTGCCGCCACCCCCGCCGCCGCACGCGGCCAGGACGACGGACAGTGCCATGGCAACGACCCGGCGAACGGGGAGGAGAGACAACGGCAACGGCGACTTTCGGCTACTGCAGGCCGCCGCTGGCGCCTGGAAACTTGTGCGCGTACTTGGCGATCCATTCGCCGGCCGCCTCTTCGGAGCTGAGCTCGCGGCCTTCCGCGCGCGAGATCGAACGCCGGTAATCCTCGATGTAGCAGACCTGGGCCACCATGCGCGCACGGAACACGTCCTCGGCGTCGAGAAAGCTCACGCCCACCTCGTAGCCCGCGCCGTCGCGCCGTGGCCGACACCACGCCACGCGGGCACGCGCCTCGAACGCCGGCTCGACATAGGCGATGCGCACCTCGATGAGGCCGCCGGTTTCCACGGGCACCTCGGAATGCACCGCCAGTCCGCCCAGGCTGATGTCCTGGGTGTGGAACGCGGCGGCCGGGCCGCGCAGGTCGGTGCGGATCTCGATGGGCACGTCGAGCGGGTGGCGGATGAACTGCCTCATGCCTGAAGACTTCCTGGGCTGCTCGACCGCAGGCGCCCAGGGCGTGCAATCGAAGGTGAACAACTGGGAGCTGATCGTTGACCAGAAGTTCACCGGGCGATACGCCGATTCGCACGGCAGATGCGGCCCAGATCCCGCGTTCAGGCGCCGTGCGCCGCCCCACCGCTGAGATAATCCTTCTTGCCGATTTCCACGCCACCATGGCGCAGCAGCGCGTAGGCGGTCGTGATGTGGAAGTAGACGTTGGGGTTGGCCCACTGCAGCAGGTACGGCGCGCCCTTGAACTCGAGCTTGCGGTCGCGCAGTTGCAGCACGATGTCGCGCTCGGCCGCGCCCTCGAACTGCGCCTCGGTGAGGGAGTCGAGGAAAGCGACGGTCTTGTCGAGGCGGGCCTGCAGCTCGGGGAAGGTCTGCTCGCCGTCCTCGAACTTCGGGATCTCGGCGCCGGCCAGGCGGCCGGCGGCGCCCTTGATGTTGTCGGTGGCGATCTGCACCTGCGCCGTGAACGGCAGCATGTCGGGGTACAGGCGCGACGCCAGGAAGGCGGTCGGGTCGATCTTCTTCGCTTCGCAATGCGCCTCGGCCTTGGCCATGACGGCCGACAGGTTCTTCAGCATCGAGCGGAACGGCGGCACGGTGGCGGCATACATGGACAGGGACATGACGGGTCTCCGGATATTGGGACAAGGGACGGGAAGCGCATTAGAGCGCAGCGCGGCCGTTCGTGCAGGCACGCGGCCGACAGCCCTTTTCCGCAGCCCGCGGCGTACTCCCCTCTGTCATCCTGCGACTTCGCGCAGGATGACAGGCCTTCGCTACTTCTTCGGCGCCTGCCAGACCCGGACGTAGTCCACTTCCATCGCCAGCGGAAAGATGCGGTCGTCCACGGGGCCGCCCAGGTCGCCGCCGATGGCCAGGTTGAGCAGCAGGAACTGCGGCGCGTCGAAGGGCCACGCGCGGGCGGCGCCGGCGGGGCCGACGTCCAGGCGCGGGTAAGTGAGGTGCTCCACGCCGTCGATGCCGAACGTGATGTCGCGCTCGGTCCACAGCATCTGGTAGCGGTGGTACGCGCTGCAGGAGTCCGGCACGGTCACGGCGGCGCCCACGCCGTGCGCGCCGCTGCCGGCCAGCGTGTGGAGGGTGCTCATCACGCGGCCCGGGTTGCGACCGATGTGCTCCATGATGTCCAGCTCGCCGTTGGCCGGCCAGTCGCCGTGGCTGCCCAGCATCCAGATGGCGGGCCAGGTGCCCGGGCCGCACGGCAGCCTGGCGCGGATCTCGAAGAAGCCGTACGTCCACTCGGCCAGGCCGCGCGTGAGCAGGCGCGTCGAGGTGTATTGCTGGCCGCCCCAGTCGGGCGCGGTCGACGGCGATTCCTTGCGCGCGGTGATCACCAGCCGGCCGCCGCTCACCACGGCGTTCTCGGCGCGCGGCCCCGAGTAGTACTGCGCCTCGTGGTTGAACCAGCCGGGCTTGTTGAACCAGGTGTCGTTGGCCCACTTCTCGGGGTCGGGCAGGCCGTCGACGTCGAACTCGTCGTGCCACGTCATCTGCCAGCCCTCGGGCGGGCGCAGGCGTTCGGCGGGCGGCGGCGTTTCGGCGGCCTGCGCGAGCGCGCCGAGGCCGGCCAGCACGACGGCGACCAGCGTGCCGCGCATCAGCCGATCCGCTGGCCGGCGGCGTCGAACGTCATCACGTACCCGGTGTCGGGCACGATGCCGACCGTGGCGCCCGCGCCCAGGTGCGCATGGCTCGCGTCCACCTTGGCGTGCAGCAGCTCCGCGACGCCGTCCACGCGCAGGTGCAGCACCGACACGTCGCCCAGGTGCTCGGCCATCACCACGGTGGCGGGCACGCCCGTGCCGAACGCGCCCACGCGCAGGTGTTCCGAGCGCACGCCCGCGCGACGCACCTGCGGGCTCACGGAAGGCAGCAGCAGCGACCACAACGCGCGGTGCACGGGCGTGGCGTCGAGGGTCGGCTGGTCGACCAGGTTGATGCGCGGCGCGCCGAGGAAGCCGGCCACGAACTCGTTGGCGGGTGCGTTGTACAGCGACAGCGGCGCGCCGAGCTGCTCGATGCGGCCCTGGTTGAACACGGCGATGCGCGTGCCCATGGTCATCGCCTCGACCTGGTCGTGCGTGACGTAGATCATCGTGGTGCCCAGCTCGCGGTGCAGCCGCGACAGCTCGATGCGCATGTTCACGCGCAGCGCGGCGTCCAGGTTGGACAGCGGCTCGTCGAACAGGAACACGCGCGGCTTGCGCACGATGGCGCGCCCGATCGCCACGCGCTGGCGCTGGCCACCCGACAGCTCCTTGGGCATGCGGCCCAGCAGGTCGCCGATGCGCAGCACGTCGGCGGCGCGCCGCACCTGCTCGTCGCGCTCGGCGCGGCCCACGCCGGCCATCTTCAGCGCGAAGCCCATGTTCTCGGCCACCGTCATGTGCGGATACAGCGCGTAGTTCTGGAACACCATCGCCGCGCCGCGGTCGGACGGGCGCACGTCGTTGGCGCGCTGGCCGTCGATCAGCAGGTCGCCGCTGTCGATGCCTTCGAGGCCGGCGATCATGCGCAGCATCGTCGACTTGCCGCACCCCGACGGACCCACGAACACCAGGAACTCGCCGTCGTCCACCTCGAGGTCGACGCCCTTGATCACGTCGACGCTGCCGAACGACTTGCGCACCCCGCGCAGGCTCACCTGTCCCATGCTCAGGCTCCCGTCTTGCGCAGCGCGCGGCATTGCGACACCAGGTCGCGGTACCACAGCGCGCTGTCCTTGGGCGTGCGCACCTGCGTGCCGTAGTCCACGTGCACGACGCCGAAGCGCTTGGCATAGCCGCTGGCCCACTCGAAGTTGTCCATCAGGCTCCACACCATGTAGCCGGCCATGGGCACGCCCGCGGCCAGCGCCTCGCCCACCGCGTTGATGTGCGTGGCCAGGTAGTCGGTGCGGTCGGCATCGTGCACCCGGCCATCGGCGCCGGCGTCGGCATCGGGAAACGCGCCGCCGTTCTCGGTGATGTAGGTGGGCGGCAGGTCGTAGTCGCGGTGCAGCGTCAGCAGCAGCTCGCGCAGGCCGTCGGGGTAGATCTCCCAGCCCATGTCGGTGCGCGGGCACGGCTTGTCGGCCTCCGTCAACGGCCCCGAGGCCTTGGACAGGTGGCGCGAGTAGTAGTTGATGCCGACATAGTCGAGCGGCGTGGCGATGATCTCCATGTCGCCCGCCTCCACCGCCGGCGCGTCGTCGGTCATGTCGGCCAGCGCCTCGGCCGGGTACTCGCCCTTGAAGATCGGGTCGGCGTACCAGCGGCGGCCGCGCGCGTCGTCCAGCACGGCCTGGGCGCGGTCCGCGGCGGAATCGGTGAGCGGCATCGTGTGGGCCATGTTCAGCACGATGCCCAGCTTGGCGGTGGCGCCCTCGGCGCGCAGCGCTCGCAACGCCAGCCCGTGGCTCAGCAGCAGGTGGTGGGCCACCTGGTTGGCGATCTTGCGCGACTTGATGCCCGGCGCGAAGGTGCCCTCGGCATGTCCCAGCCAGGCCACCACCCACGGCTCGTTGTGCGTGGTGATGGCGGCCAGGCGGTCGCCCAGGCGGCGCTGGATGCCGAGGGCATAGTCCACGAAGCGATGCACGGTGTCGCGCGACGCCCAGCCGCCCTTGTCCTGCAGCGCCTGCGGCAGGTCCCAGTGGTTGAGCGTGAGGTGCGGGGCCAGGCCCCTGGCCAGCAGGCCGTCCACCAGGCGGTCGTAGAACGCCAGGCCGTTCTCGTTCCAGGCGCCCTCGCCGAGGGGCTGCACGCGCGGCCACGCCACCGAGAAGCGGTACAGGTCGACGCCCAGGCCCGCGATGAGGTCGAGGTCGGCATCGAGCCGGTGGTAGTGGTCGCAGGCGACGTCGCCGTTGCTCGCGTCGGCGATCACGCCGGGCAGCCGGCAGAAGCGATCCCAGATCGATTCACCCTTGCCGTCTTCGTGGGCGGCGCCTTCGATCTGGAACGCGCTCGTGGCGACGCCCCACACGAAATCGGGCGGGAACTGGCGGGACAGGTCGTTGATGTCGGGCATGGCGTTCTGGATAGGGCCTCGTGGGCTCTTACTTCACGGCGCCGGCGGTGAGGCCGGCGATGAGTTGGCGCGACGTGATCGCGAAGAGGACGATGAGCGGGATGGTGGCGATGGCCGAGCCGCACATCAGCGCGCCCCACTCGGTGTTGAGCGTGGACTGCAGGCTGCGCAGCGCCAGCGGCAGCGTGTAGTTGCCCAGGCTGCGCATCACGATCAGCGGGTTGATGAAGTTGTTCCAGCTCTGGATGAACGTGATCAGCGCCAGCGTGCCGAGCGCGGGTTTCATCAGCGGCAGCACGATGCGCCAGTAGATGGAGAACTCGCCGCAGCCGTCCATGCGCGCGGCCTCCACCAGCTCCTTGGGCACGGCCGAGGCGGCGAACTGGCGCATCAGGAAGATGCCGAACGCGTTGGCCGCGCCGGGGATGTACAGCGCGCGCTGCTGGTCGATCCAGCCGAGCGCGTCCATGATCATGAACATCGGGATCATGTTCATGAACGATGGCAGCAGCATCGTGGCCATCACCATCCCGAACAGCGGCTTCTTGAACCGGAACTCCATCAGCGCGAACGCGTAGCCGGCCATCGAGCAGAACAGCAGCGTCAGCACCGTGGCCATCAGCGCCACGTAGACGCTCCAGCCCAGGTTGCGCCAGAACGGGATGCGCTCGGTGAGCAGCTTGAAGTTGGCCAGCAGGTCGTCGCCGAACCACATGGGCGGCGGCAGGTTGTAGATCTCGCCGCGCGAGTGCGTGGCAAAGACGAACATGAACCAGAACGGCGCCAGCATGAACAGCGCGCCGACGCCTACGAACAGGTAGGCCGTCCAGCGCGTGGCGCGCGCGCCGGCGCCGTTGTCGCCGAAGCCTCGGGCCGACGCGGCGGTCATCGCGGCGCTCATGCCGTCCCCTTTCGTGTGCGGAAGGCCAGGTTCGTGATCCAGGTGAGCAGCGCTACCACCACGAACAGCAGCCACGACATGGCGCTGGCGCCGCCGAAGTCGTTGAAGTCGAAGGCCTCGCGGAACAGGTACACCGCCGACGTCATCGCCGCCTGCTGCGGGCCGCCTTTGCCGCCGGTCAGGATGAACGGCTCCTCGAACAGCTGCAGGCCGCCGATGACGCTCAGCGTGACGCCGAAGAAGATCATCGGCTTGATGCTGGGCAGCGTGATGTGGAAGAACTGCTTCCAGCGGCTCGCGCCGTCCAGCGTGGCGGCCTCGTACAGCTCGCCGGGGGTGGTCTGCATCGCCGCCAGGTACAGCACGGTGTTGAAGCCCACGTAGCGCCAGAACACGATGAATGCGATGGCCGGCTTGATGTGCGCGGCGTTGGTGAGCCAGTTGGTGTGGGGAATGCCGAACCACGACGCGAGCGCGGCGTTGATCATTCCGTAGTCCTGCGAGAACAACGAGCTGAACATGATGGCGATGGCCACCGTCGACGTGATGTAGGGCAGGAAGTAGATGGCGATCACGCCGTCGCGCAGGCGCTTGAACGACGTGTGGATGAACGCCGCCAGCGGCAGCGCCACCAGGTGTTGCGGCACGCCGGAGGCCACGGCCAGCCACAACGTGTTGCGTAGCGACATCCAGAACCAGCTGTCCTTCATCGCGAACGTGAAGTTGGCCAGCCCGACGAACTCCATCGCG
>JBBQYL010000126.1:0-14557 GCA_038208735.1 Burkholderiales bacterium
ACACGTCGAGCCCCGCGCCGCCGAGCGGCCCGTGGGCCAGCGCGTCGGCCAGCGCCGGCACGATGTTGCGCAGTTCGTCGATGGCGAACAGGGGGCGGGGCAAGCCGTCGCGCCCCATCTCCACCAGCTGCACCTGCTGCAGCCAGGCGTGCAGCGTGTTGGGCTCCAGCGCGAACGGATGCTGGTTGTCGGGCGTGCCCGGCTCGCGCGCCACCAGCTCCACCGTGGTGTAGTCGGCGATGCGCCACAGCTGGCGTCCCGTGGCGCCCTTCACGAGGGGCGCGGTGCCCGACACGGCGGTGGGCGATTCGGCGGCGAAGGCCGGCGCGGCCAGCACGCCCAGCAGCAGGGAAGCTCCGAAGACGACGCGGGCGCCGACCGACAGAAAGGGTTTGCGAGGGGCCGCGAGCGTCATCGAAAGGTCTCCAGTGTTGTTCGAAGCGGCACCGCCGTCAGCGGACGCCGCGCGTGCACTCTAACGCAGCGCGGCCGTGCCTGCTTTCGGCAGGCTGCTACAACAGGACCGGCTCGGGCTCCAGCCGAATGCCAAAGCGTCCGTACACGCTCTCCTGGATGGCCTTGGCCAACGTCACCACCTCGGCGCCGATGGCGTCGCCGCGGTTCACCAGCACCAGCGCCTGCTTCTCGTACACGCCGGCTCGCCCGATCGACTTGCCCTTCCACCCGCATGCGTCGATCAGCCACCCCGCCGCCAGCTTGAACGTGCCGTCGGCCATCGGGTAGTGCACCACGTGCGGATCGCGGCCGATGATGTCGCGGCACTGGTCTTCGGTGACGATCGGGTTCTTGAAGAAGCTGCCCGCGTTGCCGATCACCGCCGGGTCAGGCAGCTTGGCGCGTCGGATGGCGCAGATCCAGTCGTAGACCTGGCGCGGCGACGGATCCGCGATGCCCGTCTCGGCCACCTTGCGTTCCAGCTCGAGGTAGCCCAGCACCGGCTGCCACGGCCGCGGCAGCCGAAAGCGCACCCGCGTGATGATGGCCTTGCCCGCCAGCACGTTCTTGAACACGCTGTCGCGATAGCCGAACAGGCACTGCGCCCGGTCGAGCGTGATGCCCAGCCCGGTGACCAGGTCGACGCCGTCCAGCGACTCGAAGCGGTCGGCCATGTCCAGCCCGTACGCACCGATGTTCTGCACCGGCGCCGCCCCGACGGTGCCGGGAATCAGCGCCAGGTTCTCGAGGCCCGGCCAGCCGCGCTCCAGCGTGGCCGTGACCACGTCGTGCCACCCCAGCCCGGCGCCGGCCTCCACGATGAAGGCGTCGTGGCGCGTCTCCACCAGCCGCAGCCCGTCCACCTCCACCTTGAGCACCACCTCGTCGATGTCGCGCGTGAGCACCAGGTTGCTGCCCCCGCCCAGCACCAGCTTGGCGGCGCGCCCCACCTCGGGCGAATCGAGCACCCGGCGCACGTCGGCATCGCTGCGGATGCGCGCCAGTCGACGCGCGTGCGCGGGCAGCCCGAAGGTGTTCAAGGCCTTCAGGGAGACATCGGATTCGAGCCAGGGGGCTGAGGACATGGCAGAATTTTCGCAGGTCCTGCACCATCTACCCCTTTCGCCCTCCGGAAATCCTTTCATGCCCAGCTTCGACGTCCTCCTCGAACCCGAGATGCCCGCCATCAAGAACGCGGTCGATACCACCAAGAAGGAGATCGGCACCCGATTCGACTTCAAGGGCACCAGTGCCGCCGTCGAGTTGAAGGAGAAGGAAAAAGAGATCCAGCTGATCGGCGACAGCGACTTCCAGATCGAGCAGATCAGCACCGTGCTCATCGGCAAGCTCACCAAGCAGAACGTCGCCATCACCTTCCTCGACATGGAAGCCAAGATCGAGAAGATCGGCGGCGACAAGGTGCGCCAGACGTACAAGATCAAGGCGGGAATCGACTCCACGCTTGCCAAGAAGATCGTCGGCGCCATCAAGGAAAACAAGTTGAAGGTGCAGGGTTCGATCCAGGGCGACACGGTGCGGGTCACCGGGAAGAACCGGGATGATCTTCAGGTGGGCATTGCGTTGCTGCGCAAGGAGTTTTCGGACCAGCCGTTGAAGTACGACAACTTCAGGGACTGACGAGCTCGCTGGCGCCTGTCAGATCGCCTCGCCCGAGGCCAGTCGTGCGACGCGCGCGGAGTCGGCGCGTGCCTCAGCCAGCAATCGCACCCAATCAGACGGCGGATGGCCTGATTCCAGTCTGCTGCGCAACACCCTGAAGGCGTCGTCGGAGTTCTCGTCAGCCCGCTTCGTGTGTTCGTCGTTGACCCACGCGAGCTTGATGATCTTCGCCTCTGCGTGAAAGCGAAAGAACAGCCGGTACTGCTGAAAGAACTTCGCGCGGAACCAGTGCTTTTGTTCGTCGCCGAGCGTGTGCCTTGACGGTAGTCCCCTCGGGCAGGGTCTTGCGGAATGACTTCGAACGCCACCGCGTCAATGCAAGCCAACGACGCTGAAGCTGGGTAGACCACCGGGTCAACTGGCCCCGGTATAGCTCAGTATGGAGATAGCTCGTCGTACTTCCTGCTGCTGCCTCGAGATAGATCCGTCGGGTATTTCTGCTCGTTCAGCTTGATCTTCGCGTTGGCGGCCGCGACCGGATCAATGCCAAGCGCCGATGACAACTGGATGAGGTAGAGCAGTACGTCGGCGATCTCCGCGCCCACCGCGTCGAGCTTGTCTTTCGGAAGCGCTCGACTCTGCGCCTCGGTGGCCCATTGGAAATGCTCCAGAAGCTCGCCCGCCTCCACGATCAACGCAGATGCCAGATTCTTCGGGGAGTGGAATTGCGACCAATCGCGCTCTTGGGCGAAGCGATCCAGTTGCAAGGCGAGGTCTCGAAGGGAGTCGGTCATGGTACTGCAGCGTATCGGAAATGGGCGCCGAAGGCCGGGCCGCATCGCGTCAAAACAGATCGAACCCGAAGTCGTCATCCTGCCATCGCTTGCGCTGCCGCTTCAGCCACCGCTTCGTCGCCGCGACATCTTCCACCATTCGCAGCTCCGTGTGTTGCTCCGCAAGATCCGACTCCCAGTCCAGGCGGACCCGCTGAAGCAAGGCGCCCAGCTTCCCCGGGCTCAGCGTCGCGCCGGGCCCGAAGCCGAACTCCATGCAGAAGCCCATCTCGATGTGCTGCAACTCCGCCTTGAGTTCGTCGAGTTGCTCTCCCAGCACCTTGTTGTAGTACTTGAGACGCTCCTCGCCGGCGTTGGCGATGTGGCTGGCGTCGATCTGTTCGATCTGCAGTTGCAGTTCCAGCAACGCCAGCAGGTTGTTGGCTTCGTAAGCCTGGTTGACGCGTTGCATCATGGCCGTCTTGACGTCGCGCTGCTTCGGGTCGGTCTCGCGATCCGGATGCAAGGCGCTGGCGAGCTTGCGATAGATCTCTCGCACCGACTGCGTGGCGCGCCGATCCTCGTCCTCGCGCCGTGCCTGTGCCGCGGCCTGACGTCCCTTGGGAGGTCTCGCGATCCGTTCAGCCTCCTGGGCCTCCGTGTGTTCGCTCATGCCCTGGCGCAGTCGTTGCAAAAGCGCCTCTTCCGATTCGAGGCCGTCGTCGTCGCCCAGGTCGAGGCCCGTCATGGCTTCGGCCATGTCCTTCAGGGCCAGCACGTTCTCACGCTGCGCCGCCTCGAAATCGACGTCGGCGTATTTCTCGAACAGCGCCTTCAAGGGTTCGTCATCGAGTCCGCCCTCGAGCAGGCCGCCAACGGCCTCCAGCAGCAGTTCTCTCAATGTCCCCCGGTCGGTCTTGCTCCATGGGTGCCGGTCGAGCGCGACATCCAGCGCGTGCGCCCATCGACGCTGCCCGGCCAGCAGCGCCTCCTGCAATGGGCGCAATATCTCCCCATGCGCGGTCCTGAAGGTAGCGATGCTCGTCTCCCAGTCGAGCAGTTTCTGTCGCAACTGCTCGATCTGCTTGATACGCGTGTTGAACTTCTTCTGCTGAGGCGAGAGCGTCGGCCCATCGGCGGCGGGGACGATCTGTAGAGTATGGGCGGCTGGCACGGACATCCTGCTGGGAAATGCTTTGAAGATTCCATGATATCCATCCCTCGCGAAGGCGAAACTGTTCTGCCCGCTGAACGGCTTGTCGCCCCCAGGACACCCAATTCCGCACGATCGTGCTAAAACGCCGGATATGCCACCAAGGCGATCGGAGACAGCATCCATGGATCTCGACTTCACCCCGGAACAACAGGCCTTCCGAGCCGACATCCGCTCCTGGGTAGCGGCCAACCTGCCGCAAGACATCGCCCACAAGGTGCACACCGGCCTGCGGTTGCACAAGGAAGACCTGCAGCGCTGGGCCAGGATCCTCGGCACCAAGGGCTGGCTGGGCTACGGCTGGCCGAAGGAATTCGGCGGCCCGGGCTGGGACGCCATCGAACGCCATCTCTTCGAAGAAGAGTGCGCATTGGCCGGCGCCCCGCGCATCGTGCCCTTCGGCCCGGTGATGGTGGCGCCCGTGATCATGGCCTTCGGCTCCCCCGAGCAGCAGAAGCGCTTCCTGCCCGGCATCGCGTCGGGCGAGGTGTGGTGGAGCCAGGGCTACAGCGAGCCCGGCTCGGGCTCCGACCTCGCCTCCGTGAAGACGCGCGCGATCCGCGAAGGCGACAAGTTCATCGTCAACGGCCAGAAGACGTGGACGACGCTGGGCCAGTACGGCGAGTGGATCTTCTGCCTGGTGCGCACGTCGACGGAGGGCAAGCCGCAGACGGGCATCTCCTTCCTGCTGATCGACATGAAGTCGCCGGGCGTCACGGTGCGTCCCATCGTGCTGCTGGACGGCGAGCCGGAGGTCAACGAGGTGTTCTTCGACAACGTCGAGGTGCCGGCCGAGAACCTCATCGGCGAGGAGAACAAGGGCTGGACGTACGCCAAGTACCTGCTCGCGCACGAGCGCACCAACATCGCCGACGTGAACCGCGCGAAGCGCGAGCTCGAGCGGCTGAAGCGTCTTTGCAAGGACGAAGGGCTGTGGAACGACCAGCGTTTCCGCGACCAGGTGGCGCTGCTCGAGGTGGACGTCGTGGCGCTGGAGATGATGGTGTTGCGCGTGCTCAGCGCGCAGGCCGGCGGCAAGAAGGCGCTGGACATCGCGGGCCTGTTGAAGATCAAGGGCAGCGAGATCCAGCAGCGCTACACCGAGCTGTTGATGCTGGCCGGCGGGCCCTACAGCCTGCCGTATATCTGGGACGCGATGGAGGCGGGCTGGCAGGGCGACTTCGTGGGAGGCCCGCAGTACGCGCCGCTGGCGGCCAACTACTTCAACTACCGCAAGACGACGATCTACGGTGGCTCCAACGAAGTGCAGCGAAACATCGTTGCCCAAACTGTGCTCGGGGTTTGAGATGAATTTCGAATTCAGCGACGACGAACAACAGCTGCGCGAGGCGGTGCAGCGCTGGGTGGAACGCGGCTACGGCTTCGAGCGCCGTAAGGCCATCGCCAAGTCGGGGGGCTTCAGCGCCGAGGCCTGGGGCGAGATCGCCGAGCTGGGCCTGCTGGGGCTGGGCACGTCCGAGGACGACGGCGGCATGGCCATGGGGCCGGTGGCGGCGATGCTGGCACTCGAATCCCTGGGCCGCGGCCTGGTGCTGGAGCCGGTGGCGGCGGTGGCGCTGGTGTCGGCCTCCCTCCTCGCGCAGGCGGGCGCGGATGCGCGTGCCGCGTGGGCGCCGCGCGTGGCCTCGGGCGAGGCGCGCGTGGTGCTGGCCTATCAGGAGCGTGCGGCGCGCTACAAGCTCGAACGCGTGGACACGAAGGCCACGCAAGCCGGCGACGCATGGACGCTCACCGGCACGAAGAGCCTCGTGCCGATCGGCGACCAGGCCGACGCGTTCATCGTGAGCGCGCGCGTGAGCGGCGCCGACGACGACCCGACGGGCATCGCGCTGTTCCTGATCGAACGTTCATCCGACGGCGTGAAGACGCAGGGCTACGCGCTGCAGGACGCATCGCGCGCCGCCGAGGTGACGCTGCAAAGCGCGCCCGCCACGCTGCTGGTGCCCGCAGGCCCGGCCTACGCCGCGCTGGAACTGGCCATCGACACGGGCATCGCGGCGATGGCCGCCGAGGCCGTGGGCGTGATGGACAAGCTGTTCGAGCTCACGGTCGAGTACATGAACACGCGCAAGCAGTTCGGCGTGGCCATCGGCACCTTCCAGGCGCTGCGCCATCGGCTGGCCGACATGAAGATGCAGCTCGAACTCGCGCGCTCGATGAGCTACTACGCCACGCTGAAGCTGGGCGAGGAGCCCGCCGTGCGCCGGCGCGCCGTGGCCCAGGCCAAGGTGCAGCTTGGCAACAGCGCGCGCTTTCTCGGCCAGCAATCGATCCAGCTGCATGGCGGCATCGGCATGACCGACGAATACATCGGCAGCCACTACTTCAAGCGGCTCACCGCGATGGAGATGCAGTTCGGCGACACCATGCACCACATTGGCGAGGTGAGCGAGCGAATGCTGGAGACCGCGGGCGTGTTCGCCTGAGCCTCGTGGCGCGGACTTGCGTCATGACAAGGTCGTGACAGCCGGATTGTGAGTAGACTCGGTCGGATGACGTCTGCCGCCGTCGACTGACGGATACCTCAATGGGTATTCACTCTTCTCCGCCTTCCGCCCCGGGCGCCGAGCCGCGCGCCGCGCCTGCCGCGATCGAACGGCAGATCGAGTTCGAGCGCATCACCACGCTCTATGCCATCGGCCAGCCGATGCTGGTGGGCGGCCTGGCGTTCAGCGCCCTGCTGGGGCTGCTGCTGGCGCCCAGCGTGTCGCCGGCGCTGCTGGCCACCTGGCTGGGCCTGAAGATGGTGTTGCTGGTGGCGCGCATCGTCGACAGCCGGCTGTTCCTGCGCGATCGGCATCGCCAGCTGCGCCAGGGTGCGTGGCGCAATCGCTTCTTCGTCGGCACGGTGCTCGACTCGTTCACCTGGGGCCTGCTCACGGTGATGTTCCTGCCCACCGGCGACGCCGCCACCAACGGCGTGATGGTGGCCGGCATGGTGGGCGTGGCCTCGGCCGGCGTGCTGGCGCTGTCGGCACACCGCGTCGCCTCGGGCGCGGCGCTGATCCTGGTGCTGGGGCCGCTGATCGAGCAGCAGGCGCTGGCCGCCACCCCCATGGAGCACTTCACGTCGGCCACGCTGCTGGTGTACGCCGCCATCCTGTTCCTCGAGGCGCGCTACAGCCATCGCGGCTTCACCGACTCGATGCGGCTGCGCTTCGAGAACGCCGCCATCGCCGACGAGCGCCACCGCGCGCTGGTCTACGCCGAGCACTCCAATGCCGCGAAGACGCGCTTTCTCGCGTCGGTCAGCCACGAGCTGCGCACCCCGCTGAACGGCATCATCGGCATGACGCAGCTGGTGGCGGTGGAGTCGCTGTCCGCGCTGCAACGCCAGCGGCTCGACGTGCTGCGCCATTCGGCCGAGCACCTGGTCACCGTCATCGGCGACCTGCTCGATCTGTCGCGCATCGAGTTCGACCGCATCGAGCTGAACCCGCAGCCCACGCTGATCGCGCAGACGGTGCGCGACGTCACCGACCTGCTGCAGCCGGTGGCCGAGGAGCGCGGCCTGGCGTTCGAGGCGGTGTTCGACCTGGGCCTGCCCGCGGCGGCGCTGATGGACGCCTCGCGCGTGAAGCAGGTGCTGCACAACCTGATCGGCAACGCGCTGAAGTTCACGGCGCAGGGCCACGTGGGCCTGGCGGTGGGCATGAGCGACGGGCTGCTGCACTTTCGGGTGAGCGACAGCGGCGAAGGCATTCCGCCGGACGCCATCGAGCGCATCTTCGACGCGTTCGAGCAGGGTCCTTCGCACACTGCGCCCGCGCGCTCGGGCGCGGGCCTGGGCCTCACCATCTCGCGCCGGCTCGCGCGCGCGATGGGTGGCGACGTCACCTGCCGCTCGGTGCCGGGCAAAGGCACCACCTTCGAGTTCACCATCGCTTTCCGCCCCACCCCGAAGACGCCCCCGCCGCGGCAGTCGCTCAGCGAGGAGCTGGCCGCCGCCGGCGAGACCGCCGGGCCACCGGTGATCCGTCCCGGCCGCGTGCTCGTGGTGGAGGACAACGAGGTGAACGCGCTGGTGGTGCGCGGCATGCTGGAGCAGATGGGCGTGAACGCCGAGCTGGCGGCGGACGGCCAGAAGGCGCTGGCCGTGATGAACCAGACCACCTATGACCTGGTGCTGATGGACTGCCAGATGCCCGTGCTGGACGGCTGGGAGGCCACGCGGCTCTGGCGCGCGCGCGAGACGCGCCTGCGCCAGAACCAGCGCGTGCCCATCGTGGCGCTCACCGCCAGCGCCGCCGCGGACGAGCGCGAGCGCTGCCTGAAGGCGGGCATGGACGACTATCTCAGCAAGCCGTTCACGCGCGAGGCGCTGGGGGCGTTGGTGGATCGGTATCTTGCTTAGACGGATCGGGGCCAGGCACCCGCCCGCAACGACGTCAGCCTTCGGTTGACTTGAATCAGGCGGGAACCAGACCCCTGAGGCCGCCCGCCCGATAATCACTCCATGCAGATCCACCGCGGCCTCAGCTCCCTCGCCACCCTGGCCCTCGCGCGCGGCGGCACGGCGCTGACCATCGGCAACTTCGACGGCGTGCATCGCGGCCACCAGGCCATGCTCGCCCTGCTGCGCAACGAGGCGCGCCATCGCGGCGTGCCGGCCTGCGTGCTCACCTTCGAGCCGCATCCGCGCGACTTCTTCGCGCGCCGCGCCGGCAAGCCCGAGCTGGCGCCGGCGCGCATCGCCACGCTGCGGGACCAGGTGATGGAGCTCGAGCGCTGCGGCATCGACCACGTGATCCTGCTGCGCTTCGACGAGCACCTGGCGTCGCTGTCGCCCGACGAGTTCATCGCCAACGTGCTGAGGCAGGGCCTGGGCGTGCGCTACGTGCTGGTGGGCGACGACTTCCGCTTCGGCGCCAAACGCGCGGGCGACTACGCCATGCTGGACGCCGCCGGCAGCGCCGCGGGCTTCGACGTGGCGCGGATGATGAGCTACGAGGTGCACGGCCTGCGCGTGTCCAGTTCCGCGGTGCGCGAGGCGTTGGCCTCGGGCGACCTGGTGACGGCCGCCTCGCTGCTGGGTCGGCCGTATTCGGTGAGCGGCCGCGTGGCCCATGGCAGCAAGCTGGGCCGCGAGCTGGGCGCCACGCAGCGCGGCGCCGGCGACGGCTTCCGCACGCTCAACCTGCGCATGCCCGACGCGCGCCCCGCGGCCTCGGGCATCTTCATCTCGCGCGTGCACGGTCTCGCGCCGCAGCCGCTGCCGGCCGTCTCCAGCCTGGGCGTGCGGCCCACCATCGAGAAGGCCGGGCGCGTGCTGCTCGAGACCCACTGCCTCGCCTGGCCCGAGCCGCTGGGGCGCGAGGCGGCCTACGGCAGGCTCATCAACGTGGAGTTCGTGAAGTGGCTGCACGAGGAGCGCAACTACGGGTCGCTGGAGGCGCTGCAGGCCGGGATCGCGGTCGACGTCGGCGAGGCGAAGGCGTTCTTCGGGCTGTAGGAATTGCTTTTATCATGGGTGATCAAAAGGGAGAAAACATGAAGAGGAAGATCGCGGCTTTCCTGCTGGCGATGGTTGGCTCGTTGGTTTCGGCCAGTGCCACGGCCGGCGTCGATCTGGAGGCGATGCTCAAGCACAGCCAGTTCGACGTCATCGAGATTTCTCCCGATGGCCAGTACCTGGCCGCGACGATGCCGCAGGACGACCGCGAGGGGCTGGTCGTGATGCGTCGCTCCGATTCGGCCATCACCACCTCGTTCACGCTCGGCAAGGACGAATACATCCACGCGTTCACCTGGGTCAACAACAAACGCCTGCTGATCCGCGTGGCCGAGAAGATCGGTGCGCTGGAGCAGCCCCAGGACACCGGCCAGTTGTACGGCCTGGACTTCGATCAGAAGAGGCCGGACCTGCTGGCCGGATGGGCGGTGAGCAGTGACCCGCTGGCCGGCGGCAACAAGGAGCGCGTGGCCGTGCTGTCCTTGAACAGGATCCCCGGCGACGACCATCACGTGATCATCACCGCCTACCCATATGGCACGAGCGAGCGCTTCAACACGGCCGAGTTGCTCGACGTGGATACGGGCCGCCGCAGCGTGCTCGCCCGTTCGCCGATCAAATCCGCGCAGTTCACCCCCGACAACGCCGGCGTGGTGCGATTCGCCGCGGCCTCGCAGAAGGACAACGCGAGCAAGCTCTGGGTTCGCCCGACCGCCGACGCGGACTGGAAGCTGATCAACGACGAGTCCGTCAGCGGCGTGGTGGAAGCGCCCGTCGGCTTCTCGGCGGACAACCGCACCGCGTATCTCGAGGTCCAGCAGGCCAGCGGCCCAAATGCCATCGTCGCCTACGACACCGTGAGCGGCGAACGCAAGGAAGTGCTGCGCGACGCGTTCGCTGACCCGGGCGAGATCGTGCACACCTTCGACGGCAACAACGTGCCGGTCGGCGTGATCTACAACGACGGCATTCCGCATTCGGCCTTCTTCGATCCCCAAAGTCGCGAGGCCAAGCTGTCCGCCATGTTGCAGCAGGCGTTCGCCGGCAGCGCGGTCAAGGTCACGTCGACCACCAGCGATGGCAAGCTCCTGCTGGTCTACGTCTCCTCGGACCGCGATCCCGGCAAGTTCTATCTGTTCGATACCCAGACCAAGCAGGCCACGTATCTGCTGAGCCGACGTCGCTGGGTCGATCCGAAGGCGTCGGCGCCGACGCAGGTGCTGCAGATCAAGGCGCGCGATGGCGTGCCGCTGCGCGCCTACCTGACGCTGCCGCCGGGCCGCGATGCCAAGAACCTGCCGCTGGTGGTCTTCACGCATGGCGGCCCGTTCACCATCTACGACACGTGGCGCTACGACACCGACGCGCAATTGCTGGCGGCCGCCGGCTACGCGGTGTTGCAGGTCAACTATCGTGGCTCGGGCAATTACGGCAAGCACTTCCTCGAGACAGGCCAGCAGCAGTGGGGCGGCGCGATGCAGGACGATCTGACCGACGCGACCGAATGGACGGTCGCACAGGGCCTCGTCGATCGCTCGCGCATGTGCATGTACGGCGCAAGCTATGGCGCCTATGCGTCGCTGGAAGGCGTGAGCAAGGAGCCGACGCTGTACAAGTGCGCGGTCGGCTACGTCGGCGTGTATGACTTGCCGATGCTGGTGGCGGAGGAAGCCGACAAGAGCACGCGCCTGGAGAACTGGACAAAGAAATGGATCGGCACCGACCCCGCGCAACTGGCCAAGGCCTCGCCGGACCTGACCGCGGACCGGATCAAGGTGCCGGTGTTCCTGGCGGGAGGCGGCGAAGACAAGACCGCGCCAATCAAGCATTCCGAGAAGATGGAAGCCGCGCTGAGGAAGGCCGGCGTACCGGTCGAGACCCTGTATGTGCCCACCGAAGGCCACGGCTTCTACACGCTGGAGCACCGTCGCGAGTTCTACACCCGGCTGCTAGCCTTCCTCGATCGAAATATCGGTGATAAATCGATGACGGCGGCGCACTGAGCCACGCAACGAACGAAGGAACCAAGGCCCCCTGATGAACGAGCTGGAAAAGATCTACACCGCCGCGATCGACGCCTTGAACAGCGCGCAGTGGGAACGGGCGCAGGATCTGGCCGCGCAGTTGCTGAGAGCCTCGCCTCATGCAGGCGGCGTGTATTTCATCGCCGGTGTCGCCGCGTCACGGCTGGGGCAGAACGACCTGGCGCTGGTGCACCTGCATCGGTCGACCCAGCTCATCCCGCAGCGAGCCGACTACCTGGCCGAACTCGCACGGGTTCTCCATTCCAGCTGGCGCACGAACGAGGCGATGGCCGCGGCCGATCGAGCGTTCGCTCTCGCGCCGACCGACGGCGTGACCCTGACCACGCTGGGCGTGCTGTATGCACTCTCCAACAAGCACCGCCGCGCCGCCGAGGTGTTCGAGCGCGCCGTCGCCGTCATGCCGGCGGTCGGCGAGTTCAGGTTCAACCTCGGCACGTCTCTCACCGCCATCGGTGAACTCGAACGCGCCGAGCAGACATTCCTCGATTGCCTGCGCGTCGAACCGACGAACTGGCGGGCCTACCTGTCGCTGGCGGAGTTGGTGACGAAGGACCACGGTGGCGACCACATCGCCATGTTCCAGCAACGGTTGGCGCTCCACGAGGCCAACGACGACGCGGCGATGTACATCAACCTCGCGCTGGCCAAGGAGATGGAGACGTTGGGGCGGACCGAACCGTCCTTCGCCCACCTGAGCGAAGGCAAGCGCCGCGGCGGCGCGCGCCGGCGATACACCAGCGGGCGCGATGCCGCACTGTTCGATGCGTTGATGCAGCCGGTGGCCGAGCCGCAGCCCGGCCAGGGCAATCCCTCGCGCGCACCGATCTTCGTGATCGGCATGCCGCGCAGCGGCACCACGCTCGTGGAACGCATCCTTTCAAGCCATCCGGACGTGCACTCGGCGGGCGAACTGCAAAACTTCGGCATCGCGCTCAAGCGCGTCAGCGGCAGCACCACGCCGCTGCTGCTGGATTTCGACGTGCTGCCACGCGTGCGTTCGCCCGCCTGGACGTCGCTTGGCGACGAATACATCCGCAACACCCAGTCCGTGGCCGGCAACCGCGCGCACTTCGTGGACAAGCTGCCGCACAACTTCCTCTACGCCGGCTTCATCGCCCGAGCGCTGCCCAACGCCAGCATCATCTGCCTGCGCCGCGACCCGATGGACATCTGCCTGAGCAACTTCCGCCAGCTGTTCGCGCAGACCACGCCGTTCTACGACTATTCGTTCGACCTGCTCGACACCGGACGCTACTACCTGCTGTTCGACAAATTGATGGCGCATTGGGAGCGCACGATGCCGGGACGCATCCTGCAGGTCGGCTACGAAGACCTGGTGGATCGCCAGGAGGAAGTCACCCGGCGCATCGTGGCCCACTGCAACCTGACGTGGAACGATGCCTGCCTGCGCTTCGAGGAAAACGCCGCGCCGGTGGCGACCGCCAGCGCGGTGCAGGTGCGTTCGCCGATGTTCCGCACCTCGCTGCAGCGCTGGAAGCGTTACGAGGCTCAACTGGGCGACTTGCGCAAGTTGCTGGAAGCAGGCGGCGTCACGCTGGATTGACGACGCAGCAGCAGCCGCAAAGACGGAGGCCCCGTTCCTCGCGGAAAGGGGCCTCCTGCTTTCAGGCCATCAAGCGATGGCCGGATCGGCGCTTACTTCTTCTTGCCGAACGCGTAATGTGCCTCGAACATGAACTGGCGACCATACACGTTGTAGTTCTGCTCGTTGTACGGAGCGCCGCTGGTGGCGAGGTAGCTGCGATCCGTGGGCGGCATCCTGTTGAACACGTTGCTGACCATCACGGACAGATCCAGGCCGTCGATCACTTCGACGCTCGCGCTGGCGTTGATGAGCGTGAAGGACGGCAGCTTGCCCGAGCCGGCAGCCGAGTAGTCGCCCGCGCCCGAGTTGGCCGCCGTGTAGTTCGGCGTCTTGCCGATCCAGTTCGCGTACAGCGCCGCCTTGACCTTGTCCTTGCCCCAGCCGAGCACCGCCTGGGCCTTGTTCTTCGGGTCGGTGCTGTAGTTCGGATTGGTCAACAGGTTGATGGGGGTGTCGCCAGGATAGGTCTGCTGCTTGTGGCTCAGGATCTGCGTGTAGTCGAGGCCGAAGTCGAGGTCGCCGAACTGGCCGACGTTCAGGCCATACTTGACCGCCGCCGTCAGGGCATGTTCCTTCTCGCTCGACACGTTGATGTCCGGCGTGAGGACACTCTTCAAGGTGCCGTTCTGGTTACGCACGATCTGCGACAACGTGGCCACGCAGAGCGCCGAGTTGATGTCGTCCAGGCCGGCGCGGCAACGATATTCCTGGCGTAGCAGCTGGTCGCTGCTCTGGAGATTGACCTCGTCCTTGATGTCCCAGCTGTAGTAATCCAGCGCCACCGACACGCGCTTGGCGGGCGCCCATACCGTGCCCACGTTCCACACCTTGGCGTTGATCGGCTTCAGCGCAAGGCTGCCGGAAGACGAGTTCAGCGGATCAAGGGTGGTGTACTTCGATTCGCAGTCCTGCTGCGCGTGATCCGGGGTGACGGCATCCTTGTTGAAGCACTGCCAATAGTCGACCGTGGCCGGCTGGTAGTAGCCGCTGGTTCCCTGGTACAGCTGCGCCAGGCTCGGGGCCTTGAATGCCGTGCCGTACTTGGCGCGCATCAGCAACTGATCGACCGGGCGGAACTCGAGGGCCAGCGCGTAGGTGGGCTTGCTGATGGTATGGCCGCTGGACGTGAAGGAATCGTAGCGCGCGGACGCGTCGATGGTCACCTGCTTGACCACCGGCATGCGCAATTCGGTGGTACCGGCATAACGGGTGCGCTGGCCCTTGCTGGCGCCGGTGGAGGTCAGGCCCCAGATATCGCCCGTGCCATCGGGGCCGCCCGTGGAAAGCTCGGAAGCCGGGTTGTACTCCCAGTCGCTCTTGCCCCATTCCAGCGCCAGTGCCAGGGCGGCCTTGCCTCCAGGCAGCGAAAAC
>JBBQYL010000127.1:0-14478 GCA_038208735.1 Burkholderiales bacterium
CCAGATAGCAGCCACCCATGACGCAAGATTTCGAGCCCACGCAGACCCCGCCGCTGCCCGATTCCGGCCCGGCCCCGGTGCCCGCGCCCGCCCCCGTGCCGGCGCCGCCCGCACCGCCCGTCAACGTCAACATCGGCGTCGACCTGTCGCGCCTGGAGCACGTGATGGCGCAGGTCACCGGCGAGATGATGCGCGATCGCCGTACCGACCGTCGCTGGCGGCTGGCCGGCCGCCTCGCGTGGTTCCTGCTGGCGCTGGCCATCGTGTGGGGCCTGGTGTCGGCGCAGCGCGGCAAGGCGTCCACGCCCAACGGCCCGCACACGGCGCTGGTGGAGATCCGCGGCGAGATCGCGTCAGAAGGCGACGCCAGCGCGGAGAACATCGTCTCGGCGCTGCGCAGCGCGTTCGAGGAGAAGAACGCCGTGGCCGTGGTGATGCGCATCAACTCGCCCGGCGGCAGCCCGGTGCAGGCCGGCATCGTCTACGACGAGATCAAGCGCCTGAAGGCCCAGTACCACAAGAAGATCTACGCGGTCTGCGAGGAGGTGTGCGCCTCCGGCGCGTACTACATGGCCGTGGGCGCCGACGAGATCTACGTCGACAAGGCCAGCATCGTCGGCTCCATCGGCGTGCTCATGGACGGCTTCGGCTTCACCGGCACGATGGAGAAGCTGGGCGTCGAGCGCCGCCTGATCACGGCCGGCGCCAACAAGGGCATGCTCGATCCGTTCTCGCCGCTCAAGCCCGAGCAGCGCGCGCTGGCGCAGGCCATGATCGACCAGATCCACAAGCAGTTCATCGCCGTCGTCAAGGAAGGCCGCGGCGCCCGCCTGCACGAGACCCCGGACACGTTCTCTGGCCTGTTCTGGAACGGCGAGGAAGCCGTCAACCAGGGCCTGGCCGACCACTTCGGCAGCCTCGACTCGGTGGCCCGCGACGTGGTCAAGGCCGAGGACGTGGTCGACTACACGCTGCAGGAGAACGTGGCCGAACGCCTGGCCAAGCGCTTTGGCGCGTCGGTGGGCGCGGGCGCGGTGCACGAGCTGCAGGCGCCGCTGCTGCGTCGCTGAATTCTGGTCCAGTCGGCGACGCGAATCGCCGTCCTGTCGACAATTCCGCGCTTGGCGGCCCTTTGTGGCGCCCGCGCGGCACGCATCGGCGCGCGCGCGGGTAAGGTGCAACCATCACTGAACCATCCTCAAGAAACCCCGGCGTCCGCCGATTCCCGTGTAAGCGCCGATCCCCGGCGACATTGCCCTTGCCATGCACGCCCGCGTCCTTCGTCGCCTGCTGATCGTCCTGCTTGCCCTCACCGGGGTCGCGCTGCTGTGGAACCAGTTCGGCATGACCTCGACGATGGTCATCGACGCGCGCTCGCCGTACAACGCGTTGGCGCTGGACGACCGTGCCAACGTGGGCGGCCGCAGCGTGGCCACCCTCGCTCGCGCCCATGGCGACCTGGGCATCGACTGCGACCTGCGCGCCGGCTACGAATGGGCGTTCTGCGAGCTGCGCCTCGAGCTCGCCAACGCGCCTCATGGCATCGACCTGAGCCGCTTCGACTCGATGAAGCTGTGGATCACCGCCACCGGCCCCGAGGCACAGCAGCGCGTGCGCATCTACGTGCGCAACTTCAACCCGGCCTATTCCAGGGTGGGCGTGCCCGAGTCGGAGAAGATCGACCAGCTCATCTACGAGCCGTCGGCCTACCCTCAGGGGTACGAGGTGCCCCTGAGCCGTTTCACGGTCTCGCAGTGGTGGATCGACGAGCACCCGATGACGCTCGACCTGGAGGCGCCCGATTTCCGCAACGCCACCCAGATCGCGTTCTCCACCGGACCGAAGGTGGAGCCGGGCCTGCACACGATCCGCATCCAGCGCATCGAGCTCTCAGGCAAGCTGATCTCCACGGCCACCTTCCGCCTGGGCATCATCGCGGTGTGGATGCTGTCGGTGCTGGGCTACCTGGTGGTCGACGGCCTTCTGAAGCGCCGCGAACTGCGGCTGTCGGCGGCCAGCCAGACCTCGTTGCAGCGCCTCAACGAATCGCTGCGCCTGGAAACCCGCAGCCTGGCGGAGATCGCCCGCACCGACCCGCTCACCGGCGCGCTCAACCGCAAGGGCCTGGCCGACGAGCTCACGCGCATCGTGCGCCTGGGCGGCGCCCAGACCTTTCCGATGACGCTCGTGTTCATCGACATCGACCACTTCAAGCGCGTCAACGACACGCTGGGCCACGACACCGGCGACCAGGTGATCCGCGGGCTGGCCGAACTGGTGCGCTCCGCCGTGCAGCGCGACGACCTGTTCGCGCGCTGGGGCGGCGAGGAGTTCCTCCTGGTCTTCCGCGACACCCCGGGCCTGAAGGGACGCGACATCGCCGAGCGCCTGCGCGAGCGCATCGCCAGCGCGCAATGGGTGGAGGGCCTGCGCGTGACGTGCAGCTTCGGCGTGGCCGAGTGGCACCGCGGCGAGGACCTCAACGAGGGCATCAAGCGCGCCGACGAGGCGATGTACCGCGCCAAGCAGGAAGGCCGCGACCGTGTGGAGATCGAGCTCGACACGCAGCCGGCGCCGGAGTCCCAGCCGGCCTGAGGGCTTTCGCCGTCGCTTGCCGCTTTGAGTGGCGAGTCGGGGGTTGGAGGGCTTGGGAGGTGCTCTGGCCACGACCCCACCTCCTTTGCCCGCCGAGATCGTGGCCAGAAACCCTCGACGTCCTGACTCGCCGGCCGAAGCGCCAAGCGCCAAGCCTCAAGAACTACAACCACCCCGACTTCTTGAACTGCCGGTACAGCACCACGCACACGATCGTGATCGTGCCCAGCGCCATCGGATAGCCGTAGTGCCATTCCAGCTCCGGCATGAACTTGAAGTTCATGCCCCAGATGCCGGCGAACGCGCTGATCACCGCGAAGATGCCGGCCCAGGCGGCCAGGCGCTTGTTGACCACGGATTCCTCGATGGCCACCATCGCCAGGTTCACCTGGATGGCGGTGCCGATGGTGTCGCGCAGGTTGTCCAGCGAGCCGTTCATGCGCAGCAGGTGGTCGAACACGTCGCGGAAGTATTCGCGGTTGTTTTCGCACACGGCCGGCACGCGGCCGCTGAACAGCTTGTGCACGGCGTCGATCAGCGGGGTGACCGCGTGCCGCACGACGCCGATGTCGCTCTTGAGCTCGTACAGCCGGCGGATGTTGGCCTGCGAGGTGCCGGGCTCGAAGATCTGGTCTTCCACCTCTTCCAGCTCGGTCTCGAGCCGGTCGATGATGGGAAAGTAGCGGTCGACCACCGCGTCCAGCAGCGCGTAGAACACGAAGGCCGGGCCGTGGCTCAGCAACTGCGGCTCGCGCTCGGAGCGTTCGCGCACCTGCAGCAGGTTCTGGCGGCTGCGGTTGCGCACCGACAGCACGAAGTTGGCGCCCACGAAGATGTCCACCTCGCCGGTGGTCAGCTCGTCGGTGGGCGTCATCTCCACCGTGTGCACCACGGCGAACAGCGTGTCGCCGTACTCCTCCACCTTGGGCCGCTGGTGGCCATGCAGCGCGTCCTCCACCGCCAGCTCGTGCAGGCCGAACTTCGCCTGCATGGTCTTCAGCTCGTCCTCGGTGGCGTCCTTGAGCGCCACCCACACGAAGCAGGACGGGCGCGCCAGGTAGTCGCTGATCTCCGTGACGGGAATGTCCGCGAGCTTGGCTCCGTTCTCGTAGGCGACGCAGTTGATCAGCATGACGCGCACTTTAACGGGGAACAGTCGCGGCGCGCTTTTGGGTCAGAATGCGTTCCCTACCAACCAAGGACCTGCGAACGCACCCGACCGCAGGATCTGCCGATCTCATGAGCAGCAAGGAACACGGCGCGGGCCTCGGGGCCATGACGCTGGGCGCATTGGGCGTCGTGTACGGCGACATCGGCACGAGTCCGCTGTATACGCTGCACGAGATCTTCCAGCCGGTGTCGGGCGTGGGCGTTCCGCTCGACGCATGGCACCTGATCGGCGCCGTCTCCACCATCTTCTGGGGACTGATGCTGGTGGTCACGCTCAAGTACGTGATCCTGATCCTGCGCGCCGACAACAACGGCGAAGGCGGCGCCATGGCGCTCACCGCGCTGGCGGCCAAGGCGGCGGGCGGCACGCCGCAGCGGCGCACGCTCATCTTGCTGGTGGGCATGTTCGGCGCCACGCTGTTCTTCGGCGACAGCGTCATCACGCCGGCCGTCACCGTCATGGGCGCGGTCGAGGGCATCGAGGTCATCACGCCGGCGCTCAAGGCCTACGTGGTGCCCATCTCCGTCGTGATCCTGGTGTTGCTGTTCTCGGCCCAGCGCTTCGGCACCGGGGCGTTCGGCAAGTTGTTCGGCCCCATCATCCTCGTGTGGTTCAGCGGGCTGGCCATCGTGGGCGCGCTGCACATCTCGCAGGCGCCGGAAATCCTCAAGGCGCTCAATCCGGTCCACGCGGTCGAGTTCCTGGTCGATCGCGGCTGGCACGTGCTGGCCGCGCTGGGGGCCATCGTGCTGGCGCTCACCGGCGCCGAGGCGCTGTACGCCGACATGGGCCACTTCGGCAAGACGCCCATCCGCCTGGCCTGGAGCACCATGGTGCTGCCGGCGCTCGCGCTGAACTACATGGGCCAGGGCGCGCTGCTGATCCACGATCCCAGCGCCATCGCCAACCCGTTCTTCAAGATGTTCCCGCAGGCCTGGGTGGCGCCGGTGGTGGTGCTGGCCGCGATGGCAGCCGTCATCGCGTCGCAGGCGGTGATCTCGGGCGCGTTCTCCATGGCCAAGCAGGCCATCCAGCTGGGCTTCCTGCCGCGCATGGAGGTGGTCTACACCTCGGTGCGCGAGGCCGGGCAGATCTACCTGCCGCGCCTGAACTGGGCGCTGATGGTGGCAGTGGTGTGCGCGGTGGTGGGCTTCGGCAGCGTCTCGGCGCTCACGTCGGCGTACGGCATCACGGTGACGGTGACGATGCTCATCGACACCGTGCTCACCTATTTCGTGGTGCGCTACGGCTGGGGCTTCCCGCTGTGGATCGCGCTGGGCGCCACCGGCTTCTTCATCTTCATCGACGGCCTGCTGGTGGCCGCCTGCTCGCTGAAGTTCCTGCACGGCGGCTGGTTCCCGCTGATGCTGGCGCTGGCCATGTTCGCGGTGATGTCCACCTGGAAGCGCGGCCGCGAGCTGCTGCTGGAAAGCATCCGCCGCGACGACCCCGACCTGGTGCCGTTCATCACCGCGCTGGCCGCCGACGACATCGTGCGCACGCCGCGCACCGCCGTGTTCACCGTGGCCAACGTGGGCACCGTGCCGCAGGCGCTGCTGCACAACCTGAAGCACAACCAGGTGCTGCACGAGACCAACGTCATCCTCACCGTGAAGTTCCACGAGGTGCCGTGGATTCCGTTCGCCGAGCGCGTGCAGGTGGAACCGCTGGCACGCGGCTTCTGGCGCGTCACGGTGAACTACGGCTTCACGAACACGCCCGACATCCCGCAGGCGCTCACGCTTTGCCGCCCGCACGGCCTGGAGGTGGAGGAGTCCACCACCAGCTACTTCCTCAGCCGCGAGGTGGTGGTGCCCACGCGCGGGGACGGCATGGCGCACTGGCGCGAACGCCTGTTCGCCGCCATGACGCGCAACGCCGGCAGCGTGGTGGAGTTCTTCCGCCTGCCCAACAACTCGGTGATCGAGCTGGGCACGCGGGTGCAGATTTGAGGATCATCGCCGGAATGCGGGGTGTCGGTGGCGGGGCGCGGTGGGTCAGTCACGACTTACCGGGCAAGTCTCTTTTGTTCGTGTCCTCCGCCGGCCTGCGGCGCGGCTCCTCCTTGACCTCACAAAAGAGACTCGCCCGGTGCGTCGTTCCACGCCCGGCTTGCCAGCGGACAACATTCGCGAAGTGAAGGCGTCCGCGAATTTGTGAGGTGGTCTTGGCATCGTCGCGGCCTCGACGGCCCGACGATGCCTAGACCACCTCAAAAACTCGCGGACTTCTTCCCCGGCGAATGTTGCCCGCGGGCCGCCCAAGGATGGAACGACGAACCGGGCGAGTCGTGACTGACCCCGCGACGCCCAGCAGTGCCCCAGCGACTGCCCCATGACCCCGCAACCCCCGCAAATCGGCGATGAACCAAATTCAAGACCTCGCACGTCAAAGCCGGCTCACGATCACGCGCAGCGGCGTCTTGTCGGGCGGTTGCGGTGGCGGTGGTGCCGTATCCGCCGCGCGAGTGCAGTTGCGGCCCGCATGCTTGGCCGCGTACAGCGCCGCATCCGCCTGCGCGATCAGCTCGTCGATGCCCAACCCGCCCGCGGCCACCGTGGCCACGCCGATGCTCACGGTCACCCGGGGCAGGCCGCCCGGCAGCGCGCCCGCGCCCGGCGCTGGCTGGCTTACCGACTGGCGCAGGCGCTCCGCGATCGTGGCGGCGGTGTCGAGGTCGGTCTCCGGCAGGATCGCCACGAACTCGTCGCCGCCGTAGCGCCCGAACAGGTCGGTGCAGCGGAGCACGGCCTGGCCATGCTGCGCCACGTGGCGCAGCACGGCGTCGCCGGTGGCGTGGCCGTGGGTGTCGTTGATCGCCTTGAACTGGTCGATGTCGACGATGAAGGCGGCCGTGAACGTGTGCTGGCGGCGCGCGATCTGCAGGTCGCGCTGCGCCTGCGTGTAGAGCGCGCCCCGCGACAGGGCGCCCGTGAGGTGGTCGGTGCGCACCAGCTGCAGCACCCACTCGTGCATGCGGTCGGTGATGATCAGCACGAAGCCCACGTTGCACAGCACGTCGAAGATCAACAAGGCGCCGATGTAGACCACGATCGCCGACGACTGCAGGTCGACCGCCGTGCCCTGGTCGATCTGGCGCGCATGGGCCCAGATGCGCGAGAGGTTGGCCAGCGCCAGGCCCGCGAACCCCACCACGGTCACGGTGCGGCTGATGCTGAGCGGGGCGCTGGCGAACAGCGTCGTCGCGGCCCAGGCGGTGAACAGGGCCATGCCCGACACCATCACCAGGCTGCGTGCGTGAAAGCTGGGCCACACGGCGAGCGTGGTCACGAGTCCCGCCATGAACAGGGCGCACAACGCGACCAGCGTGCGCACGGGTGGCCGGTGGCGGTCGAGCTGGCACAGCGCGGCCACGGTGCACCCCCGTCCCACCAGGATGGCCGCGTTGCCCGCCAGTGCCGGCACCCACATCGGCGCGATGCCCTGCAGGCCGTGCGCGGCGGCCGAGCTGGCGAGCAGGAAGCTGGACACCGCCCACAGGCGCAGGCCCGGGATCGGCTGGCGCAGCCGGCGTTCTAGCGCCAGCACGATGAGCCCGAACAGGATGCCCAACGCGGCCGCGACGGCGAGCAGCGAGCGTCCGTCGATGGTCACGACAGGGCGTCCGTGGGCGATTCCTGGCGCCTGGGCATGGGACTTTCCTCCTGCCAAAAATTCTAGGCCCGGCGCGCGGCCGCGGAAAGCTTTTTCGTGGGCATGGTGCGCGGCGGACCGCATCGGTCCGGCCGCGGCGATAGTCAGCGCCCTGGCGCCAGCGCGTCGCGCAACACCGGCGCGAGCGCGTCCACCAGCGGGCCGATGTGAGCCACCGGCGTGGCGGCGAACGACAGCACGAGGCCGCGCCAGCCCACCTGCGTGGCGTATACCGACAGCGGGATGGCGGTGACGCCGTGGGCGATGGCCGCGCGCGCCACGGCGCGGTCGTCGACGTCGTCCGGCAAGGCGAGCGTCAGGTGCACGCCGCGCGCGCCGGAGACCACGCTCAGGCGCCGGCTGGCGAATTCCTCGGGCAGCGCGTCGTCCAGCGCGCGCAGCATGGCCTCGCGGCGCGAGGCGTATTCGCGCCTCAGCGTTCGGACGTGGGCCGCGTAGTGGCCCTCGCGCATGAAGTCGGCCAGCACCTGTTGCACGATCTGGTCGCCATCGCGGTAGAAGTCGGCCGACGCGTCGGCGAACACGCGCTGCAGCCCCGGCGGCACCACCAGGAAGGCCACGCGGATGCCCGGATACACCGTCTTGCTGAACGTGCCCAGGTAGATGACGCGGCCGGCGGCGTCCTGGCCCTGCAGCGACGGGAACGGCGCGCCCTCGTAGCGGTACTCGCTGTCGTAGTCGTCCTCCAGCAGCAGGGTGTCGTGGCGCGCCGCGAACTGCAGCCATTCGAGCCGCCGGGCCAGCGGCATCACGCCGCCGGTGGGGACCTGGTTGGACGGCGTGAGATAGGCCAGTCGCGGCGCGCGCTGGCCGCGGCGCAGCACGGGCACCGGCAGGCCCTGCGCGTCGACGGGGGCGGCGTGCAGGCGCAGTCCGTGGTCGGACAGCACCTGGGTGGCGGCCCAGTAGCCGGGATCCTCCAGCAGCACTTCGTCGCCGGGGTCGCACATGAGGCGGGCCACGAGGTCGATCGACTCGCCGGTGCCGTCGGTGATGATCACCTGGTCGGGCGCGCAACGCACGCCGCGGGTGGCGCGCACGTGCTCGGCGATGGCCTGGCGCAGCTCGGGCGCGCCGCCGGGCTCGCCCTGTTCCAGCTGGATCGGGTCGGCGCGCCGCAGCTGGCGTTGCTGCAGCCGGTTCCACAAGCGGTGCGGGAACAGCGCGAAGTCGAACTGGCCGGGGCAGAAGGGCTGGCGCGTCCAGAACTCGTGCAGCGGGTGGCTGTGATAACGACGGCCGCGGCGCGAGAACGCGAGGGGCGTGGCCGCGCGCGATCGGGCCACCGGCTCGACCACGGCGGCCGCGGGCAGCACGTCGGGCCCGATCCGGCACACGTAGGTGCCCGAGCCCTGGCCCGCCACGACGAAGCCCTCGGCGCGCAGCTGCTCGTACACCGGCACGGCCGTGTTGCGCGCGATGGCCAGTGCCTGCGCCAGCGTGCGCGTGGACGGCAGGCGGTGCGCCGGCGGCACCACGCGATCGAGGATGGCGCGCCGCAGCAGCTGCGTCAGGCGCGCCCCGATGGGCACGCGGGCCTCCTCGGCCGACGGGTGTGCCCAGGCGTGTTGAAGCCAGTCGAGCAAGGCGTCGGCGGGGGCGATGGCGGAGGGGAGCGACGGCATGGCGAACTGGCAATCCTACGCCTCGGCCAAAAAGTGGCCCAGTCCCGGCAACGCCAAATGGCCCTTCACGCTGGGCCAATCGGTGCGTAAGCTGTGATACATGAATGCCTTCTCCACCGCGGCCCTGGCCGCGCCCGACCGCTCCGCCATCCAGGCCGCGCTCGCGCAGCTGTCCGCCGCGCTGGGCGGCACGCCCGTGGCGGCCATCGAATGCGCCGTCGGCGACTTCACCTCGGTGGCGCGCGGCAAGTCGGTGGGCCACGCCGACTTCGTGGGCATGGCCGGCTGCCGCTTCCCGTCGGTGGTGTTCGGCCTGACGTTGACGGCGGGCGAGCCCGAGACCGTGTTCGGCCCGCTGTTGCCGGCGTCCTACCTAGACATCAGCCTGGTGCCCGACCTGGCCACGCTGTGCGCGCAGCCCGGCCGCGCGGGCACCGCCGCGGTGATCTGCGAGCCCGTGGGCCCGCTGCACGCCGAGCGCTACGGCCGCGCGATCTGCGCCAGCGAGCTGTCGCCGCGCGCCGCGCTGCGCCGCGTGCTGGCCCGCCTCGACCGCGCGGGCCTCGTGGCCACCGTGGCGCCGGAGCTGGAGCTGTTCCTCGTCGACCGGCGCGAGCTCGACGGCCAGGTGAGCCTGCACGCGCCGGCGTCCCGCGTAGGCGCGCCCGCGCGCGAGCGGGCCTGCGAGGCGTACTCGCTGGAGCGCACCGGCCACTTCGCCGAGTACTTCGACGCGCTGTTCGAGGCCTGCCACCTGCAGGGCATTCCCGTGTGCGGCCACGCGCACGAGGCGGCGTATTCGCAGTACGAGGTGAACTTCATGCCCGGCGAGCCGTTGGCCCAGGCCGACGCGGTGTTCCGCTTCAAGCGCCTCGCGCGCCAGGTGGCCGCGAAGTTCGGCTTCCTCGCCACGTTCGCGCCCAAGCCGTTCCTCGACGAGCCCGGCACCGGCATGCACTGGCACTTCAGCCTGCAGCACAAGGACGGCGCGCTCGCCGGCGAGCCGGCCACGCACACCAACGCCTTCGCGCATCCCGATGGCCGCGATCGCGACGCGCTGGGCGCGTTCATCGGCGGCCTGCAGCGCCACGCCGACGCCGCCATGGCCTTCTTCGCGCCGCACGACATGGCGTTCGACCGCATCCGCCTGAGCAACGCCTCGCCGTCGTCGGCCAGCTGGGGCCACGACGACCGCGCGGTGGCGTTCCGCCTGCCGCAGGCGAGCGCGCAGAACCGCCGGATCGAGAACCGCCTGCCGGGCGGCGACGCGAATCCCTACCTGATCGTGGCCGCGACGCTGGGCCTGGGCCTGGCGGGCATCGAGCAAGGCTTGGCGCCGGAAGGGGGCGCAGGCGTCGCCTTGCCGACCACGCTGCCGCGGGCGTGCGACGCCCTGGAGGCCAGCGCGCTGATGCGCGAGTTGTTCGGCGATCCGCTGGTGGATCTGTTCGTCGCGCTCAAGCGCCACGAGAGCGCCGAGCGCCACGCCGCCGCCGACCCGCGCCACCACTGGGACCTGGTCCACCTCGTCGAACTCGCCTGATCCGTTTCTCCAAGAAAGCCGTCCATGTTCCGCTCCTCTTCCGACTACGTCGACTCGTACTACGCCGCCTCGTCGCGCCACCTGCAATCGATCCGCCCGTCGCTGCAGGAGAGCCTGGACGTCGACGTGTGCGTGGTCGGTGCCGGCTTCTTCGGCCTGTACAGCGCGCTGGAGCTGGCCAAGGCCGGCAAGCGGGTGCTCGTCGTCGAGGCCAGCCGCGTGGGCTGGGGCGCGTCGGGCCGCAACGGTGGCCAGATGATCATCGGCTTCCCGTGCGGCATGCAGCGCCTGAAGGGCGCGATGGGCCAGGAGCGTGCCAAGCGCATGTTCGACGCGTCGCGCGAGGCCGTGGCCGACATCCGCGGGATCATGGCCGACCACGCCATCGACTGCGACCTGGTGCAGGGCCACCTGGAAGTGGCGGTGCTGCAGCGCCGCGTGGCCGACCTCACCGACTGGATCGAGGAGTGCGTCGACGAGTGGGGCTACGACAAGCTGCAACTGATCGAGAAGAAGGATCTCGGCGGCTACGTGAACTCACCGCGCTTCCAGGCCGGCATCGTCGATCCCGAAGGCTGCCACATCCACCCGCTGAAGTACGTGCTGGGCCTGGCCCGCGCGGTCGAGAGCCACGGCGTGCGCATCTTCGAGCAGAGCAAGGTGGACAGCTACGTGGAGAAGTCCAGCCACATCGAGGTGAACGTCGGCCCGCACGTGGTGCGCTGCCACCAGCTGGTGCTCGCCACCAACGCGTACGTCGACAAGCTCGACCCGACGCTGGCCTCGCGCACGCTGCCGGTGGGCACCTTCATCGGCGTCACCGCGCCGCTGGGCGAGGCCCTGGCGCGCAGCCTGATCCCGGGCAACCACGCGGTCTACGACAACCAGTTCATCCTCGAATACTTCCGCATGACGGCCGACCACCGCCTGCTGTTCGGCGGCAAGTGCACCTACCTCGGCGGCACGCCCGTGAACCTGCAGCAGGCCATGAAGCGCAACATCGTGCGCGTGTTCCCGCAACTGGCCGACGTGGAGATGGACTACGCCTGGGGCGGCCACATCGACATCACCATGCGCCGCATGCCCGACTGGGGCCAGCGCGACGGCCGCGTGTTCTGGGCCCAGGGCTTCTGTGGCCATGGCCTGGTGCCCACGCGCGTGGCAGCCAAGGTGGTCACCGACAAGATGCTGGCGAGGTCCGACGAGCTCGACTGGTTCGCGCCCATCGTCAACCCGGCGTTTCCGGGCGGCGAGGCCGTGGGCGGGCTGATGCAGGCCGTCGGGATGACGTACTACCGGGCGCGCGACTTCGTCTGAGCGGGCGTCAGGCCGTCGGCGGCAGCGAGCTGCCGCACCACGGGCAGTGCGCGATCCCCAGCGCCGGCGTGCCCACGATGGACGTCTTCAGCCCGTAGGTCTTCACATTGTCGGCATACACGATCGTGCGGCCCACCTGCGCGCGCATCGTGTCGCAGCAGTGCACCACCGCGGCCTCGTCGTCGCCCGGATGCTGGAAGAACACCGCGCGTTGCGCCTTGAACTGGCGCTTGCGGCCGCGGCCCTTGCACAGGGCGTCGATGGACTGCAGGAACGCGGCATTGGCATTGGCATCGGCGGCCGCGGCCTGCGCCACCTTCGACGCGAACTCGATCTTGAACACGGGCTCGCCGTACGAGTAGGCCATCTCGAACGACGGCTTCGAAGCGGTGCTGGCGTAGGCCTGTTCCCAGGCCGCCGTGCAGGCCGTCTTGAGACGGGCGTGGCGGCGGCGGTCGAAGACGACGTAGCCGGCGATCAGGAGGAGCAGGGCGGCGAAGAGGGCGGTCAAGGGCGGCGTTGTCGAGGTGGCCAAGGGCGCGTGCAGCTTAACCGACGGCGATGTCCGGATCGCGGCGCGTAACGCGTTCATTCAGGCAGGGTCGTCTGGCCCGCACCTTTTCGTCCCCCTCTTCCATGAAGGAATCCGCCGTGGGCAACTTCCTCCCGATCGTCTCGATGATCGCCGGCATCGGCGCCGGCACGCTCGCCTTCATCTCCTCGCGCCAGCAGTCCGAGAAGCAGCGCCAGTTGCGCGCCGTCGGCGCGTTCTGCTTCGGCATCGCCATCGTCATGGGGCTGCTGATGATGCTGTGACCCCACGGCCCTTGCGTCCCGCGAGTTCGCCCTAAACTTCGTGGCACCCCCTTGCCGGAACCCCGCCATGAAGATCGATTTCGTCTCCGACGTCTCCTGCCCCTGGTGCGCCATCGGCCTCACCGCATTGGAGACGGCGCTCGAGCGCCTGGGCCCCGAGGTGCCGGTGACGCTGCACTTCCAGCCCTTCGAGCTCAACCCGCAGATGGCGCCCGAGGGCGAGGACACCAACGAGCACATCGCGCGCAAGTACGGCATGCCGGCCGCGCAGGTGCAGAAGAACCGCGAGGCAATCCGCGAACGCGGCGCGGCCGTGGGCTTCACGTTCAACATGGACGCCCGGGCGCGCATCTACAACACGTTCGATGCGCACCGCCTGCTCCACTGGGCCGAGGTGCTCGACCACGACGGGAGCACCACCGGAGAGAACGCGCTGGCGCTGAAGCACGCGTTCCTGAAGGCCTACTTCACGGACGGCCAGGATCCCAGCTCGCACGAGGTGCTGGTGCGCTACGCCACCGAGGCCGGCCTCGACGGCGAACAGGCGCGCGAGGTGCTGTCCAGCGGCCGCTACGCGGACGAGGTGCGCGAGCGCGAACGGTACTACCAGCAGCGCGGCATCAACTCGGTGCCGGCCATCATCATCGATGACAAGCACCTGATCTCCGGCGGGCAGCCGGTCGAGGTGTTCGAGCAGGCTCTGCGGCAATTGGCTGCTGGTTGATCTTTCGTTTGCTGGCTGGCTGGTTTGCGTGATGCGGGATGGGTGACTGCGTGATGCGGTTTGCGGTTTGCGGTTTGCGGGGCGCGGTGGGTCAGTCACGACTTACCGGGCAAGTCTCTTTTGTTCGTGTCCCCCGCCGGCCTGCGGCGCGGCTCCTCCTTGACCTCACAAAAGAGACTCGCCGGTTCGTCGTTCCAGGCCCGGCTTGCGAGCGGACAACATTCGCTGGGGAAGACGTCCGCGAATTTTTGAGGTGGTTTTGGTTTCGTCGGGCCATCGAGGCCGCGACGAAGCCCGCGGCCGGCTCGTTCACGCGCCGTCGGGCCTGACGCGAACTTCGCATCGCGACGCCGACTCTCCTTCTCGTGACCAACGAAGGGGGACATCACCTCGGCAACAGCGTCGTCGCCGCGCCAACCGGGTCGTCACCGCGCAAACCGGGTCGTCAGCGCGCCAACTGTGTCATCACCGTGCCAACCGGGTCATCACCGTGCCAACCGGGTCATCCTGCGCGCAGTCGCAGGATCCACGCTGGCGAACAAGACGTCTCGGTGGGAATTCCGCGACTGCGCGCGGAATGACGGCTGGCGGTGCCGGTCGTCCATCACGAAAAGTAGCGCCGGCATCTCGAGCCGCAATTCGCGTCAGGCCCGGTGACGTGTGAGACGGCCGGCCGCGGGCATCGTCGCGGCCACGACGGCCCGACGATGCCAACACCACCTCACAAATTCGCGGACGTCTTCCCCAGCGAATGTTGTCCGCTGGCACACCGGGCGTGGAACGACGCACCGGGCAAGTCTCTTTTGTGAGGTCAAGGAGGAGCCGCGCCGCAGGCCGGCGGGGGACACGAACAAAAGAGACTTGCCCGGTCAGTCGTGACTGACCCAGCGCGCCCCGAGAACCACGACCACGACCACGACCACGACCACGACCACGACCACGACCACGACCACGACCACGACCACGACCACGACCACGACCACGACCACGACCACGACCACGACCACGACCA
>JBBQYL010000128.1:0-14458 GCA_038208735.1 Burkholderiales bacterium
ATCGAGAACGACGTGCAGGGCTGCACGCTGGGCGTGCGCGAGATCGACCCGCACGTGGAGGTGTTCGAGGGCTTCGGCGCGCACGTGGAGCGCGGCCCCGGCGCGCTGATCGTGCACGCGCGCCGCCCGCTGCACGCGCACCGCCGCTGGCTCGACTACGCCTCGGTCACCACCACCGAAAATTTCGTGCTGTGCGCCGCGCTGGCCGACGGCGAATCCGAGCTCACCAACGCGGCGTCGGAACCGCACGTGCAGGAGTTCTGCGCCTTCATGGTGCGCATGGGCGCGCGCATCTCGGGCATCGGCACGTCGCGGCTCACCGTGCAGGGCGTCGACGCGTTGCACGGCGTCGACTTCACCTTCGTCGAGGACTTCCACGAGGTCGTCACCTTTCTCGCATTGGGCGCCATCACCGGCGGCGACGTCGAGGTGAAGAACAGCGCGCCGCAGTTCTTTCCGCTGCTCGATCGCAGCTTCGCCAAGCTGGGCGTGGAGATCACGCACGAGGGCGGCTGGTCGCGCGCGTTCGTGCCCGCCGGCCTGAAGGTGCGCGAGCCCTTCACGCGCAACATGCTGCAGAAGATCGAGGCCGCGCCGTGGCCCTACTTTCCCGTCGACCTGCTGCCCATCTTCATCGCGCTGGGCGTGCGCGCCGAGGGCCAGGTGATGTTCTGGAACAAGGTGTACGACGGCGCGCTGGGCTGGACGTCGGAGCTGTCGAAGTTCGGCGCCCACGCGTTCCAGTCCGACCCGCACCGCGTGGTCACTTTCGGCGGCAAGCCGCTGGTGGCCGCCGAGGTGGACAGTCCCTACATCATCCGCGTGGCCATCGCGCTGCTGATGCTGGCGTCGAGCATCGAGGGCCGCTCCACCATCTACAACGCCACGCCGATCCGCCGCGCGCATCCGCGCTTCGTCGAGAACCTCGTGTCGCTGGGGGCGAAGATCGAGTGGGTGGGAGCCGACGCCTGAACCTCGCGCGGTCCGCCCGCTCATCGACAATGGGGCATGAGCCTCACGATCTACGGCACGAGCCGTTCGCGCGCATTTCGAGTTCTCTGGATGGCGGAAGAGCTCGGCCTGACCTATTCACACCATCCCATCGGCGTGCAGGACGCGGCAACCGACCCGGCCTATCTGGCGATCAACCCGGCCGGGCGCATTCCATGCCTCGTCGATGACGGGCTGATCCTCGCGGAGTCGCTTGCGATCAACCTGCATCTCGCCGAGCGGCACGGCCGGCTGAAACCGCGGCTGGAGCGGGGCGATTCGCTGGCGATGCAATGGTCATTCTGGGCAGCGACGACGATCGAGGCGCCCTACTCGCATTGGGCGGCATCGGCACGGTGGTGCCCGGCCGCGCGGCGAGACCCCCGGGAGATCGCTGCAGCGCTGGCAGATCTGGAGCGGCCTCTTTCCCGCCTGTCCGCCGCGCTGTCCGAGCGAGAGTGGTTGGTGGGCGATGTGTTTTCGGTGGCCGACCTCAACGTCGCCAGCGTCATCCCCCTGCTGCGCGACGGCGAAGCCGCCGTGCCCACCGCGGTTGCGCAATGGCTGCGTCGCTGCTGCGGGCGGGACGCCTACGCCGCGGCGGCCGCCAAGCCGTGATGGCGATGTCTCGGCGAGGGCTCCGTGCGGATCCCCGTGGGCGATCGGCCGCGCGCCCTCAGGCCGTCCGCAGCGACTCCAGCTCCACGATGCGCACGGTGACGTCCTTGCCGGACACCTGCATCAGGGCCACCGAGACGGGCAAGCTGAATCGCACCGGCCCGGCACTGCCCGGATTGACGTAGAGCACGCCGCTGCGCCGGTCGATACGGGGACGGTGAGAGTGGCCGGTAACCACCACGTCGACTCCCGCACCTTGCGGGTCGATGGCCAGGTCGGCCAGGTCGTGCAGCACGTGCAGGGTGACCTCGCCGAAGCGCAACAGCTCGGTCTCGGCGATGCGATGGGCCCAGGGCGCGCGATCGTTGTTGCCGCGCACGGCGGTGACGGGCGCGATGGTGGCCAGCGGCTCCAGCACGTTCTCGCCGATGTCGCCGGCGTGGACAATGAAGTCGCTGCCGCGCAGGACGTCGACGGCCTCGGGACGCAGCAGGCCGTGGGTGTCCGAGATGAGTCCGATTCGAATCATGGGGTCAACGGATCAATCGGCGTGCCAGCTCACTCTTGCGCGGCACGGCGCAAGGTCTCCATCACCGGCCGCGCCAGCACCTCGTGCAGGCTCCACCAGCCGGCGGCCAGCGCCAGCGCGGCGCCGCTCGCGGCGCCCGCCACCGGCACCCACCACGGCGGATTCCAGTGGAACTCGAACACCCAGGTGGCCAGGCCCCAGCCCACCGCCACCGCCGCGCTGGCGGCGAGCAGGCCGGCGAGCGCGCCCACGCCCATCAGCTCGACGCGCTGCACTCGGCCCAGTAGCCTGCCCGACGCGCCCACCGCGCGCA
This sequence comes from Burkholderiales bacterium, assembly GCA_038208735.1. Classification (GTDB taxonomy): domain Bacteria; phylum Pseudomonadota; class Gammaproteobacteria; order Burkholderiales; family Burkholderiaceae_C; genus Scleromatobacter. The sequence goes on from JBBQYL010000128.1 coordinate 2,451, forward strand.
TGACCGCGAACTCGCGCGCCCGAGCCTCGCGCGTGGCCGACACCGTGGCCACCAGCACCACCAGGCCGGCGACCAACGCGAACGCGAACAGCAGCTCGACGGCGTGGATCACCTGGTCGAGCACGCCCTGCAACTGGGCGATGGTGGCCGACACGTCGATGGCCGTCACGTTGGGGAAGCTGGCGGCCAGCCGGTTATCGAAGCCGGCCACGGAGGGCGCCTTGAACGCACTGATGTAGCTGAGCGGCAGGTCGCCCATGTCGGCGCGCGGGAACATGACGAAGAAGTTGACGCGCATCGAGCCCCAGTCGACCTTGCGCAGCGAGGTGACCCGGCTCGACACCTGCTGGCCGCCGACGTCGAACACCATCTTGTCGCCCAGCTTGACGCCCAGCGTCTTGGCCAGCCCCTCCTCCAGGCTGAGGCCATCGGCCTCGCCGGGCACCCACTGTCCGGCGACGATCCTGGCCTGCCTGGGCAGCTCGCGCGAGTTGCTCAGGTTGAGCTCGCGCTGGATCATGTTGGACGCGTCGGTATCGGGCTTGTAGCGCTTGCCCACGGGCTCGTCGTTGATCGTGACGAGGCGCCCGCGAATCATCGGAAACCAGTCGTCGCCCTGCACGCCCGAAGTCTTGAGCAGCGCGCGGTAGGCCTGCGCCTGGTCGGGCTGCACGTTGACGACGAAGCGGTTGGGCGCGTCGGGCGGCGTGGCCGCGCGCCAGCTGTCGATGAGGTCGGTGCGCAGCAGCACCAGCACCCATAGCGCCATCAGGCCGATGGCCATGGACGACACCTGCAGCACCGCGAACGCCGGGCGCGCCGCGATGGCGCGCGTGGCCAGCACCAGCCAGCGCGGAGCGCGCGACTCGGGCACGAAGCGCCGCAGCGCCTTGACGGCCAGCCACGCCACCAACGCGAACAGCAACGCCGCGCCGGCGAAGCCGCCCACGCTGATGAGGCCCAGCTTGACGTCGCGGGCCGCCACGATCATCAGCGCCGCGAAGCCGAGAAAGCCGCCGGCCAACACGCCCAGGCTGGCCACCTTGGGCGTGCCCACGTCGCGTCGCAGCACGCGCAGGGGCGGCACGCGCGCCAGCTGCAGCACCGGCGGGAGGCCGAAGCCCAGCAGCAGCGTCAGGCCCACGCCGACCCCCAACAGCGCCGGCGCCGGGCCGGGCCACGGCAGGCCGTTGGGCAACCAGCTGGCGAGCAGCGCCATGAAGCCCAGGTGCAGCGCGAAGCCGAGGGCCAGGCCCAGCAGGCTGGCGACGAGCCCCAGCCCGAAGAACTCGATGGCGTGCACCGCGGCGATGCGGTTCTGCGTCTGGCCCAGCACGCGCAGCATGGCGCAGTCGTCGAGGTGGCGCTGCGCGAAATCGCGCGCCGCCACCGCCACGGCCACGGCCGACAGCAGCGCGGTGAGCAGCGCCACCAGGCTGAGGAACTGCTGCGCGCGATCGACCGTCTGCGTCATCTCGGGCCGGCCCGACGCGAGGTTCTCCACCCGCACGCCGCGCAGGCCGTCGGACTTGATCTTCGCATTGGCCCAGTCGGCGTACGCGCCGGCGAGCTTCTCGTCGCCGCCCGGCGAGCCCACGGCGAGCCGCCACGTGACACGGCTGGACGGCTGCACCAGGCCCGTGGCGGGCAGGTCGGCCACGTCGAGCATGACGCGCGGCGCCAGCGCGGCGAAGCCGGTGCCGCGGTCGGGTTCGACGGTGATGAGCGCCGCGATGCGCAGCGTGCTGTCGCCCAGTTCCAACGGATCGCCCACCTTCAGCGACAACGCGCCAGCCAGCGCCGGATCGACCCAGACGGTGCCGCGCGCGGGACCATGCTTCAGCGCTTCGACAGCCGCCGTGTCGCCGAACTTCACGCTGATGGTGCCGCGCAGCGGATAGGCGGCGTCGACCGCCTTGACCGCCGCGAGCCGCGCCGCCCCGCCCTGCGCGGCAGCCGCGCGCGCCATGCTGGGAAAGTTGGCGGCCTGGCCCACGACGAGACCGCGCTCGAGGGCCGCCTGCGTGAACGCCGCCGCCAGCGGCTTGTCGGCCAGCACCACCGCGTCGCCGCCCAGCAGTTGCGCGGCGTCGCGCACCAGGCCCGAACGCATGCGGTCGGCGAACAGGCCCACCGCGCTCAACGCGCCCACGGCCAGCACCACCGCCCACAGCAGCAGCTTGAGCTCGCCGGCGATGAAGTCGCGCCACACCTGGCGGCCGGCCAGCCGCCACACCGAGGCCTGCGGGCGATTCTTGATGTCGGTCAATGCACTGTCTTTCGTCATGCCCGATACGGTACACCGAAGCGGCGACGGTCGCCGCGCGCATCCGTCGATTCGCGCCCCGAACGGCCGCGCAGGGCCGCGATCCATTCGTCAACGCCATTGAACAGCGTCGGCAATCGCTTCGAACGACGCCGCGCGGGGTGGGTGATTCAATGACCGCATGGACTCCCGTTACGCCCCCGTCTTCCTCTCGCACGGCTCGCCGATGACGGCGCTGGAGCCTGGCGCGGCCGGCGCGTTCTGGCGCGACCTGGGTCGCGTCATCGACGCCCGCGTCGCCGCCGGCGAGTCGCCGCCAGCGGCCATCGTGGCGCTGTCCGCGCACACGCTCGCGCGCCGCGCCGTCACGCTCGCGGGCGCGCGCCACGTGGCCATCCACGACTTCGGCGGCTTTCCCCAGGCGCTGTACGACTTGCGTTATGAAGCGGACGGCGTGCCCTGCCTCGCGCCCCACGTGGAGCAGTTGCTGCAATGGGCCGGCATCGACGTGGAGCACGCCGACGCGAGCGGCCTCGACCACGGCATCTGGGTGCCGATGCGAAGCATCCGCCCGGACGGCGACATCCCCGTCCTGCCCGTCGCCTTCCCGCCCGACCGGTCGCCCCGGCAACTGTTCGAGCTGGGCGCCGCGCTGGGCTCGCTGGTGGACGAGGGGGTGTGGATCGTCGGCACCGGCTCCATCACGCACAACCTGCGCCTGGGGCTGCCGCGTCCGGGGCCGGTGCCCGAGATCCCCGCCAGCGCCGCGTTCCGCGCCTGGTTCGCCGACCGCTCGGCCGAACGCGACTGGGCCTCGCTGTGGCACTACCGCGCGCTGGCCCCCGAGGCGCAGACCATGCACCCGACCGACGAACACCTGCTGCCGTGGTTCATCGCCGCCGGCGCCGGCGGCCCGGCCCACGCGCCGCTGCGGGTGCATTCCGGCGTGACGGGCGGCCACCTGGGCATGGACGCGTACGCGTTCGGCGCGGACGCGCCCGCCCTCGCGCGGGCGCTCGAGGCGCTCGCGCCGGCCGCCGAAACGATCCCCTGACCAGCGTCGTCATCCTGCGCGCAGTCGCGCAGGATGACACAGGCTCGTCCGGGTACGATGCGAGTCCTCTTGCGCATCGCTCTCGCCGACCTTCCATGTTGGGTATCGTCCCGCTCGCCCGCTACGAAATCACCACCGCGCGACTGCGCCTGGTCGCCGGCGATCCCGGCCTCGCCCCGGCCGTCTGCGAATTCCAGCGCCGCAACCGCCAGCACTTCGCGCCCTGGGATCCGCCCACGGCCGACTCGTTCTACACGGTGGAGGCCCAGGCCACGCGCGTGGCCACCGGCCTCAGCGCGTTCCAGAACGACGCCGCCTACCGCTACTGGCTGATCGACGCCAGCCGCGCGGGCGGCGCACGCCTGCCGTCGTCGGACGTGGAGGTGATCGGCAGCCTGCACTTCAGCCAGGTGTCGCGCGGCGCGTTCCAGAGCGCGATGCTCGGCTACGCGCTGGACGAGGCGCACGTGGGCCAGGGCCTGATGACCGAGGCGATCACGGCCGGGCTGGAGGAGATGTTCTCGCCGCGGGTGAACCTGCACCGAGTGCAGGCCGCCTACCGGCCCGAGAACCTGCGCAGCGGACGCGTGCTGGAGCGCCTGGGATTCCGCCACGAAGGCGTGGCGCCCGACTACCTCTACATCGACGGCGCGTGGCGCGACCACGTGGTCACGTCGTTGCGCAATCCGTCGTTCATCGCGCCGGACGGCTGGTAGGGCCGAAGGCCCGTCATCCTGCGCGAAGTCACAGGACCCACGCGTCGCAGATCAAAGCCTGAAGGTAGCGACGGTCCTCGCCAGCGAATCCGCCTGGATGCGCAGGCTTTCGGCCGCCGCGGCGGATTCCTCCACCAGCGCGGCGTTCTGCTGCGTCACCTGGTCGAGCTGCGACACCGCGTCGCCGATCTGCCCGATGCCGGTGGACTGCTCGTCGCTGGCGTTGCTGATCTCCGTGATCAGCTGGCTCACCTGCCTGACCTGATCCACGATGTCGCCCATCGTGCGGCCGGCGTCGGCCACCAGGCGGGTGCCGTTCTCCACCTTGCCGACGCTCTCGCCGATCAACACCTTGATCTCCTTGGCCGCCGTCGCCGAGCGCTGCGCGAGCGAGCGCACCTCGCTGGCCACCACGGCGAAGCCGCGGCCCTGTTCACCCGCACGCGCCGCTTCCACCGCGGCGTTCAGTGCCAGGATGTTGGTCTGGAACGCGATGCCATCGATCACGCCGATGATGTCGGTGATCTTCTTCGAGCTCTCGGTGATGCCATCCATCGTGGCCACCACCTGTCCCACCACCTCGCCGCCGCGCGCCGCCACCGTGGACGCGCCCTCGGCCAGCTCGCTGGCGCGGCGCGCCGTGTCGGCGTTGAGCTTGACCGTGGCCGTGAGCTCCTCCATCGACGCGGCCGTCTGCTGCAGGTTGCTGGCCTGTTCCTCGGTGCGATGGCTCAGGTCGGCGTTGCCGTTGGCGATCTGCGACGAGCCCATGGCGATGGATTCGGAGGCGCTACGCACATCGCCCACGATGGCCACGAGGCTCTCGTTCATGTGCTTGAGCGCGCCCAGCAGGGTGCCGATCTCGTCGCGGCGGTCGACGACGATGGTCGAGCCGAGGTCCCCCGCGGCCACGGTCCTGGCCACCTTCACGGCCACGGCGATGCCGCCGGTGATGGAGCGGATGAGGCTCAGGCTGACGAGCGCGGCCACTGCCAGCACGACGCCGCTGATGGCCAGCGTCGACCACAGCACCAGCGTGTAGAGCTTCTGGGCCGCGTGGTATTCGGCGCCGGCGCCGTCGAGCTGCACCAGCGCCAGCTTGTCGATCGTGTCGGCCAGCGGATCCATCGCCGGATAGAGCTTGGTGGACGTGAGGGTGCGCAGGCCGTCGACGTCGCCCTTGTCGAGCAGCAACAGCAGTTCGCCGGTGACCGCGTCGGCCGTCACGATCAGCGCCGACGCCTGCTGCGCCAGCGTCCGCTCCTGCTCGTCGAGTTCCGTGGCCAGGTAATCCTTCCAGCGCGCGCCACCCTTGGCCAGCGCTGCCTTGACCTGCGTCGACGCGGCAGCCGGCGCCAGCGACCCGCCGGCGGCCTTGTGGGCGATGTCGACGATGTCGTTGTACGCGTCGCTGGCATGCTTGAGCTGCTCCAGCGAGATCACGCGGTCGTTGTAGAGCGACCCCAGCGACACGTTGCTGGCATTCATGCGAAACACGAGGAAGCTGGCGGCGATGACGAGCAACGCCAGCAGGCTGCCGACGAGCAGCAGGAGACGGGTCTTGATGGTCAGGCTTTTCATGGGAGGCATCCGGATGACGCGCCTCGACGAGACGGTTACCCCCCCATTTCGGCCCCCGACGCTCAACCTTAACCCGAGCTGAGCCACCGCTGAACCGGCCCCGTGCACCCCATCACGGTTCGTTGGCCGCGAACACGCTGTCGAGTTCCTCGATCCACAACGCCTTGTCCTCCTCCTGGACGAACGAGCCCTCGAAGCTGTTGCGCAACATCGTGTAGGCGTCCCGAGCCGTCAGCTGCGGCAGCGATTTGAACAGTTGAACGAAGTTGTCGTTGACATAGCCACCGAAGTAGGCCGGATCGTCCGAGTTGATGGTGACGCACAGTCCAGCGGCCAGCAACGCGGGGATGTTGTGCCTGTCGAGGTCGTCGAACACGCACAGCTTCACGTTGGACAGCGGGCATACCGTGAGTGGAATGCGCTCGCGGGCCAGACGCTCGACCAGCGCCGCATCTTCGACGCAGCGCACGCCGTGGTCGATGCGCTCGACGTGGAGCACGTCCAGCGCCGACCAGATATAGGCGGGCGGACCTTCTTCGCCCGCATGGGCGACCGGACGCAGGCCCAGCTCGCGAGCCTTTGCAAATACGCGCGCGAACTTCTCCGGAGGATGCCCCATCTCACTCGAATCGAGACCAACGCCCACGAACTTGTCGCGATACGGCAGCGCCGCCTCGAGCGTGGCGAGGGCGTCATCTTCGTCGAGGTGGCGCAGGAAACAGAGGATCAGTCGCACGCTGAGGCCCAGCTCGGCCTCGGCGCGGCGCGCGGCGGCGTCCAGCCCGCGAATGACGGTTCCCATGGCGATGCCGCGGGCGGTGTGCGTCTGCGGATCGAAGAAGATCTCGCAGTGCACGACGTTGTCGCGCGCGGCGCGCTCGAAGTACGCCCAGGCCATCGCGTCGAAGTCGGCCTCGGTGATCAGCACGCTGGCGCCCGCGTAGTAGACGTCCAGGAAGGTCTGCAGGTTGGTGAACGCGTAGGCCCGGCGCAGCGCCTCCACGTCGGCATACGGCAGCTGGATGCCATTGCGGGCGGCCAGCTCGAAGATCAGCTCGGGCTCCAGCGACCCCTCGATGTGGATGTGCAGCTCGGCCTTGGGGGCCGCGCGCAGCAGCGACAGCAGGTGCGGACGGGAGATATGGGCAAAGTCGATGGGCAAGGTCATGGCCGGGATCCTGGGACGAATCGTGCGACTTTAAGCCGGCAACGAGCAGCGGGGAATCGGATTTCGGGCCGCGACGGGGTTTCGGCTATCGTCCGAGGTTCCCCTTCCCGTTTCGCAGGTCCTTCTTGAACTTCGATCTCATGCACGCCGTGGCCGGCCTGCTGGTGGGCGCCATCGTCGGCGTCACCGGCGTGGGCGGCGGTGCCCTCATGACGCCCATCCTCGTGATGTTGTTCGGCGTCGCTCCCACCACCGCGGTGGGCACCGACCTGCTCTATGCGTCGGTCACCAAGATGTTCGGCACGGCGGTTCACCACCAGGCGGGCACCGTCGACTGGCAGATCGTGCGCCGCCTGGCGCTGGGCAGCCTGCCCGCCGCGGCCCTCACGCTGGCCTGGATGCACTTCTCGCACGTGGGGCAGCTGCGCAGCGGCCTCATCACGTTCACGCTGGGCGTCGCGCTGGTGGTGACGGCGCTGGGCATCCTGTTCAAGGCGCAGATCCACTCGCTGGGGACGCGGTTCCGCCTGGGCGACAGTGCGCGCTTCAAGGCCATGCAGCCCGCCATGACCGTGCTGTGCGGCGTGCTGCTGGGCGCCATGGTGACGCTCACCTCGGTGGGCGCCGGCGCGCTGGGCACGGCGATGCTGGTGTATCTCTATCCGCTGCGGCTGTCGGCCGGCAAGCTGGTGGGCACCGACCTGGCGCACGCGATCCCGCTCACGCTGATCGCCGGCATGGGGCACCTGGCGCTGGGCAACGTCGACCTGGCGCTGATGCTCAACCTGCTCGCGGGCTCGATCCCGGGCGTGGTGATCGGCTCGTACGTGAGCACGCGCGCGCCTGTCGGGCCCCTGCGCATCGCGATCGCGTTCGTGCTGCTGTTCGTGGCCTGGAAGATGGTGGCGCGCTGAGCGCGTCAACCATGATGGCAGCGCCGCGCCACGCGGCTCAGCTTCGACGCCATCTTGCCGGCCACCTTGTCGGCCACCTTGCGTCCGGCCATGCCGTCGCCGGTGTCGAAGTGCGGCGTCCACTTCTTGCCTTCGGGCGCCCGCTCGTCCCAGAACATGAGGTAGCCGCCGGGCGCGATGGAGAACGGCGCCAGCGACTGGCCCGGCTCGACGCGGCCCAGGAAGTCGTTGCGCGCGCCGTCCACGGGCTTGCGCGCGAACCAGCCAGGCAGCACGAAGTTCTGCACGGTCACGCCCTCGATCTCGTAGCAATCGCCCGACACCGCGTCGCACAGCTCGAACTGGTGGAACACCAGCTGGCGGTGATCGAGCGGATGCGGGCCCTGCACGAGCAGGTTGTTCAGCGGGTCGCCCACCAGCTCGATGGCCTCGTGCGACAGCGCCACCGTCCACGAGTCGGCGCCTTCGGTGCAGGCGTCGAGGAACACGAAGCCGAACGGCACGTCGGCGTTGTTGCCGTCGTGGTACCCCTCGGTACCGTCCATGGTGGGCTTGTCCAGGATGTAGAGCACGGCGTCGCCGCGTCGCCCCGGCAGCGTGGGCAGGTCGACCTGGCGATCGCGTTGCGCGGGCATGCGGCCAGCGCTGTCCACGCGCAGGCGGGCGCCGAACTGCCAGTGCGGATAGAAGTCTTCTTCCAGCTGGCGGTTGACGGCGCGCACGGCCTTCTGCAGGTCGGCATCGTTGAGACCCCTGCTTCGATTGACGACTGAAATCAACATGGACGGCTCCCTCGCTTGCATGCGTGTGGCGCCGATTGTCGGGTCAGTCGCCCGAACGTGCCACTACTTCGCGGCCGCGATCGTGAGCTCGTCCACCAAGAGAGCGAGCCCGGGAGATACTGCATGTCGACCGCCTTCGCCCACGAGTCCTCCATGGATTACACGTCCGTCCTGCAACAGATCGAGCACGAACTGAAGCCCGTCATCGGTCAGGGCCGGGTCGCCAGCTACATCCCCGAGCTGGCCAAGGTGCCGCCGCATCACTTCGGCATGGCGGTGGTGGCCGTCGACGGCAGCCTGCACACGGTGGGCGACGCGCGCATCCCGTTCTCGATCCAGTCCATCTCCAAGCTGTTCACGCTGGTGATGGCGCTGCAGCTGGAAGGCGAGCGCGTGTGGAACCGCGTGGGGCGCGAGCCGTCCGGCACGCCGTTCAACTCGCTGATCCAGCTCGAGGCCGAGAGCGGCAAGCCGCGCAACCCGTTCATCAACCCCGGCGCGCTGGTGTGCACCGACATCCTGTGCACGCGCTACGCCGTGCCGGAGAACGCGGTGGTGGAGTTCCTGCGGCCGCTGTGCGGAAGCGCGGACGTGCACTACAACCGCGCCGTGGCCGCGTCCGAACGCCGCACCTCGCACCGAAACGCCGCCATGGCCCACCTGATGAAGGCGTTCGGCAACCTCACCAACGACGTCGACGACGTGCTCGACGCGTATTGCCGCCACTGCGCCATCGAGATGAACTGCGTGGAGCTGGCGCACGCGGCCCGCTTCCTGGTGCACGGCGGCGGGCACCCCGACGGCCAGGGCGCGATCCTCGATACCAGCCTGGCCAAGCGCATCAACGCGTTGATGCTCACCTGCGGCACCTACGACGCGGCCGGCGACTTCGCGTTCCGCGTGGGCCTGCCCGCCAAGAGCGGCGTGGGCGGCGGCATCCTGGCGGTGATGCCGGGCCAGTACGCGGTGTGCGTGTGGTCGCCGGCGCTCGAGCCGTCCGGCAACTCGCTGGCCGGCTCGCTGGCGCTGGAGCGGTTCACGACGTTGACGGGGCAGTCGATCTTCTGAGGACGCTCAGAAACACGTCACGATCGCATCCACCACCGTGTAGTCCTCGTCGACGATCGGCATCCAGCGCCACTTGTCGAACGTGGTGCACGGATGCGAGATGCCCAGGCACACGCGGTCGCCCACCTGCAGGCCGCGGGTGTCGGACGTGAGGTGGAGGTAGGCGTGCTGGTCGTTGAGCTTCTGGACGTACCAGCCCTCGGGCACCGGCGTCTTCGCGCGGCTGGCGCGGGCACACACGGCCAGCGGCATGGGCATGCCCAGGTCGTAGGAGATGTCGCGCTTGCCCAGCGCGAGGATGGCGAGTCCCGGCTCGGGCATGGCCTGCACCAGCGCCCACACCTCCAGCGCGGCGCGCAGGCCGTCGGCATCGTCGCAGCCCAGGCGGCGGTTGACCAGATGGACGAGGCGCTGGTAATGGCCCTGGTCGTGCGTGACGTAGCACCCCGATCGCAACAGGCCGTGCACGGTCATCGGCAAGGCGAGCCGCAGGCGCGGCACCACGAGGTCGAACACCGCCGAGCCGCCGGCCGAGACGATGATCTCGTCGGCGTCGAACAGCCCCTCGTCGGCACAGGCACGCGCGAGGCGTTCGACCCGGTCCATCAGGTCGGCCACGGCCGGCTGGTCGTCCTCGCTGCGGCCCATCGTGCCCAGGCCCTCGTAGCATTCCACGCCCACCAGGCTGACGGCGTCGCTCGCGTGCGTGCGGCGCGCCAGCGCCAGCGCGTCGTCGTGCGTACGCAGGCCCGTGCGCCCGCCGGCGACGCCCACCTCCAGCAGCACCTCGAACGGCGCGTCGCACGACAACGTCTCGATGAGCGCCAGCTGCGCCGGCGAGTCGAGCAGGAAGATCACGCGCACGTCGGGGTGTGTGTCGCGCAACGCGGCGATCGCGCCCAGGTCGGCGGCGTCCATCACCTCGTTGGCGATGAGCAGGTTGGTGGCGCCGGCGGCCAGGCCGGCCTGAAGCTGCGTGACGGTGGCGAACGTCAGGCCCCAGGCGCCGGCGTCGAGCTGACGGCGGAACAGCTGCGGCGACATGGTCGTCTTGCCGTGCGGGGCGAAGCGCACGCCGGCGCCATCGGCGTAGCGCTGCATCCAGCCCACGTTGTGGGCCAGCGCGTCGCGCCGGATCACCGCCAGCGGCAACGGGAGGTCGCCCGCCAGCACGTTCCAGCCCTGCTGGCCCACCCGCGAACGGGGCAGCGGCGCGGCGCCATGCGGATAGCCCTTGAAGGTGGCGTCGAGCAACGGGTCGAGGACATCGGTCATGGCTCGATTATTCACCGCAGCGGCCCTTTAAAAGCCAACTACTTCACGCCGGAGTGGCCCGGCGCGGCCGTCGTTGAAGAAAGGCGGCAATTCCCTGCATCCATCCCGCTCGGCCATTCGTACATCCGGCTCATGACCCACCCTCTGCTACGCCGTCTCGCCGCGCCCGGCCTGCTGCTCGCGCTTGCCACCCAGGCGCCCGCGGCCACCGTCACGGTGCTGGTCAACGGCGCCGACGGCCAGCCCGCGCCCAACGTGGTGGTGCAGCTGCTGCCCGCGCACCCCGGCACGTACAAGCTGCCCGCCACGCCCTACGTGATCGCGCAGCGCGACATCCACTTCGTGCCTTACCTGACCGCCGTGCCGGTGGGCGCCGTCGTGCGCTTCTCCAACGAGGATCCGTACGACCACCACCTGCGCTCCGAGCCGGGCGGCCCGTTCGGCAACGTGCCGCCGGCCAAGGAGTTCGAGATGCGCCTGCCCGCGGCCGTCGGCGACAAGGTGGCCAGCACCGAGCTGCGCTTCGACAAGGTGGGCATCGTCGTGCTCGGCTGCCACCTGCACAGCTCCATGCGCGGCCATCTGTTCGTGAGCGAGACGCCCTTCGTGGCCGTCACCGACGCCAACGGCCACGCCACGATCCCCGACGTGCCCGACGGCCCCGTCGACCTGCGCACGTGGAGCCCCGAGCAGCTGGCCGACCAGGCCTCGAGCAGCCGCCAGGTGACCGGCGCCGCCGCCAGCTTCGACGCCACGCTCAACTTCACGCCCCCGAAGCCGCGCCGTCGCCGCAGCTGAACGCTCATTCCGGAACAGGACATCGCATGCCCTTCGAACACCGCTCGCGCCCCCGTCGCGCCGCCCTGCCCGCGCTGGCGGCGGCCGTCCTCGCGCTGGCCCACGCCGGCGCGCACGCGGCGACCGACAAGCTGCTGCTCACCGGCGGCGTCACCAGCATCGACGGCGCCGCCGGCGGAGGCCTCACGCCGTGGGCCGTCATCGGCAGCAACGCCACCGAGGGCCAGGTCGGCGCCACGGCCACGGCCTCGGTGGTGTCCACGCGCAACTATTCGATGCGGGTGGCGGGCCTGGCACTGGCCTATGACGACCGCTACGAGGTCTCCATCGCCCACCAGGACTTCACCACCGGCGCCACCGGCCGCGCGCTGGGCCTGCCCGGCCTG
>JBBQYL010000129.1:0-14440 GCA_038208735.1 Burkholderiales bacterium
CGCCGGCCACCAGCGCCGAACTCGACGGCCCCAGGCCGCCGTCGATGAGCTTGCGCACCCGGCGGCCGAAAGCCATCGACGGCAGCACCACCAGGATCAGGATGCCCAGCACCTGCGTCATCACGTAGGGGTTCGTGACGATGAGCATCACCATCGCGCCGATGCCCATCACGCCGTTGCGCAGGCCCATCGACAGGCTCGAGCCCACCACCTGCTGCACGAGCGTGGTGTCGGTGGTCAGGCGCGACAGCACCTCGCCGGTGGCGTTGGTCTCGAAGAACGCGGGGCTCTGGCGCACCACATGTCGGTAGACGGCGTTGCGCAGGTCGGCCGTGATGCGCTCGCCCAGCCAGGTGACCGAATAGAAGCGCAGGGCCGAGAACACGCCCAGCGCGATGCCGACACCGAAGAGCTCGAGGAAGTGGTCGCGCAAAGCCAACAGTCTTCCGCCATTGGCGGCGGCCGTGGTGGCGCCGCCGGCCACCAGCGCCGAACTCGACGGCCCCAGGCCGCCGTCGATGAGCTTGCGCAGCGCCATCGGGAAAGCCACCCCCCACACCCCCCCACGGCTGAGGAAGAGCACCGCGGCGGCGATGCGGCCGCTGTAGGGCCGCAGGAACGGCAGCAGGCCGGTCAGCGAGCGGGGCGTAGCCGCCTTCGCGCGTTCGGAAGCAGAGGTCATGTGTCTCAGTCTACGGGGTGCGGGTGACGGCCGGCTTTCCGGCAGGCGACAAAGGGTATACCCCCGCGCAATTAAAGCCTATTCAATGATTGTCGACGCATTCATTGCCTAAGCAATTATATTCGCGTCCATGTCATCCACCAACGATCCCCACCCGCGGGCCGACTTCTACTCCGCCGAGGGCTACACCCAGGAAGAGAGCGTCGGATCCGTGCTGAAGGGCGTGATCGGGTCCATCACGACCCAGGTCGACCGCCGCCTGGTCGACCACGACCTCACGCACGCGCAATGGGTGCCGCTGTTCAAGCTGGCTCATGGCGAATGCGGCACCGTGGCCGAGCTTGCCCGCACGCTGCAGAGCGACCCGGGCGCGATGACGCGCGCGCTCGACCGCCTCGAGGCCAAGGGCCTGGTGGCCCGCGTGCGTTCGAGCGAAGACCGCCGTGTGGTGAACCTGGAGCTGACCGATGCCGGCCGCGAGGTGGCCGCAGTCGTGCCGGCCGTGCTGGCCGAGGTGCTCAACCTGCACCTGGCCGGCTTCTCGAAGGAGGAGTGGCGCGCGTTGCTGGACATGCTCAAGCGCATGCGCGCCAACGGCGACGCCCTGCGCGCCATCGCCCCGAACAACAACGCAGCGACCCCCGACTGAAAGCATTTCCATGAACTGCGCCAAGCAACAACAAGACTGCCCGCGCCACGCAGGCACCCCTCCCAAGACCGGCGAGTCCCTGGCGGAGCGCCGCGCCGCGCGCCGCCGCACCGGTCGCGCCATCGATCTCGACATGCCCCGCGTGCTGTCCGCCAGCACCTTCGCGCTGGCCGTGGCCTCGGCCGCCGTGCTGATGCTGGCCGGCTGCGCGTCGATGGGCAACCCATCGACGCCGGCCGTCGCCCGCACGGCCGATTCGCTCGGACTGTCCTCCACGCAGCAGACCACCTCGGTCGACGCGCAGTGGTGGACGCAGTTCGGCGACGCCCAGCTGAGCGCGCTGGTCGACAAGGCCCTGGCCGGCTCGCCCAACCTCGCGGCCGCGCAGGCGCGCCTGGTGCGCGCGCAGTCGGTGGTGGACAACGCGCGCGGCGCCGAGCTGCCGCACGTCGACTTCGACGCCGGCGTCAAGCGTGAGCTGCTGTCGCGCAACGGCCTGTTTCCGCCGCCTTACGGCGGAAGCATCTTCAACCAGTCGAATGCCGCATTCGGACTGAAGTGGGACGCCGACCTGTTCGGCCGCGAGAAGGCCGACATCGCGGCCGCGATCGGCAGCGCGCGCGCCGCCCAGGCAGACGCCGACGTGGCCGGCCAGCAGATCGCGGTGCAGGTGGTGCGCACCTATTTCTCGCTGGCCCGCCTCGAGAGCCAGCGCGTCGTCGCGCAACGCACGTACGACCAGCGCAAGCAGATGCTGTCGCTGATCACGCAGCGCGTGCAGGCCGGCCTCGACACCGTGGTGGAACAGAAGCAGGGCGAGGGCGCGCTGCCCGACACCCTCGCGCAGATCGAGTCGCTCGACGAACAGATCGACCTGACGCGCCACATGCTGGCCGCGCTCACCGCGCAGCCGATGCAGGCGCTGGCCACGCTGGCGCCCACGCTCGACCAGCTGCAGGTGTCGGCGCAGCCGCCCGTGCTCGGCGCCGACCTGATCGCGCGCCGTCCCGACGTCGCGGCCGCCCTGGCGCGCGCCGAGGCCGCCAACCAGCAGGTGAAGTCGCAGCGCGCGCAGTTCTATCCCGACATCAACTTCTCGGCCGGCTTCGGGCTCGACTCGATCAGCCTGAAGAACTTCCTCGAGCTGCCCAGCAAGGAATGGTCGTTCGGCCCCGCGCTGCACCTGCCCATTTTCGAGGGCGGCCAGCTGCGCGCCCAGTTGAAGGGCAAGAACGCCGATCGCGACGCCGCCATCCAGGCCTACAACCAGCAGGTGATCGACGCCGTGCGCGAGGCCGCGGACGCGGCCACGTCCGCGGCCTCCATCGGCCGCCAGCTCACGCTGCAGCGCCAGGCGCTCGTCGCGTCCACCGACAGCTACAACTTCTCGCAGAACCGCTATGGCCAGGGCCTGGGCAACGCGCTGATCGTGCTCAACGCCGAGACGCAGATGCTGGCCGAGCGCCGCCTCGAAGTCGACCTGCGCTACCGCGCGCTCGACGTGCAGGCCCAGCTGATGAAGGCGCTGGGGGGCGGCTGGAAGGCCGATACGACCTCTTCCGCCACGCCTTCCGCCGCCACCACCGCGCCGACGACGACCGCCAAGAACGACAACTTCACGCCCGCCTGAACAACATCATGAACGCACTCGCCAACAACACCGCCGCTCCCGTGACGACCCCGCCGGCCGGCAACCCCAAGCGTCGCACCGCCCTGACCGCCATCGCGGTCGCCGTCCTGGTGATCGGCGGTGGCTACGGCATCTACTACTGGATGACCGGCCGCCACTCGGAGTCCACCGACAACGCCTACGTGCAGGCCAACGTCGTGCAGATCACGGCGCAGGCCGGCGGCACCGTCACGGCCATCCAGGCCGACGACACCGACTTCGTCAAGGCCGGCCAGCTGCTGGTCAAGCTCGACCCGGCCGACGCCCGCATCGCGCTCGACCAGGCCGAGGCCGCGCTGGCGCAGACGGTGCGCGAGACGCGCATCCTGTTCGCCAACAACTCCACCCTGCAGGCGCAGATCGACGCCCGCGCCGCCGACGCCGCGCGCGCGAAGGCCGACCTGGACAAGGCGCAGGACGACGTCAACCGCCGCCAGCCGCTGGTGCAGAGCGGCGCCGTCGGCAAGGAAGAATTCAGCCACGCCACCGACTCGCTGTCGTCGGCCAAGAGCGCCTACATCGCCGCCAAGTCGGCGCTGGACGCGGCGCGCGAGCAACTGAGCTCCAACCAGTCGCAGACCGAAGGCACCAACGTGGCCGACCATCCGAACGTGCAACGCGCCGCCGCCAAGGTGCGCGAGGGCTGGCTGGCGGTGCAGCGCGCCGACGTGCCGGCGCCGGTGAGCGGCACCGTGGCGCGCCGCAGTGTGCAGGTGGGCCAGCGCGTGCAGGCCGGCGTGCCGCTGATGTCGGTGGTCACGCTCGACAACGCCTGGGTGGACGCCAACTTCAAGGAAGGCCAGCTCGAGCGCCTGCGCATCGGCCAGCCGGCCACGCTCGAGGCCGACGTCTACGGCAAGCACGTGGTGTTCCACGGCAAGGTCGAGGGTCTGGGCGCCGGCACCGGCGCGGCGTTCTCGCTGCTGCCGGCGCAGAACGCCACCGGCAACTGGATCAAGGTGGTGCAGCGCGTGCCCGTGCGCATCTCGCTCGACCCGAAGGAGATCGCCCGGAACCCGCTGCGCGTGGGCCTGTCGATGAACGTCACCGTCGACGTGGCCGACGAGAGCGGCCGCTCGGTGTCCGATACGCCGCGCACCACCGCGCAGGGCGCGATCGCGTCGACCAACGTCTACGACACCGCCTCGCATGACGCCGACGCCGAAGTGGCGCGCATCATCGCCGCCAACGGCGGCGGCCGCTCCAAGGCGCAGGCCTCGGCCGCGCCCGCCCCGATGGCCGCCTCGGCGCCCACCGCCTCGGCCTCCGGCGCCAGCGACAAGGTCGCCCTCGCCGACGTCACCACCAAGCATCGCAAGCACCACAGGCAATCATGAGCCGCGCCCGGCCGCCCGAATCGGCTCGCATCGCAGTCCGAAGGACGGAGAGTTTCCTATGACATCACCCGCACCAGCGGCGCGCGCGCCTCTGAAAGGGGGCGCGCTCGTGTTGGGCACGTTGTCGCTGTCGCTGGCGACCTTCATGAACGTGCTCGACTCCTCGATCGCCAACGTCTCCCTCCCGGCGATCTCGGGCGACCTCGGCGTCAGCATCTCGCAGGGCACCTGGGTCATCACGAGCTTCGGCGTGGCCAACGCCATCTCGGTGCCGCTCACCGGCTGGCTCACGCAGCGCTTCGGCGCGGTGCGCCTGTTCACGGCCAGCGTGATCCTGTTCGTGATCGCGTCGGTGCTGTGCGGCCTGGCGCCGTCCATCGAGATGCTGATCGGTTTCCGCGTGTTGCAGGGCTTCGTGGCCGGGCCGATGATCCCGTTGTCGCAGACGCTGCTGCTGTCCACCTATCCACCGGCCAAGGCCGGGAGCGCGCTCGCGTTATGGGGCGTCACGACACTGGTCGCGCCGGTGGTGGGACCGCTGCTGGGCGGCTACATCACCGACAACTTCACCTGGCCCTGGATCTTCTACATCAACATCCCCGTGGGCATCTTCGCCGCGGGCATGACGTGGGCCATCTACAAGAACCGCGAGACGCCGGTGGTCAAGCGGCCCATCGACGGCATCGGCCTGGCCATGCTCGTGCTGTGGGTGGGTTGCCTGCAGGTGATGCTGGACAAGGGCAAGGAGCTCGACTGGTTCAACTCGAGCACCATCGTCGCGCTGGCCATCATCGTGGTGGTCGCGCTCGCGGTGTTCATCGCGTGGGAGCTCACCGACGCGCATCCGGTGGTCGACATCCGGCTGTTCGCGCGCCGCAACTTCCTGTTCGGCGCCGGCACGCTGGCGGTCGCCTACGGACTGTTCTTCGGCAACGTGGTGCTGCTGCCGCTGTGGCTGCAGCAGTACATGGGGTACACCGCCACCGCGGCGGGCATGGCGCTGGCGCCGGTGGGCGTGCTGGCCATCCTGCTGACGCCGCTGGTGGGCAAGAACGTGTCGAAGTGGGATCCGCGCTGGATGGCCACGGGCGCGTTCATCATGTTCGCGGTCGTGCTGTGGATGCGATCCAACTTCACGTCGCAGACCGACTTCGGCACGATCCTGCTGCCCACGCTGATCCAGGGCGGCGCGATGGCGTTCTTCTTCATCCCGCTCACCACGATCACGCTGGCCGGGCTGCCGCCGGAACGCATCCCCGCCGCCGCGGGCCTGTCCAACTTCGTGCGGATCATGTTCGGCGCCATGGGCACGTCCATCGCCACCACGCTGTGGGACAACCGCGCCACGCTGCACCACACGCGGCTGGTGGAGCAGATCGGCCTGAACAGCACCCAGTTCGATGCGGCCACCACCACGTTGGCCCAGGCCGGCGTGCCCGCCGCGGGCGCGTACGCCAGCATCAACCGGCTGATCGACATCCAGGCCTTCACCTGGGCCGCCGACGACATCTTCATCGGCTCGGCGATCACGTTCCTGTTCCTGATCTTCACGATCTGGTTCACGCGCCGCCCGCCGAAGATCGCCGGCCCGGCGCCGGTGGACGCCGGCGGCGCCCACTGACCAGGGGGTCTGGCATCTCCGCCGTACGCGGCGGCAATGCCTGACCCCGGACGTGAGTGGCTTACGGTGATCGGGGTCAGGCATTGCCCGCGAGTACCCGGGAGATGCCAGACCCCTCGGCTTCGTGACGCGCGAAGCGCAGCCCACCCGTTTGCTGAGGATTCGGTCGCCGGCGCCGCGCCGTTCGGCTGAACAATGACCGCATGACCCGCCCCCCAGCCGCCGACGACGGTGAATCGCCGCACTGGCGACGCAACCTCGCCGTGTGCGTGGCCGGCTCGTTCACCACCATCGTGGCGATGACGCTGCTGCTGCCGTTCCTGCCGCTATACGTGGCCGAACTGGGCGTGCGCGACTCGGCCGCCATCGTCGAATGGTCCGGCCTGGCCTACGGCGCCACCTTCTTCACCGCGGCCCTGTGCGCGCCGTTGTGGGGCCGCCTGGCCGACCGCTACGGCCGCAAGCCGATGCTGATCCGCGCGAGCCTGGGCATGGCCGTGGCGATGTCGCTCATCGGCATGGCGGCCACCGTGTGGCAACTGGTGGTGCTGCGCCTGCTGGCCGGCTTCCTCGGCGGCTACGCGTCGGGCTCCAACGTGCTCGTGGCCACCCAGACGCCCAAGGCGCGCACCGGATGGGCGCTGGGCGTGCTCGCCTCCGGCATCATGGCCGGCAACCTCGCGGGTCCGCTGATCGGCGGCGCGCTGCCCCCGCTGATCGGCATCCGCCACACGTTCTGGCTGGCCGGCGCCGCGATCTTCGTCGTGTTCCTGGCCACGTCGTTCCTTATCAAGGAGGCCAGGCCGAAGCGGCCGGACGTCGGCACGAAGCCCGCCGGCGCCTGGTCGCTGGTGCCCGACAAGCGCCCCATCGTGGCGATGCTGGTGGTGGGCTCGCTGCTGATGTTCGCCGTGATGTCCATCGAGCCCATCATCACCGTCTACGTGCAGCAGCTGGTGAGCGACCCCGCGCGCGTCACGTGGGTGGCCGGCCTGGTGATGTCCGCCACGGCGCTGGGCAGCATCCTGTCGGCATCGCGCCTGGGCAAGCTGGGCGACCGCATCGGCCACTGGTCCGTGCTGGCCATCGGCCTGGTGCTGGCCGCGCTGCTGCTGATCCCGCAGGCCTTCGTCACCGCCAGCTGGCAACTGATCGCGCTGCGCTTCCTCATGGGCATGGCGCTCGGCGGCCTGCTGCCCTGCGTCACCAGCCTGATCCGCCACCACGCGCCGGCGCGCGCCACCGGCATGCTGCTGGGCTACGCCACGTCGTCGCAGTACGTGGGGCAGGTGGCCGGGCCGCTGGTGGGCGGCTTCATCGGCGGGCACCTGGGGATGCGGCCGGTGTTCCTCGGCACGTCGCTGTTGATGATGGCCGGGGCGGCGCTCACGTGGCGAGCGGCGCGGGCCGTGCGTTCACGCCACTAGGAGTCTGCGCGGCAGAAACCGCGCAGACTCCTGGCGGTTGAACCCCAGGACGTTCTTGACCCATCCGTTGGGCGGCTCGGCGATCCACTGGCCGGTTCTGCCGCTCAGACTCCTAGTTCAACGTCTCCATGAGGTGCGCCAGGTCGTCCATGTCCTGGTCGCTCAGGGTCTTGGCGACGCTGCTCATCGTGCCGGCGTCGTTGGTGCGCGTGCCCGACTTGAAGTCCTGCAATTGCTTGACGACGTAGTCGTGATGCTGGCCCGCCACCCGTGGCACCTCGTTCTGGCCCTTCATGCCGCCCAGGTGGCACATCGTGCACAGCGTCTCCTTCTCCTTGGCCTCCCCGCGCGCCACCTTGGCGGGATCCGCCTTGAAGCCTGTATCGCGCGGCGTCTGCGCCGCGAAGTAGGCGCCCAGGTCCAGCATCTCTTCCTTCGAGAGCGACTGCGCGAACTGCTGCATCAGCTCGTTCTTGCGTCGGCCCTCCTTGAAGTCGCGCAGTTCCAGGTAGATGTAGCGCGCGCTCTGGCCGGCCAGGATGGGGATGATGGCCGTGGGCGAATTGCCCTCGGGGCCGTGGCAGGCCATGCAGGTCGTCGCCTTGGCCTTGCCCGCCTCGACATCCTGCGCACCGGCGAGCCCGGGCAGCAGGATGCAGGTCAGCCAGGCTTGCCAGGGACGCAGGCGAAGACGGTACTGCTGGATCACAGGCCGAACACGAACAGGCTGTTGCCGCGTCGGAAGTCGAGCTGGGTGTTGCCACCGCAGCCCATCGCGACGTACTGCTTGCCCGCGACGGTGTAGGAGACCGGCATGGCATTGGCGCCGGCACCGCAGTTGAACGACCACAGCTTCTTGCCGGTGGCGGAGTCCAGCGCGTTGATGTTGCCGTTGCCCTCGCCGAAGAAGTACAGGCCGCCCCCCGTGGCGAGTCCGCCGCCGATCAGCGGCTGCTCGGTATCGAATTTCCAGGCGATCCTGCCGGTGTCGATGTTGACCGCGGACACGCGGCCCCACTGCCGTTCTCCGGGAATCGTCTTGAACGCGCCGCCGAGCCACAGCTTGCCGTCGGGATACTGCGATGTGGCGACGTGGTAGGTCATGGGCTGGTGCAGGTTCATGGCGATCGCCAGGCGCTTCTTCGCGTCGTAAGCCATCGGGCTCCACTCGACGCCGCCGTTGGCGCCTGGCAGCATCCGCGCGCCGTCAGCCGTTGGCAGTGACCACATGTTCTCCTGCGGAATCATCGCCTGGGAGTAACGAATCAAGGAGCAGTCGCGGCGGTCATGGACATAGACGTGACCGGTCTTGCCGCCGTGGATGACGGCCGGGATCATGTTGCCGGACTTGTCCTGCGCGTCCACGAGGATGGGCGGGCTCACCGCGTCCAGGTCCCAGACGTCGTGCGAGACGTACTGGAGGTGGCACTTGTACTGGCCGTCGTCCAGGCCGATGGCGACCAGCGAGTCGGTGTACAGGTTGTCTCCGGGACGTTCGGCGCCGTACAGGTCGGGCGACGGGTTGCCGACGGTGAACCACACCGTGCGCGTCTTCAGGTCGACCGCGGGATTCATCCAGACGCCGCCGCCCAGGGTCTTGTAGAACGACGTGCCCTTCTCGAACTGCGCGTGCTCGGCAGCGATGTCACGATGCATGTCACGGCCCGTGGCGTCGACGGTCTTCCAGACGCCTTCGCCGCCCGTTTCGGGGATGGTGTAGAACGTCCACAGCAGCTTGCCGTCGTTGGCGTCGAACGCCTTCAGGAAGCCGCGGATGCCGTACTCGCCGCCGTTGGTGCCGATGAGGATCTTGCCGTCGACCACCGTGGGCGCCATCGTCTCGCTGTAGCCCTTGTCGGAGTCGGCGATCTCGACGTTCCAGATCACGGCCCCGGTCTTGGCGTCGAGCGCCACCAGGTGCGCGTCCAACGTGCCGAGGAAGACGCGGCCGCCGGAGATGGCCACGCCACGGTTGTTGGGGCCGCAGCAATAGGTGGTGCCGCCGAGCTTGTGCTTGTAATGCCAGAATTGGCGCCCCGTGCTCGCATCGACGGCATACACGTGGTCGTACGAGGTGGTGATGAACATGACGCCGTCGACCACGATGGGCGCGGTCTCCATGGACTCGAGCACCTCGGTCTGCACGACGAACTTGGGCGCGAGGCGAGCGACCGTCTTCGTATTGATTTCCGTGCCGGGGTAGTAGCGCGTCTGCTCGTAGTTGCCGTTGGTGTGCAGCCAGTCCTTGCCTTGCTTGCCCGCACCGTTGAGCGCGGACTGCGGCACGTCGACCGCATGCATCGGCGTGCTCACTGGCAGGGGAGCGTTGTTGATCTCCTGGTTGGTTTCCTGGGCATGGCCTGCGGGCGCGAGCGCGCAGGCGAAGAGAGCGAGCGCGGCGAGGCGTGTGCACGAGTGGGTCATTTGTCTCCTCCTTGAGGTGCGTGAAGAGGCCGTCCACGGCAAGCCCGGGCGCGTATGCGCCCGTGTGTCGCGACCTTGCGAACGGTGTCTCAACGGGCGTGGTCGAAGAATGTGCACCAAGCAACATCCCTCTGCCCTGTCGCTTTTTCACCGTCTCGTGCGCGAGCTCTTGAGGGTTCGACGCACTGCATTCATGGTTGATCGCACCCCCCACGAAGTCAAGAGGCGCGAGGCCCGACCACTCACAGGGAGGGGCAATCGCGGGAATCTACCGAGCCGCGCCGGCACCGCATGGTCCTCTTCCAGGTTTGGCTCGGGATTGGCGTCGTTCGCATTGCGCCAGGATGGAACACTCGGGGTGTCCTGCTCGTGTCCGCCGGCTCCGATATCGGACGAAAGGATCCTACGGCCGATGCACCTCCAGGATCGCCCGCCCATCGGCCGCCGCCTGCGCCAGCGTGTCCACCAGCGACGACTGCTCCAACGGCAGCGCCGGATCCAGCGACAGGATGCATGTGGCGCAACCACGCCCCTGGTTCTTCGAGTGGTACATGGCCGCGTCCACCAGCGCGAACGCGGCGTCGAAGCCGTGGCCCGGCGCGGGGCCCATCAGCGGGAACACGGCGAAGCCGATCGACGCCGAGATGGCGATCGCCTTGCCGTCGACCTCCACCGGGGTCTCGACGAAGGCCGTCATCAGGCGCCGCGCCAGCGTGACGGCCTCGGCCACCGGCATCGAGTCCACCATCACGAGGAACTCCTCGCCGCCCCAGCGCACCACCAGGTCGCGCTCGCGCAGCACGCCTTCCAGCCGGCGCGCGATCTCCACGAGCACGCAGTCGCCGGCCGCGTGGCCGTGCCGGTCGTTGATGTCCTTGAAGAAGTCGACGTCGATCAGGAACAGCGCGCGCTCGAACCGGTCGCCGGCCGTGCCCGCCACGCGCGCCTGCAGGTGGGCGCGGTTGGCCAGGCCGGTGAGCGGGTCGTGCTCCACCTGCATCATCAGCAAATCGTTGTGGCTGGCCAGCTGGCGGTTGCGCGTGGCCTGGCGCCGCGCCACGAAGGCGATCGCCAGCGCCAGCAGCACGCAGGTGCCGGCGGCGCTGCCCCATTCGGCCGCGCGGCGCGCCTGCAGCTTGGCGCCTTCTTCCTTGATCAGCTTCTGCACGTCCTGCATGTCGCGGTCGTAGCGGCTGTCGTTCTTGGCCTGCAGCAGCTGCTGCTCGCGCGTGTACAGGTCGAGCGCGCCCGCGCGATCGCCCGCGCGCGCCAGCGCGAGGGCCAGGTCGCGCATCACGTTGATGCGGGCGTTGGGGCCGGTCTCGCGGTCGTAGCGCGCCAGCGTCTCGTGCATCCTGGCCTGGGCCTCGGCGGCGCGGCCGAGCGCCAGCAGCGCGATGGTCTGGTCGCGCAGGCGCGAGCGCTCCAGGCCGGGTTCGTTGTGCGTGGCGAGGAACTTGCCCGCGCGTTCCAGCGCGGCCAGCGCCTCGGCCGGATGTCCCAGGCGCAGCTGCTCGCCGCTGACGCTCAGTTCGTACTGCGCCTCGCGACGGGCCAGGCCGGCGGCGTGCGAGATGGCGATGCCTTCGGTGTAGGCGGCCAGGCTGGCCGCGTACTGCTCGCGGCCGTCGAGCACGTCGCCCTCGAACGAATCGACGTAGGCGCGTAGCGCCGGGTCGCCCTCCTCGCGCGCGAGATCCCTGGCGCGCGCCAGCAGACGCTGGGCCAGCTCGGTGTCGTTGTCGCCCTGCGCCAGCGAGGCGAGGATGGCCGTGGCCTTGATCTCCAGGCCGCGCTCGCCGGCCTGCAGCGCGGCGTCGAGCGCCATGTGCAGATAGATCGCCGCGGCCCCCGAGTTGCGCTCGCCCTGGGCACCGTAGCCGGCGAACATCAGCGCGTAGAACCAGTTGTGGCGGTCGCACTGCGCCGTCATCGCCGCGTCCCTGGACTCGCAATACGGCGAGTAGCCGGCCACCGCGGCGCGCGCCTCGAGATTGCCGCTTTCCTCCTGCATGCCCTCGAACTCGAGATCGGCGCTGACCATGTGCGCGTCGGCTTCGGCGATCGGCCCGGCCGTGGCGGCCAGCGCGCGCAACGCCTTGGCGGCCGCGGCCGTCTCGGCGGCGCGGTGGTTGTCGGCGGCCACCATGCCCCAGCCCACGAGCAGGGCACGCGTGTTGTCGGGCGTGGCCGGGGTGGTGGCCTGCAGGGCGCGCAGTCCGGCGTTGGCGGCTGTCGGATCCTCGAAGCCCAGCACCACCAGGTGGTCGACGGCGCGGGTCAGTTCGGACGCGCCCGCGGTGGCGCCGGCCAGCAACAGGCCCGCGGCGAGCGCGACGAGGCGCAGGCGCCGGGGGGCCGGTTGCATGGCGGGCGCCGGGGGGCGCGGGGAACGTTCCCTGGTCATTCGTGTTGTCGTCGAGTTGTCGTCAGGCCGAGATGACAGATCTCGACCCGACTCTTTCGGCCGATCCGGCGCCCAGTGGAGGCGGGAGGCGGTGCTTTTGCACGATCCTTCCGTTTCCGCGACTGATGCTGCAGGCGTGACGCCTGGAATGCGCATCGGGGGACGGGTGGACCCCCGTCGAGTTCAGGCGTCCACTTGCAGCCCGACCGCGCCGTCCAGCATGCGTCCCACCACGACCGCGTCGGCGAAGCCATCCGCGCGGAAGCAGGCCATCACGGCGTCGACGCAGTCCGGCGCGCAGGCCACCAGCAGGCCGCCCGAGGTCTGCGGGTCGCTCAACAGGTCGCGTGCCACGGCGGGCAGCGCGTCGGCCAGCTGCACGTCGGCGCCGTAGCCGGCCCAGTTGCGACCCGACGCCCCGGTGATGAAGCCGTCTCGGGCGAGGGCGTCGACACCGGCGATCAGCGGCACGGCCGACCATTGGAGCTGCGCGCGCAGGCCGGCGCCGCGCGCCATCTCGAGCGCGTGGCCGGCCAGCCCGAAGCCGGTGACGTCGGTGATGGCGTGCACGCCGTCGAGCTGGGCCAGGCGCGGCCCGGGCTTGTTCAGGCGCGTGGTGGTGGCGATCAGGCGTTCGTAGCCCGCCGCGTCGAGCCGGCCCTTCTTCAGCGCGGCCGACAGCACGCCCACCCCCAGCGGCTTGCCCAGCACCAGCACGTCGCCGGCGCGCGCGTCGGCGTTGCGGCGCACGCGGTCGGGATGCACCAGGCCCATCACCACCAGGCCGTAGATGGGCTCGACGGAGTCGATGGTGTGGCCGCCCGCGATGGGGATGCCCGCCTCCGCGCAGATGGCGTTGCCGCCGGCCAGCACGCGGCCGATGACGTCCACCGGCAGCTGCGCGATGGGCATCGCCACGATGGCCAGCGCCATGATGGGCGTGCCGCCCATCGCGTAGACGTCGCTGATCGCGTTGGTGGCGGCGATGCGCCCGAAGTCGAACGGATCGTCGACGATTGGCATGAAGAAGTCGGTGGTGGCGATCAGCGCCTGGGTGTCGTTGAGCTTCCACACCGCGGCGTCGTCGGCGGTCTCGATGCCCACCATCAACTGCGGCGGCAGGAAGCCCGGCGCGCTGGCCTTGAGGATCTCGGACAGCACGCCCGGCGCGATCTTGCAGCCGCAGCCGCCGCCGTGCGAGAAGCTGGTGAGGCGGAGCGGGGCGGGGAGCTGAGCGGTCATTGAAGGGTCGAAGGTGGGCGTGAATCTCGACTTTAGCGACTCCCCGGGCAAAATGGCGGGCCGAGCCGGTGCCGAGGGTCGCCGGCCACCCAACTTCACAGGATCTCCATGAACGTTTCCCGCCAACGCCGCACGTTCGTCCACTCGCTCGCCGCGCTGTCGCTGGGCGCCAGCGCGCTGCTGGGCGCCGGCGTCGCGCACGCCCAGGCCAACGCGCTGCGCGTGTCGGCCATCCCCGACGA
The DNA here is from genome assembly GCA_038208735.1 of Burkholderiales bacterium. Classification (GTDB taxonomy): domain Bacteria; phylum Pseudomonadota; class Gammaproteobacteria; order Burkholderiales; family Burkholderiaceae_C; genus Scleromatobacter. The sequence goes on from JBBQYL010000129.1 coordinate 13,701, forward strand.
GGCGCCGTCCGAGCTGCAGCGCAAGTTCAAGCCGCTGGGCGAGTACCTGAAGGCGAAGACGGGCATGGACGTGCAGTTCACGCCGGTCACCGACTACGCCGCGGTCGTGGAGGGCCTGGCCTCGAAGAAGATCGACCTGGCCTGGCTGGGCGGCTTCACGTTCGTGCAGGCCAAGCTGCGCACCGACAGGCAGGCCCTGCCCATCGTGCAGCGCGCCGAGGACGAGAACTTCACCAGCCGCTTCATCGTGCCGATCGACAGTCCCCTCAAGACCGTGGCCGACCTCAAGGGCCACACGTTCGTGTTCGGCGCGCCGTCGTCCACGTCGGGCAGCCTGATGCCGCGCTACTTCCTCGAGCAGCAGGGCATCGTGCCCGAGCGCGACTTCAAGACGGTGGCGTTCTCGGGCGCGCACGACGCCACGGTGGCCTTCGTCGCCTCGGGCCGCGCCGAGGCCGGCGCGCTCAACGCCTCGGTGATGGACAAGCTGGTGGAGGCCAGGAACCCGAACGCGATGAAGGTGCGCGTGCTGGCCACCACGCCGCCGTTCTTCGACTACAACTGGACGGTGCGCCCGGGCCTCGATCCGGCCATCACGAAGAAGCTCACCGACGCCTTCCTGGCGCTCGACGCCAGCAAGCCGGCCGACAAGGAGATCCTCGACCTGCAACGCGCGTCGAAGTTCGTGGCCACCAAGGCGTCGAACTACGACGGCATCGAGGCCGCCGGCAAGTCGGCCG
>JBBQYL010000130.1:0-14344 GCA_038208735.1 Burkholderiales bacterium
GGTGCGCGGGCGGTACTTGCGTGCGAGGACGACATAGCTCATGCGGACCGATTCTACCGGCGGCGTCGGCCGGACCTTCGGCCGGCCGACGCTGCGATAATCGCCCGATGTCTTCGCATTCCTCCTCCCATCCCGACACGCTCAGCTACGAACAGGCCGGCGTCAACTACGACCTGATCGATCCGCTGAAGGTAGCCGCCCAGCGCGCCGCCGCCGCCACCGCCACCCACCTGTCGGGGCATGGCTTCACCGAGATCGCCGCCTCGCGCGGCGAATCGGCCTATGTCGTCGACGTCGGCCCGTTCTACCTGGCCAGCATCGTCGAATGCCTGGGCTCCAAGGCCCTGGTGGCCGACGAGATGGCCGAGCTCACCGGCCAGAGCTACTACGCCGGCATCGCGCAGGACACCATCGCGATGTCCGTCAACGACCTCATCACCGTCGGCGCCACCCCGTTGGTGGTGCAGGCCTATTGGGCCGCGGGCGGCAGCGACTGGTTCTCCGACAAGGTGCGCGCCAAGGCGCTGGTCGACGGCTGGAAGGCCGCGTGCGACGCCTGCGGCGTGGCCTGGGGCGGCGGCGAGACGCCGGCACTGGCCGGCATCGTCGAGAGCGGCCGCATCGACCTCGCGTCGTCGTGCACCGGCATCGTCAACCCGAAGAGCCGGTTGTCCGTCGGCGATCACCTGCAGGCCGGCGACGCCATCGTGCTGCTGAGCTCCAGCGGCATCCACGCCAACGGCCTGAGCCTGGCGCGCAAGCTGGTCGAGCGCCTGCCCAACGGCTACATGACCCCGGTCGAGCCCGGCGTGTCCTACGGCGAGGCCCTGCTGGCCCCGACCGCGCTCTATTCGCCCGTCACCGAGGCGCTGGCCGCCGCCGGCCTCACGGTGCACTACAGCGCCAACATCACCGGCCACGGCTGGCGCAAGCTGCTGCGCCATCCAAAGGCGTTTACCTACCGCATCACCCAGGTGCCCGCGGTGCCGCCGGTGCTGAAGTTCATCCAGCAATGGGCCAAGCACGACGACCGCGAGGCCTACAGCACGCTCAACATGGGTGCCGGCTTCGCGTTGTTCATGCCGGCCGACCAGGCGGCCAAGGCCTGCGAGATCGCCGAGGAGCTGGGCATCGGCGCCTGCATCGCCGGAACGGTCGAGGACGGCCCCAAGCAATTGCTCATCGAACCCATCAATGTGCGGTTCAGCGACGACGATCTGCAACTTCGTTGAAACGAAGTTAGGTTGAAGTGCTCCGCTTCGGATACAATCGTCCCTGACGGGCCTCCTCGCATGGAAGCACGGCCAACCGGGTCAGGTCGGGAACGAAGCAGCCCTAACTGTTGTGACCAGTGCCGGGGTCAGGCTCGTCACCTAGAACACCCTCTTGAAGACCGCCCTTGAGGCGGTCTTTTTGTTAGCGCGGGGCGACGGTCGGCCACTCTGGCCACCGCCGAAGCCCGCGCAGTTTTCCCAGCAATCTCCTTAGGATTTAAAGAATATGGCAACCGGCATCGTGAAGTGGTTCAACGACTCGAAGGGCTTCGGCTTCATCACCCCCGATGAGGGCGGCGAAGACCTGTTCGCGCACTTCAGCGCCATCAACATGAACGGCTTCAAGTCGCTCGCCGAAGGCCAGAAGGTCTCGTTCGAAGTGACGACCGGCCCGAAGGGCAAGCAAGCGTCGAACATCCAGGCCGCCTGACGGCCTGCGCCTGTCGCGGCACGCGTTTCGATGCGCGCCGCGATGGCCACGAAAAACCGCCTTTGGGCGGTTTTTTTATTGGGCGGTCGCTTTTCGTGAAGGCTCGGAACCTGGGTGCGAACACGCCATTACAGACGTGGCCCGTTTGCCATACGTTGCCTGGAATCGCTCCGCCACCTTCCCTCCCCTCCGCGTCGAACCCGAAATCCGGGCCGAAGTCGAGGCCGTCTTGCGAGAAGGCGAGTCGCTCACCCAATTCATCGAGGAGGCGGTTGTCTCGGCCGCGGCATGGCGACGCGTGCAGTCCGAGTTCGTCACTCGCGGCGAGGCGGCGATCGAGCGCTGGAAGCGGGAAGGCGGCGGCCACGCCGTTGAAGATGTGATGGCAGGCCTGCAGAAACGCCTGGACGACGCGAAGCATCGGGCAAGTCGACGCGCTACCGGCGAAGACGTGGTCGTCGGTGCAGTTCGGCATCTGCGGGAAGAGGACTTCCGCCACTGACAATGCCGGCCTGACGCGACGGTTCGATGCGGCGCTGATGGACTGACCCTGAAAGGATGACACCTTGTTCGAGACGACATACGCCAGCATCCTGAATCAGCTCGCCGAGATGCCGGTGTTCCTCGAGCGCACGGTGTGCGCGCTGCCCGCTGACCTGCTTCAGCGGCCGCCCGCCGAAGACCAGTTTCCGCTGATCGAGCACCTCTGGCACGTTCGCGACTGCGACCCCGACCTGTATGCGTTGCGCATCCGCAAGGTGCTGCAAGAAGACCGACCCGCCCTGCCGCCCGTGGACGTCGGCGCCTGGTACGCCGATCGCCGTTACCGTGAGCGTCCGGGGTTGCAGGCGGTCTCCGAGTTCGCCAGGCTCCGCGCCAACCTGATCGACGAACTGAAGCCGCTGGACGAGCGCGCCCTCGCCCGCGTCGGCGTCCGCGCCGACGGCAGCGAGATCTCCGTGCAAGCCCTCATCGAGCAGTTGGCCGAACACGACCGCGATCATCGCTGGCGGATCGCGTCGATTCTTGGCGGGTTTGCTGCCGCGCCGATACTTGACGCGGCGCACCCATGAAACCGATCGGCCATCTCTTCAGCCCGCTCGCCTCGGCTCCAGCGCTTCGCCTCTACCGCTCCGTTGGACTCTTCCACTGGCAAGCGCTCGCCGATTTGCGCCGGGCTCAGTCGACGATGACCGAGAGGTACTCCGGGTCCTGTCGCTGCCCGACCAAGCGGACGACCAGCACATGCTCCGCGCGCTCGAAGTACCAGAACGAAAGCGGGAAGCCGGCCAGGCCCGCAGGCCGTCGATGTCGAACTCCTTGCCGATGGCCGGCGAGCCCATCCCGGGCTGCTGCTCGGGCGCCTGCAGCGCCTTCTCCAGGGCGTCGACCAGCTTCTTCGCGACGCGTGGCCCGGCTTCGGTGCGGTAGTCAAGAACCTCGCCGCGGCGGTCTAGCTTGGCCGCCGGAGCCCGAAGTACAGGCTTCACTCGCCTCGACCGCGGGCGATGGCGTGGAGCTCAGCCCAGTCGTCCCGCGTGTCCGCCGTTGCCGGGCCACTGGACAGGCCGTCCTCCACCAAGGCGCGCAGCCGCTGGACTCGTTGCTCGCGCTGGTCCTTTCGAATCAGGTCGCGCACGTATTCGCTGGTGTTGCCGTATTCGCCGGACTCGACGCGCTGGGCGACGAAAGCGCGCAGGACGTCCGGGAGGGCAATGTTCATCGTACCGGTGCTCATGACGCCGTCCTGAACGCTTTGGCAACTGTTGTCAAGATTCCGCCAGGTCGACCCTCAGCCACTTCTCCATCTTCACCCCATCCACCCGCCCGCTGTACATGCCCCGCACGATGGCGCCCTCCTGGTAGCCGTGCTCGTTGTAGAAGCTGCGCGCGGCGACGTTGTCCATGCGCGCCTCCACGCGAATACGCCGCGCGCCGGCTGCGCGAGCGGCGTCCTCCAGCCAGCGCAGCATCGCGCTGCCCACGCCCTGGCGTTGCCGCGAACGGTGCACGGCGAACAGCAGCAGGTGGGCGTCATCGTCGGCGTAGTACATCAGCCCGAACGCTGCCACGGCGCCGGGCGGGCCGATGACGACCGCGTTGATCTCCGGGTCGGCGATGGCCTGGCGCACGCGTGGCTCGCGCCACGTCCAGGGCAGGCCGTACTCGATCTCGACGCGCGACAGCGCGGCGATGGCGGAGGCGTCCGCGGGCGCGGCCAGGCGGATTGTGTGGTTCGAGATCACGGCCCTGCCAGCGTAGCGCATCGACGACACCCGACGCGCCGCGCGGGACATTTCCCCACCTTGCGCACGGCACCCACGCTGCGACTATGCTCTGCGCCCATCCCGCCCGCACCGGAGCCGCGCCCTGACCCCCACCATCCATCCCGACGGACTGCCGCGTCCACAGCGCCAATGGGCGATGTTCGCCATCGCGATCGCCGTCACGATGGCCGTGCTCGACTCCGCGGTGGCCAACATCGCGCTGCCGGCCATCGCGCGCCAGCTGGGCGTGTCGCCCGCCGAATCGGTGTGGGTCATCAACGCGTACCAGCTGGCCATCGTGGTGCTGCTGCTGCCGGTGGCCGCGCTGGGCGAGCGCATCGGCTACCGGCGCGTCTACATCGGCGGGCTGGGGCTGTTCACCGTGGGCTCGCTGGCGTGCGCGCTGTCGCCGACGCTGGCCTGGCTGATCGCCGCGCGCATCCTGCAGGGCCTGGGCGCCGCGGCCATCATGGGAGTCAATGGCGCGTTGGTGCGCTACACCTATCCGCAGAAGTCGCTGGGGCACGGCGTGGGGCTCAACGCGTTGGTGGTGTCGGTGGCGGGCGCCATCGGGCCGACGGTGGCCTCGGGCATCCTGGCCATCGGGCCGTGGCAGTGGCTGTTCGCCGTGAACGTGCCGATCGGGATCGTCAACGTCGTGTTCGCGTCGCGGGTGCTGCCGTGGTCGACGCTGTCGGACAAGAAGCTCGACTGGGGCAGCGCCGCGCTGAGCGCCCTCACCTTCGGGCTGTTCTTCATCGGCGTGGACACATTCACGCACGCGCAAGGCGAGGGCCCGCTGGCCGCGGCCGAGCTGGTGATGGCCGCGCTGGCCGGCACCTGGCTGTTCCTGCGCGAGCGCCACGAGAAGCGTCCGCTCATTCCCATCGACCTGCTGCGCATTCCGGTGATCGCTCTGTCGGTGGCCACGTCGATCTGCTCGTTCGCCGCCTACATGCTCGCGTTCCTGGCGTTGCCGTTCTGGTTCCAGGCGGCGCTGCATCGCGACCAGGTGCAGACGGGGCTGCTGATGACCCCCTGGCCCGTGGGCGTGGGCCTGGTGGCGCCGTTCGCCGGCCGGCTGGCCGACCGCGTGCCCGCCGCGATCCTGGGCAGCGCCGGTTTGTTGGTACTGGCGATCGGGCTGGGGCTGCTGACGCAGCTGGACGCGAACGCGGAGACGCTCGACATCCTCTGGCGCATGGCACTGTGCGGGCTGGGCTTCGGGTTCTTCCAGGCGCCGAACAATCGCACGATGCTGGGCAGTGCGCCGCGCGAGCGCGCCGGCGCGGCGGGCGGGCTGCTGGCCACTGCGCGGCTCACCGGCATGACAAGTGGCGCCACCATCGCGGCGCTCGTGTTCCGCGCGGTGCCGCACGACGCGGAACACGTGTGCCTGATGGTGGCCGTGGGGCTGGCCGTGGCGGGCGGGCTGGCGAGCCTGTCGCGGTTGCGGGCCCGCGGCGCGACGTAGGGGTCTGGCATCTCCTGCGTATTTCGCAGGCAATGCCTGACTTCGGCCCCTGAAGCAGTTCACGTTCGGGGTCAGGCATCGCCGCCGGGTACGGCGGATATGCCAGACCCCTCGGCCTCAACCGCGCTGGCGCGCCCGGTGCAGCGTCTCCAGCGTGATGTGCCGCACCTCCAGCTTGCTCTGCTCCACGTGCGCCTTCAGCAGGCTCACGGCGTCGTCGGCGCGGCGGCGCGTGATGGCGCGCAGGATGCGGGCGTGCTCGTCGTAGGTGGCCTCCACACGGGCGGGCTTGGTGAAGTCGAGTCGGCGGATGATGCGGATGCGCTCGGTGATCTCGTGGTGCACGCGCGCCATCTCGCGGTTGCCGCCGGCGGCCACCAGCTGCGCGTGGAATCCCTCGTCGAGTTGTCCCACCTCGGCGCTGTCGGTCAGGCGCTCGGCCGGGGGCACCAGCCACACCTCGGCCAGCGCCGCCAGGCCCGGGCGCTGTTCGGCCGTGGCCAGCTGGCGCGCCGAGTGGCATTCGATCAGCACGCGCAGGTCGTACAGCTCGTCGAACACGTCGAAGTCGAGCGGGGCCACCTGCCAGCCGATCTTGGGCATCACGCGCAGGAAGCCCTCGCGCTCGAGGCGCTGCAGCGCCTGGCGCAGCGGCGTGCGGCTGACGGCCACGCTCTGGGCGAGCTCGCTCTCGCTGAACCTGTCGCCCGGCATCAGCGCGAACTCGAAGATCATGCGCTTGATCTGCGCATAGGCCTGGTCGGCGAGAGTGAGGGGTTCGGACGTGGACACACTGGGGATCATAGACGGCTGTCTACGCAAGCCCGACCATGCTGACGTGCGCGGACACGATCTTCCAGCCGCCATTCCCCAGCCGCATCCACGTCTGGCTCTGGAACCCGCGCAGCGCGGTGTCGGTGCGCACGAACTCACAACAGGCCACGGCCGAGGCATCGCCGAATGTGCTGATGCGCAGGTCCTCGATGCGCCGCGTGAAGTCGGGCGCGGGGCTGGCGCGGCGGAACGCGCGCATCTGCTCGATGCCCAACTGGCGGTCCGCGATGCCGTAGCGCGTCAGGCGCGAGTCGCTCCAGAAGAAGTCGATCAGCGCCTCGACGTCGTTGGCCATGAAGGCCTTCTCGTAGGCCCAGAACTGACGCGTCACGTCCTCGACGACGTCGGGCAGGTCGATCACGGGCGCGCTCATCGCGACTCCAGCCAGGCGCGCCAGCCGCCGTGGGCGCTGATGTCCTGCGCGCCCACCAGCGCGTGCGGCTCGCAGATGAAGCCCTTGACCCAACGTCCGTCGGCCAGCTCCACCGAGCCCAGGCCCAGCGGCGGCGGGATCAGCGCGAGAAAGCTGCCGACGGCCTCCATCGGCATCTCGTAGACCTCCACCTCGATGGCGAAGCCGGCATGCGCGGCGTCGGCGCGCGCCAGGCCGGGCTTGGGCGGCGTGGTGTCGGGCAGCGCGAACAGGCGGTAGTCGGGCGCGGTGCGCGTGCGGGCCACCCGGCGGCAGCCGCGTTCGACGAGCTGCCAGTGCAGGGGCATGTCCTGCAGGTGCGCGCCCACCACCGCCAGCGGCAGCACGGGCGCGGCGCGCGGCATCGCGCGCGGCACGCGGTCGGCCACGCGCGTCTCGCGCAGGCGCGCGCCCAGCATGGTCGGGCCCGCGCGTTCCCAGTCGAGGCCCCAATGCGCGAGCGCGGCGTCGGCGCCGCCGGGCGCGATGAAGGTGACGCCGAACGGCAGCCGGTCGTCCTCCACGTTCGACGGCAGCGCCAGTGCGGCCCAACCCAGCAGGTTGACGAAGTTCGTGTAGAGCCCCAGCTCGGCGTTGCGCTTCAAGGGCTCCAGCGCCACCGCGGCGCGCGTCGGGCACGTGGTGGCGGTGGGCACCATCAACGCGTCGACGCCCATCCACATCGGCGCGATGCGCGCGCGCAGTTCCTCGAGCCTGTAGCGGCCGCTGAACACCGCGTCGCCGTCGAACCAGTCGGCCGATTCCATGATGCCGCGCACCACCGGATCGATGGCATCGGGGTCGGAGGCCAGCAGCGCCTCGGCCACCAGGTGGCGCTCGGCCACCCAAGGGCCGTCGTACAGCAGGCGGGCCACCTCGAACAGCGGATCGAAGTCGACGGTGACCACTTCGGCGCCGAGTCGGCGTGCGCGCTCTATGGCCGCGTCGAACGCGCGATCCCAGCCGAGGGCCACGTCACACCCCGGCAGCGCGGGGATACCCAGGCGCGGCGGACAGCCGCCCTGCCCCAGCCAGGCGGGGCGCGGCGCCGACTCGTTGAAGCGCGCCTCGCCAGCGGCGCCCTCGAACAGCGCCATCACCTCGGCGGCGTCGGCCACGGTCAGCGCGAGCACCGAGACGACGTCGAGCGAGCGGCACGCCGGCAGCACGCCCGTCATCGGCACCGAGCCGGGCGTCGGCTTCAGGCCCACGAGGTTGTTGAAGCCGGCGGGCACGCGGCCCGAGCCAGCGGTGTCGGTGCCGAGCGCGAACGGCACGAGCCCGCGCGCCACCACCGAGGCCGAGCCCGAGCTCGAGCCGCCGCTGACGTAGGCCGGGTCGAAGGTGTTGGCCACCTCGCCGTAGGGCGAGCGCGTGCCCACGAGGCCGGTGGCGAACTGGTCGAGGTTGGTCTTGCCCACCAGGATGGCGCCGGCCGCGCGCAGGCGTTCGACGGCGACGGCCGAGCGCTCGGGCGTGTACGCGAACGCCGGGCAGGCGCCGGTGGTGGGCACGCCGGCCACGTCGATGTTGTCCTTGACCGCGAAGGGCACGCCCCACAGCGGCGTGGACTCGTCCGGCGCGGGCGGCAGCGCGGCGATCTGGGCCCGCACGAAGGCCGCGGGCGCGCGCCAGATCCAGGCGGTGTCGGAGGTATCGAAGCCGGCGACGAGCGCGGGCAGCATGTCGGCGGGCTGCAGGCCCTGGGCCCAGGCGTGGCGCCAGTCGGCGAGCGTGTGCAGCGTGTTCATGATTCCAGGGCCTCGATCAGCAAGGATGCGGGCGCCGTCCAGCCGACGATCGCGCCCTGCGCGGTGATCATCGCCAGCGTGGCCGCCTTGAACTCGGGGAAGTAGCTCTCGGTGCCGTCCTCCACCAGCAGGCAGTCGTAGCCGCGGTCGTTGGCCTCGCGCATGGACGTCTGCACGCACACCTCGGTGGTGACGCCCATGAAGACCAGGTGCGTGATGCCGAATTCCTGCAGCGTCTCGTGCAGGCCGGTGTCGTGGAAGGCGCCCTTGCCCGGCTTGTCGAGCACGATCTCGCCGTCCACCGGCGCGAGCTCGGGCACGATCTGGGCGCCGGGCTCGCCGACGATCAGCACGCGCCCCATCGGGCCGACGTCGCCGATGCGCAGCGTGGGCGAGCCACGCAGGCGCTTGGCGGGCGGGCAGTCCGACAGGTCGGGCAGGTGCGACTCGCGCGTGTGCACCACCAGGCCGTCGGCCGCGCGCCACGTGTCGAGCACGCGGCGGCAGGTGGGGACGATGGCCTGCAGGCGCGTGACATCGTTGCCCAGGCTGGCGCCGAAGCCACCGGGCTCGACGAAGTCGCGCTGCATGTCGATGATCACCAGCGCGGTGTGGGCGACGTCGAAGACGAACGCGAAGGGCGTGGCAGCGATCGAGGTCATGCGGCCTCCCGCACGGGCTTCGAGGCCGCGTCGTGGCCCGTGTCGCCCGAGTGCGCCTTGCCGCCCATGAACGCGCCCAGCGAGCGCCGGTCGGCCGCGGCGGCGGGCACGTCGTGCACGATCTCGCCCTCGCTCATGACCACGATGCGGTCGGCAAGCAGCAGCAGCTCGTCCAGGTCTTCGCTCACCAGCAGCACCGCGGCGCCGGCGTTGCGCGCCTTCATGATGCGACCGTGGATCTCGGCGACGGCGGCGAAGTCGAGGCCGAAGACCGGATTGCTGACCAGCAGCAGCTGCACCTCGCCGGCCAGCTCGCGCGCCAGCACGGCGCGCTGCACGTTGCCGCCCGACAGGCTGCGGATGGGCGCCCGCTCGCCCTGCGTCTTCACGCCGTACTCGGCGATCCACGCGCGGGCGCGTTCGCGCAGCGCGCCCCAGCGCACGGCGCCCACGCGCTCCCATGGGCTCTGGTCGTAGTCGCGCAGGGCCATGTTGGCCGCCACGCTCAGGTCGCCCACGCACGCATTGCCCAGCGGCTCCTCGGGAAGGCTGCGCACCTTGCGCGCCTTGTTCTCCGAACGCCGCGCGTGGAAGGGCTTGCCGTCCACCAGCACCTGGCCCGACTCCACGGCGCGCTGGCCGCCCAGCGACTGCATCATCTCGCGCTGGCCGTTGCCGCTGACGCCGGCCACGCCGACGATCTCGCCGGCGCGCACGTCCAGGCTCAGCGCGCGCACCGCGGGCTCGCCGCGGTCGCCCAGCACCTTCAACGCGCGGATGGACAGCTTCACCTCGCCGAGGGCGTGCGCGTCACGCTCGGGCGCGTCGGCGGCCGCCTTGGCGTCGCCCACCATCGCCACCGCCAGAGTCTCGGGCGTGCGCTGGGCCACCGGGCCGCTCTCGATCACCCGGCCGCGGCGCAGCACGCTCACATCGTCGGCATAGGCCATCACCTCGCGGAACTTGTGCGTGATCAGGATCACCGAGCAGGCGCCGCTGCGGGCGCGGGCGCTCAACGCGCCCAGCACCTCGTCGGCCTCCTGCGGCGTCAGCACCGACGTAGGCTCGTCGAGGATCAACAGGCGCGGCTGCAGGAACAGTTGCTTGAGGATCTCCAGCTTCTGCTTCTCGCCGGCCGACAGGTCCACCGGCGTCGCGTCCAGCGGCAGCGTGAACGGCGCGCTGGCCATGAACGCGGCGAGCTCCGCCTTCGCGGCCTTCCAATTGATGGCCAGCGGCAGGTGGCCGCGCGCCAGCAGCAGGTTCTCGGCCACGGTCATGCCGGGCACCACCGTGAAATGCTGGTACACCATGCCGATGCCCAGGTCGCGCGCGACCGTGGGCGAGTGGATGTCCTGCTCGCGCTCGTCCACCAGCACGGCGCCGTCGTCGGGCCGGTAGTAGCCCACGATGCACTTGACCAGCGTGCTCTTGCCCGCGCCGTTCTCGCCCAGCAGCGCGTGCACAGTGCCAGGCCGCACCTTCAGCGTCACGCCGTCCAGCGCGGTGAAGGCGCCGAAGCGCTTGGTCAGGTTGTAGGTGTCCAGCGTCAAGGCGGTCATCACAGCGTCCTCAGCACGTCGATGATGGCCAGCGAGTCGGACACCGCGCCGAATACCCCGCCCTGCATCTGGATCATCTTCAGCGCGGCTTCGTGGTTGCCGCGGTCGGTGGCGCCGGTGCAGTCCGACAGCAGCACGCATTCATAGCCGCGGTCGTTGGCGTCGCGCATCGTCGTGTGCACGCACACGTCGGTGGTGATGCCGGTGAAGATGATGTTGCGGATGCCGCGCAGGTGGAGCAGCAGGTCGAGGTCGGTGGCGTAGAAGCAGCCCTTGCCGGGCTTGTCGATGATGGGCTCGCCCTCGATCGGGTAGAGCTCGGGGATGATGTCCCAGCCCGGTTCGCCGCGCACCAGGATGCGGCCGCACGGCCCCATGTCGCCGATGCCCGCGCCCATCTGGCGCGAGCGGAAGCGCTTGTTGGGCGGCAGGTCGCCAAGATCGGGCCGGTGGCCTTCACGCGTGTGGATCACCATCAGGCCGGCGCGGCGCGACTCCACGAGCAGCCGCTTGATGGGCGCGATGGGCGCGCGCGTCAGCGACAGGTCGTAGCCCATCTTGTCCACGTAGCCACCGACGCCGCAGAAGTCGGTCTGCATGTCGATGATCATCAGCGCCGTGTTGGCTGCGGTGAACGCGCCGTCGTAAGGCCAGGCATAGGGTTCGGAACGGATGGTGGGCATGGGATGCTCTCCGTGAAGGACGTCTTCAGCGCGACATGCCGAGCTCGGCGGGCGCGCCGCGCAGCGAGCCGCGCGTGGACGAGGTGGCCACGAGGATGGCCAGCGTCAGCGCGTAGGGCACCGCGCTGAACAGGTAGTAGCCGCCGCCGATGCCCACGCTCTGCAGCGCGGGGCCGATGGCGCCGGCGCCGCCGAACAACAGCGCCGCGCCCAGGCAACGCCACGGCCGCCAGCGGGCGAAGATCACCAGCGCCACCGCGATCAGGCCCTGGCCGCTGGACAGCCCCTCGTTCCAGCTGCCAGGGTAGTACAGCGACAGCGATGCACCGCCGATGCCGGCGATGAAGCCACCCGCCGTGGTGGCCGCGATGCGCACGCCGGCCACCGAGTAGCCCAGTGCCTTGGCCGCGTCGCTGGAGTCGCCCGCCATGCGCACCACCAGCCCGGGTCGCGTGTTGGCGAAGCCCCAGTGCATCAGCCCGGCCAGCGCCACGCCCAGCGGGAACAGCGCGTTGATGGACAGCGCCGACTGCACCTGCGGCGACGCGCTCCACGCGCCCAGCGCCAGCGACGGGATCTGCGCGGCCTGCGGCTGGATCAGTGGCTTGCCCAGGTAGAACGCCAGGCCGGTGCCCAGCAGCATCAGGGCGATGCCCGTGGCGATGTCGCTGACGCGCGGCAGCGAGCACAACACGCCGTGCAGCAGGGCCAGCAGCGCGCCGCTGAAGCCCGCGAGCAGCACGCCCAGCCACCACTGGCCCGTGAGATACGAGCCGGCGAAGCCGGACATCGCCGCGAGCACCAGTACGCCCTCCAGCCCGAGGTTGATTCGGCCCGACTTCTCCGTGAGGCACTCGCCCAGGCTCACGAACAGGAACGGCGTGCCAACGCGCGCGGCGCCGCCGACGATGGCGAACACGAGGGTCATCCAGGCATCGTTGTTCATGATGTCACGCGATCGCCTTGTTGCCCGTGGCGGGCTTGATGAGGGTGAAGGCCGGCCGCGTGGTCAGCAACGGGAACAGCTTCGCGCGCAGCGCCTCGGCGCCCAGGATGCACACGAAGGCGAAGCCCTGCAGCACCAGCACCGACGCGTCGGGCAGGCCCAGGCGCCGTTGCAACAGGCTGCCGGCCGCGGCGAAGCCGCCGAACAGGATGGCCACCGGCGGGATGGCCCACGGGTTGTGGCGCGCCACGAAGCTCACCAGGATGCCGGTATAGCCCATGCCGGCGATCACCGAGGCGTTGGCCGAGGTCTGCACCGCGGCCACCTCGATGGCGCCCGCAAGGCCCGCGCACGCGCCTCCCAGCGCGCAGGCGAGCACCACCAGGCGATTGGTGGCCAGGCCCACCAGGCTCGCGGTGCGGGCGTTGCCCCCCACCACGCGCAGCGAGAAGCCCTGCGCGGTGAAGCTGAGCCAAGCGCCGAACAGCACGCACGCCGCGATGCCGATGACGAGGCCCCAGTGCAAGTCGCCCAGGAAGGAATCGGGCGCGATGGCGCCGATGCGCAGCGCCTCGTCGAGTGGCCGCGTCGACGGCTTGTTGAGGCTGGCCGGATCGCGCAACGGACCTTCCACGCAGTGCTTGAACAGCGCGATGGCGATATAGCCCAGCAGCAGGCTGGAGATGGTCTCGTTGACGCGCCGCCACTGGCGCAGCACGCCGGCGATGGCCACCCACAGCGCGGCCAGCAGCGCGCCCGATGCCAGCACCATGGCCGAGCCGATGACGCCGCCGGGCACCGGCATGACGTACGGCAGCGCGGCGCAGCCGAGTGCGCCGAGCGCCAGCGCGCCCTCCCCGCCGATGACCGTGAGCCCGGCCTGCGCCGGCAGCGCCACGGCCAGCGCGGTGAGCATCAGCGGCGCGGCGCGCTGCAGCGTGTTCTGCCACGAGAACGCGTCGCCGAAGGCGCCCTTGAACAGGAGGCTCCAGACCTCCGTCGGGCTCTGCCCGCCGAACCAGCAGAACACGCCGAACAGCAGCAACGCCGCCGCCAGCGCCATCACGGGCAGCAGAACCGCCTCTGCGGAGGCGTGCCAATTGCGGGGCGTGTGCATCGCGCGGCTCCTGTCAGACCTTGCCGATGACGCCTTCGACCAGGTAGTTCATCCCTTCGAGCGCGACGTCGGTCTGCTTGTAGACCTTGCCCGCGGGGATGACGACCTTGCCGGTGTTGTCCTTCAACTCGCCCTTGAAGATGTCGAACTTGTCGGCCAGCATCGCGGCGCGCACCGACTCGGCCTGCTTGCGCGCAGCCTCGCTCACGGACGGGCCGTAGGCCGAGCTCTTGACGAAGCCCTCCTTCAGGCCGCCGCGCACGAAGTTCGGGTGCGGCTTGCCCGCCTGGGCCGCGTCGATGACGATCTTGTACGGCACGATCCAGTTCCACTCGGCGCCGGTGAGGTAGGCCTGCGGCGCCAGCTTGGCCTGGCTCGCGTGGTAGCCGCAAACGAACTTGCCGCGCTTGGCCGCGGTCTCCACGATCACCTTCGGCCCGTCCACGTGCATCGTGAAGACGTCCACGCCCTGGTCGGCCAGGCTGTTGGTGGCCTCGGCCTCCTTCACGGGCATGCTCCAGTCGCCGGTGAAGATCACCGTGGTGGTGATGTCCGGATGCACCGAGCGCGCGCCCATCGCGAACGCGTTGATGTTGCGCAGCACCTGGGGGATGGGCTTGGCGGCGATGAAGCCCAGCTTCTTCGACTTGGTGGCGAAGCCGGCGACCACGCCGTTGAGGTACTGGGCCTCGTCGATGTAGCCGAAGAAGCTGCCCACGTTGGTGGGGTGCTTGCCCGCCGTCCACAGGCCGCCGCAGTGGGCGAAGCGCACGTCGGGGTTCCTGGGCGCCAGCGCCAGGATGTGCGGATCGAAGTAGCCGTACGAGGTGGGAAACAACAGCGTCGCGCCGTCCTGCGCGATCATGCCCTGCATGGTCTTCTGCACCGCGTTCGTCTCGGGCACGTTCTCCTCTTCCACCACCTTCAGGCCC
>JBBQYL010000131.1:0-14329 GCA_038208735.1 Burkholderiales bacterium
TGGTCGTGATGGACCATGGCGACCTGACCGGCATGCTCACGTTCCGCGAGGTCATCCGCGCCACCGTTCGCCAGGGCGGCACGCTCGGCTCGGTCACCATCCGCTCGGTGATGGACGACGCGCCGCTCACCTGTACCCCCGAGACCGAGATCGACGAAGTGCGCCGCATGATGCTCGGCCGCCACGCCCGCTACATGCCGGTGCTCAACGGCCAGACGCTGATGGGGGTCATCTCGTTCTACGACGTGGCGCGCACGGTGGTCGAGGCACAGGACTTCGAGAACCGCATGCTCAAGGCCTACATCCGCGACTGGCCGTCGGAAGAAGACGCCAAGGTCGGGCAGTCCCTCTGAGGGGTCTGGCATCTCCGCCGTATTCGGCGGCGATGCCTGACCCCGAACGTCAGCTGCTCCGGGGATCGGGGTCAGGCATTGCCTGCGGGTACGCAGGAGATGCCAGACCCCTCGAGCGAGCTCAGGCCGCGATCATCGGTATCACGTTCGACGCGGTCGCGGTCGCCGGAGCCGCCTCGCGCGTGGCGATCCACATCTCCAGCGCGGCGGCGTCGATCGGGCGGCAGAAGCGGTAGCCCTGCATCATGTCGCAGCCCTCGTGGCGCAGGAACTGGTGCTGGGCGTCCGTCTCCACGCCTTCGGCGATGGTCTGCAGGTTCAGCGCGCGGGCCAGCTGGATGACGGCGCGCACGATGGCGCGGTCGTCCGGGTCGGTGTCGATGTCGCGCACGAACGACTGGTCGATCTTGAGCGTGTGCAGCGGGAACCGCTTCAGGTAGTTCAGCGACGAGAAGCCGGTGCCGAAGTCGTCCAGCGACAGGCGCACGCCCAGGGCATGCAGCGAGTCCATCACGGCCGTGGCCGCGGCGGGGTTGGCGGTGACGCTTTCGGTGAGCTCCAGCTCGAGGTACCTGGCCGGCAGGCCGGCGTCGTTGAGGGCGCGGGTGACGACGTTCACCAGGCCCGCATGGCGGAACTGCACGGCCGACAGGTTGACGGCCACCACCATCGGCGGCACGCCCGCGTCCATCCACGACTTCAGCTGCGCGACGGCGGTGCGCAGCACCCATTCGCCGATCGCCACGATCTGGCCGCTGGTCTCCGCCAGCGGAATGAACTCGGCCGGCGGCACCATGCCGAACTCCGGATGGCGCCAGCGCAGCAGCGCCTCCACGCCCACCAACTGCTCGCCGGCGGCGTCGAGCTGGGGCTGGTAGTGCAGCATCAGCTCATTGCGCTCGATGGCGCGGCGCAGCGCCGACTCCAGCTGCAGCTGGCGCGCCGAGCGCTGCTGCATGCCGGCCGCGAAGAAGCGCCAGGTGGCCTTGCCTTCGTGCTTGGCGCGGTACATGGCGGTGTCGGCGTTGCGAGACAGGATCTCGTAGTCGTCGCCGTCGGACGGGTAGGTGGCGATGCCGATCGACATCGTCATGCTCAGCTCGTGGCCCTGCACCATGCACGGCTCGGCCAGGCGATCCAGCAGCTTGGAGGCCACCAGCTCGGCGCCCGCGGCGTCGGCGCCCGGCAGCAGCACGGCGAACTCGTCGCCGCCCAGCCGGGCCACGGTGTCCACCTCGCGCAGGCTGCCCTGCAGGCGGCGCGCCATCTCGGCCAGCAGGGCGTCGCCGATGCTGTGGCCGTGGGTGTCGTTGATGTTCTTGAACTGGTCGAGATCCATGAACATCAACGCGAACGGCCGATGGTCGCGGCGCGACACGCTGGTGAGCTGACCCACGCGGTCGGCGAGCAGGCTGCGGTTGGGCAGGTCGGTGAGCGTGTCGACGTGCGCCAGGCGAACCAGGTTGCGCTCCACCTCGCGGAACTGCGTGATGTCGTTGAGGATGCCGATGTAGTGCGTGACGACGCCGCTGCCATCGCGCTGCTGGGTGATGGCGGCCAAGCTGGTTTAGAGGCTGCCGTCCTTGCGCGAGGTGCGCACCTCGCCCTGCCAGTGGCCGCTGGTCTGCAGCGCGGTGCGTACCTGGCGGCGCACGTCGCGCCGGCTGATGCCGAAGCCCAGCGCGGCCGTCTGCTGGCCCTGCAGCTCGTCGGCGCCATAGCCGCTGATGTCGCAGAAGGCCTGGTTGACGGTGACGACGCGGCCGTCGCGGTCGGCGATGACGAAGCCCTCGCGCGCCTGCTCGAACACGGCGGCGGCCAGTTGCAGCTTGTCTTCCACCGACTTGCGCTTGGTGATGTCGCGGCCTTCCACCAGCAGGTTGGGCCTGGCGCCGCGCGCGCGCGGGATCGCGCGAATGACGAGTTCCAGCGTCAGGCTGGTGCCGTCCGCACGCTTGATGGTGAGTTCATGCGTGAGGGCCGGGCCGTCGACGGCCTGCGCGACCGCGGCCTGCAGCGCCGCGGCCTGCGCCTCGCCGATGCCCAGCGTGGCGATCTCGTCGAGCCGGCGGCCGGCGATGTCCGGATGGGTGACGCGCAGCCATTGGCGGCCGGTGCCATTCATGTGGCGCATCGCGCCGTTCGGGTCGAGCACGCAGACGAGCTGCGGGCTGTGGTCGATGAGCCGGTTGGCCAGGCGTTCGCGCTGCAGCGAGCGGCGCGTGCGCACCGTCTGCGCGACCAAGGCGGCGGCCAGCCCCAGCAGCGCGACGACCACGAGCCAGAACGCCCACAGGGGCAGGGCGATCAAGGGGTCGGGCGTCGGAAGGCCGGAAGTCAGCATCCTGGCACTTTGCCTTGGATCCACGCGCGAGGTCGGGTGAATAGCGGCTCGACCGTGGCCTTTTTCACGCGGGGACGGGTTGGCGGGGTGTCCAAGGTGAATCCGTTTGGCCGGATCGCACGAAGCGGCCCGCGATGCATCGCGAAGGCGAGGGTCGCGCCGCCCCTTAGAATCGCCCCATGTCAGGCAGCACCTTCGGCGAACTCTTTCGCGTCACCAATTTCGGCGAATCGCACGGCGTGGCGATCGGTTGCGTCATCGACGGCTGCCCTCCGGGGCTGGCCCTCAGCGAGGCCGACATCCAGGTCGAGCTCGACCGCCGCCGTCCCGGCACCTCGCGCCACGTCACCCAGCGCAACGAGCCCGATGCGGTGGAGATACTTTCAGGGGTATACGAAGGCCTGACCACCGGCACCCCCATCGCGCTGCTCATTCGCAACACCGACCAGCGCAGCAAGGACTACGGGAACATCCTGGACACCTTCCGTCCGGGGCACGCCGACTACACCTACTGGCGCAAGTACGGCCTGCGCGACCCGCGCGGCGGCGGGCGCTCGTCCGCCCGCCTCACCGCCCCGATGGTGGCCGCCGGCGCCGTGGCCCGCAAGTGGCTCATGGAACATCGCGGCGTCTCGTTCGTCGGCTGGATGAGCCAGCTGGGCGACATCGGGATCCCGTTCGTCGACGAGTCGCAGATTCCGCTCAACCCGTTCTTCGCGCCCAACGCCGCCATCGTGCCGGCGCTGGAGCAGCGCATGGACGAGCTGCGCAAGGCCGGCGACTCGTGCGGCGCGCGCATCGACGTCGTCGCCCGTGGCATGCCCGTGGGCCTGGGCCAGCCGCTGTTCGACAAGCTCGACGCCGACATCGCCTACGCCATGATGGGCATCAACGCCGTCAAGGGCGTGGAGATCGGCGCCGGCTTCGACAGCGTGGCGCAGAAGGGCACCGAGCACGGCGACGAGTTGACGCCGCAGGGCTTCGTGGGCAACAACGCCGGTGGCGTGCTGGGCGGCATCTCCACGGGCCAGGACCTGCGCGTGTCCATCGCCATCAAGCCCACCAGCTCCATCCGCACGCCGCGCCGCTCCATCGACCGCGCGGGCGAGCCCGCCGTCGTCGAGACCTTCGGCCGCCACGATCCGTGCGTGGGCATCCGCGCCACGCCCATCGTCGAGGCGATGCTGGCGCTCGTTGTGATGGATCACGTGCTGGCGCATCGCGCGCAGTGCGGAGACGTCGTGGTCGAACAACCGCCGATCGCGGCGGCTGCACCGCGCGACTGATCCGCCTGTCGCGGAAAAGCGCCGTTCGTCGTGCGACGAACCGCTTCGTCCAGCTGCACTGCAACTCGTCCCGGCCCAACAGCACTTCATCGCAATCGGGGCGCAGTTCCGAACGCCCGCGTCCACACTCCGTCGAAATTCAGGATGAGCCTGGAACAAGACGAAGGAGCTGAACATGCGCAAGCGCTGGTTGATCGGGGGTGCCGTCGTGGCGATGGCCATCGGGGCGGGCGTGGCCATCAAGGCCGGCAAGGGCGCGGCGGCGGTGCCCGCGAGTTCGGCCATGGCGGCCAACCAGCCTGGCAAGGCCGACGAGACGACACTCGACTTCACGGCCGCCGAGGCCACGCGGCCCGTGTCGTTGACGTTGTCGCAGGTCGTCGAGTTCTCGGGCGCGCTGGTCGCGCCGGACACGGCGATGGTGCGCGCCAAGGCCACCGGCACGCTGCTGTCGCTCGACGTACAGGAGGGCCAGCGCGTGAAGGCGGGGCAGCTGCTGGGCCGCATCGACGTGAGCGACCTCGCCAGCCATGTGGCCGAGCGCAGCGCCAACCTGGCCGCCGTCCGGACGACGCTGGCGCAGGCGCAGCGCACGCACGAGTCCAACGTGCACCTGGCCGACGACAAGTTCATCTCGCCCATCGCGCTCGACAACTCGAGGTCGCAGCTCGACAGCGCCAAGGCCCAGGTGGACGCGGCCCAGGCGGCGCTCGATTCCGCACGCATCGCGCTGCGCGACGCGGCGCTGGTGGCGCCCATCAGCGGCATCGTGTCGAAGCGCTACGTGGTGGCGGGCGAGAAGGTGAGCGCGGAGCAGCAGGTGGTGACCATCGTCGACCTGCGCCGGCTCGAGCTGGCGGGCACGGTCGGCACGCAGGACGTGGCGCGGCTGTCGGCCGGCATGCCGGTCACCCTGAAGATCGAGGGCGTCGACAAGCCGCTCGAAGGCAAGCTGGCACGCATCGCGCCGGCGGCCGAGGCCGGCACGCGCTCCATCGGCGTGGCGGTGCAGCTGCAGAATCCGAAGGAGACGCTGCGCGCGGGCCAGTACGCCGTGGCGCAGGTGCAGATCGGCGACGCCACGCCGCGCCTGACCGTGCCCATCGGCGCCATCAGCTCGGCCTCTGGCCAGGAGTACGTGTGGACGGTGGAGGGCGGCAAGCTGCTGCGCCGTACCGTCACCACGGGCCGCCGCGACCCGGTGCGCGACCGCGCCGAGGTGCTGGACGGCCTGTCGGCCGACGTGCCGGTGCTGGGCGCGCGCTTCGACAACCTGCGCGAGGGCGCGAAGGCGCGCGTGGTGGCCGTGGCCACCGCCGCGACGCCGAAGCCGAAGCCGATCGCACCCGCCACCGCCACCGCCACCCGCTGATTCCAGGAGACCTGCCATGTGGATGACGCGCGTCGCCATCAACAACCCCGTATTCGCGACCATGGTCATGGTGGCGCTGTGCGTGCTCGGGTTGTTCTCGTACCAACGGCTGGGCGTCGAGCAGATGCCCGACATCACGATCCCCGTCGTCTTCGTCAGCGTGCAGTACCCGGGGGCGTCGCCCGGGGCCGTGGAAACCGAGATCACCAAGCCGCTGGAGGATGCCCTGAACGGCATCGCGGGCATCAAGATGATCCGCTCCAACAGCATGGAAGGCCGCAGCGAGACGGTGGTGGAGTTCAACCTGTCGTCCGACATGACGCGCGCCACCCAGGACGTGCGCGACAAGGTGGCGGTGGTGCAGGCCGGCTTCAACCGTGACGTGAAGCCGCCGTTCGTCAGCCGCTTCGACGGCGACAACGCGCAGCCTACGGTGGTGCTCGCGCTGATGGCCAGCAACCGCAGCGACCGCGAGCTGTCGCTGATCGCCGACCAGACGGTGCAGACGCGCCTCACGAGCGTGGAGGGCGTGGCCCGCGTGACGCCGTCGGGCCTGGTCACGCGCCAGGTGCGCATCGACCTCGATCCGCAGCGGCTGCGCTCGTTCGGCCTCACGCCGGCCGACGTCACCGCGGCCATCAACAAGGCCAACGCCGACCAGCCGGTGGGCGTGCTCTCCAACGCCACGCAGGACTCGATCGTGCGGGTGGAAGGGCGCGTGCTCGATCCGAAGCAGTTCGCCAACCTGGTGGTGGCCCGCAACGCCAGCGGCGGCGTGGTGCTGCTGGGCGACGTGGGCCGGCTCGTGGAGCGCGAGCAGGAGCCCGACTCGCTGTCGCGCATCAACGGCAAGCCGGCCGTCTCGTTCAACATCTACAAGCAGCAGGACGCCAACATCATCAAGACCGGCGCCGCCATCAAGGAGGCAATCGAAGGGATGCGCAAGTCGCTGCCGCCGGGCGTGGAGCTGAAGGTGATCTTCGCCAGCAGCGACTGGGTGGAGGCGTCGCTCACGGGCGTCAAGAAGACCCTCATCGAAGGCGCGCTGCTGACCATCGCCATCGTGTTCCTGTTCCTGCACAGCTGGCGCTCCACCATCATCACGGGCCTGACGCTGCCCATCGCCGTGATCGCGTCGTTCATCGCGATCAACGCGTTCGGCCTCACGCTGAACTTCATGACGATGATGGCGCTCAGCCTGTGCATCGGCCTGCTGATCGACGATGCGATCGTGGTGCGCGAGAACATCGTGCGCCACGTGGGCATGGGCCAGGACCACCACACCGCCGCGCGCGTGGGCACCGACGAGATCGGCCTGGCGGTGATGGCCACCACCTTCGCCATCTGCGCGGTGTTCGTGCCGGTGGCCTTCATGAAGGGCATCGTCGGCAAGTTCTTCTTCCCGTTCGGCATCACTGTGGTCGCGGCCGTGATCGTGTCGCTGTTCGTGAGCTTCACGCTCGATCCGATGCTGTCGTCGATCTGGCGCGATCCGCCGGCGGCGACGCTGGGCCGCGTGTGGGGCATCGGGCATGCGATGCGCGGCGTCGACCGTGCCATGGCCGGCCTGCATTCGGTCTACGAGCGCCTGATCACCTGGGCCTTCAGCGGGCGCCGCTACCGCGTGTTCGTGCCGCCGGTGCCTGCGTACGGCTTCGGCTTCGACGCCGCGGGCCGTCGCCTGGTCGGCGGTCGCCGCAGCCTGCGCTTGGCCACCCTCACGCCGCGCGGCGTCGTGCTGTGGTGCGCCGCGGCCACCTTCGCCGGCGCCATCGCGCTGGTCCCGTTCGTGGGCGCCGAAGGGGTGCCGCAGACCGACCAGAGCTACACGCAGATCAACATCACGATGCCGGTGGGCACCAGCCTGAAGCGCGCCGACGAGAAGATGAAGCAGATCGAGGCGATCATCTCGACGCTGCCCGAGGTCGACACCCTGTCGACGCAGGTCGGCGGGGACTCCGGGCACAACACCGGCAACATCGGCATCGGGCTGGTGCCGCGCCATGCGCGCAAGCTGACGCAGATGCAGGTGGAGGACGAGATCCGCAAGCGACTCCAGGGCGTGCCGGGCATCGACGTGGCGCTCGGCAACCAGCCGATCTACATCGCGCTGCTGGGGCCGGACCCGACGGTGCTGGACACCCTCACCAGCGACCTGGCCGACAAGATCCGCAAGGTCAAGGGCATCACCGACCTCACCACCTCGGTCAAGCCCGGCCTGCCCGCGTACGCGGTGCGCGTGCGCCCGGACGCGGCGCGCGAGCTGGGCCTCACGTCCACCGACCTCGCCGCCAGCCTGCGCGCCTACGTGCAGGGCGACGTCTCCACCTACTGGACCACGCCCGACGGCCAGCAGGTGGAGGTGCAGGTGCGGCTGCCCGAGGCGAGCCGCCAGAGCGTGACGCAGCTGTCGCAGCTGCCGGTGGCCTATGCCAAGGACGGCACGCCCATCGCGCTGGCCAGCGTGGCGACGATCACGTCGGTGGCCAACCCGGCCATCATCAAGCGGCAGGACCTGCAGCGCCGCCAGGCGATCTACGCGGGCGTCGACCAGAAGTCGGGCCGCTCCACCGGCGACGTCGACGCGGACGTCGACAAGATCGTCAAGGCCACCGTGCTGCCGGCGGGCTATCGCTTCGATGTCGGCGGCTCGGCCAAGGAGCAGGACGAGATCTTCGGCAACATCGGCAGCGCGCTGGGCCTGGCGCTGATCTTCATCTACATCGTGCTGGCCAGCCAGTTCGGCAGCTTCCTGCAGCCGCTGGCGATCATGGCCTCGCTGCCGTTGTCGCTGATCGGCGTGATGGTGTCGCTGAAGCTGTTCCACTCCACCATCAACCTGTTCTCGCTGATCGGCCTGATCATGTTGATGGGCCTGGTGACCAAGAACGCGATCCTGCTGGTGGACTTCGCCAACCATGCGCGCAAGGCCGGAGCGACACTGGCCGAGGCGGTGCTTTCGGCGGGCCAGATCCGCATGCGCCCGATCATCATGACGACCGCGGCGATGGTGTTCGGCATGCTCCCGCTGGCGCTCGCGCTGGACGAGGGCGGCGAGCTGCAGGCGCCGATGGGCCGCGCCATCATCGGCGGGGTGATCACGTCGACGCTGCTGACGCTGGTGGTGGTGCCGGTGATCTATGCGTACATCGAACAGTGGGTGGGCTTCTTCAGGCAGCGCCTGGATGGCCGCTCGCGCGGTGCGCTGGTGGGCGCGGTGCTCGCCGGCCTGGTGGGCGTCGTGCTGGCCATCAGCGGCCTGCCCGCCGTCGGCGTGGCCGCGGTGATGGCCGTGGCCATCGCGCTGAGCGTGTGGGCGTGCGGCTCGTACGCGCGCGCCAACGCGTACCGCGCCGGCTGGGCCGCCATGGGCCTGCTGGGCGGGCTCGGCTTCTTGATCCTCGTGTTCCTGCGCCCGATCGAGGACGGCATCGCGGGGTCTGGCTCCGCCCAGCCTCTCGCACCGGAACCCTCGGAGCATTCGAGGGCGGTGCCTGACCCCGAACGTGCGCACGATCGGGATCAGGCACCGCCCGGGAATGGCGTCAGCGTTCCGGCCTGAGAGGCTGGGCGGAGCCAGACCCCTCGCAGTGCTATCGTCGCTGCCATGAAATCCCGCATCACCTTCCTGCTGCTGGCCGCCTGGGCCGGAACCGCGCTGGCCCAGTACAAGTGCACCGGCGCCGACGGCCGCATCACGTTCCAGCAGACGCCGTGCTTCGGCGCCAAGTCCGAAGAAAAGCTCAACGTGGTGCCCAACGGCCATCCGTCGCCGGCCTCCGGCGCGGCGGCGCCGACGGTCGTCGTGCAGACCGCCGCGTCCGCCTCGGTGGGCAAGGTGGAGACGAACGTCGACAAGAAGATGCTGGCGCGCTACGAGGTGCAGCACCAGCGCGACGCCCTCGAGCAGACGCTGCGCTCCGCGCAGGACGACAAGGCACGCCGTGCCGTGCAGAAGGAGGAGGCCGCCGCCGCGGCGCGCAGGCAGTTCGGCGACGACCCGACGAACGCGCAGGCGCTGCACGATGCGATCGCGTCCATCGGCAGTCGCCACGACGCGCTGGCCGAGCTCGACGAGAGTCGCATCAAGACGGCGCAGAGCGCGCTGGATGCGTGGGACAAGGCCAACAAGAAATGAGGGGTCTGGCCCCGTTCGGGGCCAGACCCCCGGCCAGACTAACGGCGCTTGCCGGCGGGCCGCCCCAGCACGATCTCGCAGCCCGTGCAGGCGCGCATCTCGGAGTCGCCGGCCGGCGTCTCGAGCGTGGCGGTGCCGCCGGCGCGGATCTCCCAGCGCCACACGCCGCTGGCCGAGCGCGCCGTGCCGCGCACGTAGCAAGGCAGCACGTCCCAGCCTTCGCGCTGCTGCGCCGGCGTGACCACCACCGCCCGGGCCAGGAAATAGCGGGCCTGCGCGGCGGTGAGGCTGAAGTCGGCGCAGGCGTCGCCTCCGGCGTCCATGCCGCGTGTCTCGATGCGCACCTCGTCGAGCGCGGCGCCGGACATCGGCGCGGAGGCGCAGCCCGCCAGGATCAGGGCGGCGGACGCGAGCGGAAGGACGAGTCGTTGCATGGAGCGCTAGTGTCGCCGTTTTTCGCGGCGCTGCGCATGGACGGCCTCAACACTCGACGATGTTGACCGCCAGGCCGCCGCGCGACGTCTCCTTGTACTTGGTCTGCATGTCGGCGCCGGTCTCGCGCATCGTCTTGATGACCTTGTCCAGGCTCACGTGGTGCGTGCCGTCGCCGCGCATCGCCATGCGCGCCGCGTTGATGGCCTTGACCGACGCGATCGCGTTGCGTTCGATGCACGGGATCTGCACCAGGCCGCCCACCGGATCGCAGGTGAGGCCGAGGTGGTGCTCCATGCCGATCTCCGCGGCGTTCTCCACCTGCTGCGGCGTGCCGCCCATGACGGCGGCGAGGCCGGCGGCGGCCATCGAGCAGGCCACGCCCACCTCGCCCTGGCAGCCCACCTCGGCGCCGGAGATCGAGGCGTTCTCCTTGTAGAGGATGCCGATGGCCGCGGCCGTGAGCATGAAGTCGACCACGCCCCGATCGCTGGCGCCCGGCACGAAGCGCGTGTAGTAGTGGAGTACGGCGGGCACGATGCCCGCGGCGCCGTTGGTGGGCGCCGTCACCACGCGGCCGCCCGCGGCGTTCTCCTCGTTGACGGCCAGCGCGTAGAGGTTGACCCAGTCCATCACGATCAGCGGGTCGCGCATCGCAGCCTCGGGGTTGACGGTAAGGTCGCGGTACAGCTGCGCCGCGCGGCGCTTCACCTTGAAGCCGCCGGGCAGGATGCCCTCGGTGCGGCAGCCGCGCACCACGCACTCCTGCATCACCTGCCAGATCTTCATCAGGCGGGCGTGCACCTCGTCGTCGGTACGCCAGTGGCGCTCGTTGCGGCGCATCAGCTCGGCGATGCCGATGCCGTCGCGCGCCGTCAGCATCAGCAGGTCGTCGCCGCTGTGGAACGGGTAGGGCAGCACCGTGGTGTCGGGCGCGATGGTCTTCTGCTTCGAGCCGTCGGCCGCCACCTCGTCGCTGACGACGAAGCCGCCGCCCACCGAGTAGTAGACGCGGTTCTCGATTTCGTGGCCTTCGGCGTCGAACGCGGTGAAGCGCATGCCGTTGGCGTGGAACGGCAGCGTCTCGCGCCGGTGCATGACCAGGTCGGTGGACTCGCCGAAGCCGATCTCGTGGCTGCCGTTGAGCGTCACGCGACGCTGCATGCGGATGGCGTCCAGCAGCGCGGGCACCTGCTCGATGTCGACCGTGTCGGGCTCGTGCCCGGCCAGGCCCAGCAGCACCGCCTTGTCGCTGCCGTGGCCCTTGCCGGTGGCGCCGAGCGAGCCATACAGCTCGGCCTTCACCCGCGCGGTGCGCGCGAGCGTGCCCTCGTGCGCGAGACGCGCGACGAAGATGCGCGCCGCGCGCATCGGCCCCACCGTGTGGGAACTGGACGGCCCGATGCCGATCTTGAAGAGGTCGAAAACCGAGACGGCCATGGATTCCTTCCGGGGTCAGGCCTGTGCGGGCTCGGCTTCGGCGGCTTCGGCGGCTTTGGAAAATTCGCTCATCGGTACGCAGCTGCAGAACAGGTTGCGGTCGCCGTAGACGTTGTCCACGCGGCCCACCGGCGACCAGTACTTGCCCAGGCGCAGCGCGGCCACCGGGTAGGCGGCGTCCTCGCGCGTGTACGCATGGGGCCACTCGGTCTTGAGCAGCGCCTGCGCGGTGTGCGGGGCGTTCTTCAACGGGTTGTCCTCGCGCGGCCAGCTGCCTTGCTCGACCTTGGCGATCTCCGCGCGGATGGCGATCATCGCGTCGCAGAAGCGGTCGATCTCGCCCAGCGGCTCGCTCTCGGTGGGCTCCACCATCAGCGTGCCGGCCACGGGGAACGACAGCGTGGGCGCGTGGAAGCCGTAGTCGATCAGGCGCTTGGCGACGTCTTCGGCGCTGATGCCCGAGCTGTCCTTGAGCGGGCGCAGGTCGAGGATGCACTCGTGGGCCACGCCGCCGCCGGCGATGCCGTCGACGTTGCCGCTGAAGTGGATGTCGTAGTGCTTCGACAGGCGCGCCGCGATGTAGTTGGCGTTGAGGATGGCGGTCTCGGTGGCCTGCTTGAGGCCGGCCGCGCCCATCATGCGCACGTACATCCAGCTGATGGGCAGCACCGCGGCGTTGCCCAGCGGGGCGGCCGAGACGGCGCCCACGCGCTGGTCGTCGTTGGTGCCCAGGCCCGCGGCGCGATGCGCCGGCAGGAACGGCACGAGGTCTTGCACCACGCACACCGGGCCGACGCCCGGGCCGCCGCCGCCGTGCGGGATGCAGAAGGTCTTGTGCAGGTTCAGGTGGCTCACGTCGCCGCCGAACTCGCCCGGCGCGGCCACGCCCACCATCGCGTTCATGTTGGCGCCGTCCACGTACACGCGGCCGCCGTACTGGTGCACCAGCGCGCACAGCGCCTTGACGCCCGGCTCGAACACGCCGTACGTGGACGGGTAGGTGATCATCATCGCGGCCAGGCCGTCCTTGTGCGCGATGCACTTGGCCTCGAGGTCGGCCATGTCGACGCTGCCGTCCGGCGTGCACTTCACCACGACCACCTTCAGGCCCACCATCTGCGCCGACGCCGGGTTGGTACCGTGCGCCGATTCCGGGATCAGGCAGATGTCGCGCGTGCCCTCGCCGCGCGACGCGTGCCAGGCGCGGATCACCAGCAGGCCGGCGTACTCGCCCTGCGAGCCGGCGTTGGGCTGCAGGCTGATGCCCGCGTAGCCGGTGGCCTGCTCGAGCCACTTGCACAGTTGCTTGTCGAGCAGCCGGTAGCCTTCGAGCTGATCGGCGGGCGCGAACGGATGCACGTCGGCGAACTCGGGCCACGTGATGGGAATCATCTCGCTGGTGGCGTTGAGCTTCATCGTGCAAGAGCCGAGCGGGATCATGCTGCGGTCCAGCGCCAGGTCCTTGTCGGACAGGCGGCGGATGTAGCGCAGCATCTCGGTCTCGCTGTGATGCGTGTTGAACACGGGGTGCGTGAGGAACGTGCTCTTGCGCACCAGCTCGGCCGGCAGGCGAAGCGCCACGCCTTGCGCGTAGTCGTCGAACGACGGCGTCACCTGGCCCGGCGTGAAGATGTCCCACAGCGTCGCGACGCAGGCGCGCGTGGTGGTCTCGTCGAAGCTGACGGAGACGGTGGTCGCGCTGGCGCGCCGCAGGTTCATGCCCGCGGCCACGGCGCGCGCGAGCACGCCATCGCTCTGCGCACCGGTGACCAGTTCGAGGGTGTCGAACGCGTGCGCATTGACGATCTCGATGCCGCGCTGGACGAGGCCTGACGCGAAGATGGCCGTGAGCGTGGCCACGCGGCGCGCGATGCGGCGCAGGCCCTCGGGGCCGTGATAGACCACGTACATGCTGGCGATGACCGCCGGCAGCACCTGCGCCGTGCAGATGTTGGAGGTGGCCTTCTCGCGGCGGATGTGCTGCTCGCGCGTCTGCAGCGCCAGCCGGTAGGCCCGCGCGCCGTGCGAGTCGACGCTGACGCCCACCAGCCGGCCCGGCAACGAGCGCTTGAGCGCGTCCTGTGTGGCCAGGTAGGCGGCGTGCGGGCCCCCGCAGCCCATGGGCATGCCGAAGCGCTGCGTGTTGCCGCAGGCGATGTCGGCGCCGAACTCGGCCGGGGCCTGCAGCAGCGTCAGCGCGAGCAGGTCGGCGGCGACCACGACGAGGCCGCCGCGCGCATGCACGGCGTCCACCACCGGCTTGAGCACGTGCACCTGGCCGTTGACGCCGGGGTACTGGAACAGGGCGGCGAAACAGTCCTTGTCGGCGGCCTGCGCGGCGGGGCCGGTGACCACCTCGATGTCCAGCGGCAGTGCGCGGGTGCGCACCACTTCCAGCGTCTGCGGCAGCACGTCGTCGGCCACGAAGAACGCCTTGCTCTTGCTTCTGCCCATGCGCTGCGCCAGCGTCATCGCCTCGGCGGCGGCGGTGGCCTCGTCCAGCATCGAGGCGTTGGCGATGGCCATGCCCGTGAGGTCGGTGACCATGGTCTGGAAGTTCAGCAGCGCCTCCATGCGGCCCTGCGAGATCTCGGCCTGGTAGGGCGTGTAAGCGGTGTACCAGGCCGGGTTCTCGAGGATGTTGCGCAGGATGACGCCCGGCGTGATCGTGCCGTGGTAGCCCTGGCCGATGAAGCTCTTGAGCACCTTGTTCCTCGACGCCAGCGCCTTGAGTTCGGCCAGCGCCTGGATCTCGGTGATCGCGTCGGGGATCGCCATCGCCTGGCCGCTCACGATGTTCTTCGGCACCAGCGCCGACACGAGCGCCTCGCGCGAGGCGGCGCCGATCGCCGTCAGCATGCGGGCCTCGTCGGCGGCGTCGGGGCCGATGTGGCGGGCGACGACTTCGCCGGACACCGGCATGTAGATGTCGGCGGCGGCCTTGACCGATTCGACCACGCCGGC
>JBBQYL010000132.1:0-14150 GCA_038208735.1 Burkholderiales bacterium
CTCGCCCTGAAGCAGATGGCGGCGCAACGCGGCGCGCAGTTCCCCGCCAGGAGTCCGAAGGACCGGCGCGAGGAACGCAAGGCGGCGTCGTCGGGCGGCTGACAAGGTGCCGGCGGCCTTCCATTCGCTGGCGCGATCCTGGCGCGGCGCTGCCGTGGCGGCCTTTCTCGCACTGACCGGATCGTTCACCATGGCCTCAGCGTTACCCGACTCCAAGCCGGCACCCAAATTCGAGCTCGAGGCACCGTCCGCATATTTCGATGATGCGCCGTCGCAATCGTTGCTGGTCGCCGCATTGGCCGGAGACCTCGCCAAGGCGAAGGAGGCCATCGCGAACGGGGCCTTTCCCGACGCCGAGGGCCTCGAGGCCAACCCGTACAACCATCTACGACTGCTGCACTACGCGATCGCCGCTGACAGCGTGCCAGGCATCCGGACACTGATCGCCGTGGGCGCCGATCCGGAGATCTCGACGGTGGGCTCCGCCTCGTTGCCGTTGTTGTTCGCGATCAACCTGGACAAGCCCGACCTGCTGTCGCTGATGCTCGACCTGCGGCCCGTGGCCACGCTGTGCCGGGACACGAAGGAACTGCTCATGTTCCGGTCGGTGACGCTGGGCAGGCCGCAGTGCCTCGAGGTCGTCATGAAGCACGGCATGCCCATCGACTTTCCCGACGAGGCCGGGCAGACGGTGTTGATGCGCGCGCTCGACGCCCAGGACTACGAACTCGCGAAGTGGCTGATTGAGCAGGGCGCCTCGGTGACGATCATCGCCCACGACATGACCGTGGCGTGGAGCCTGCAGTACGACCTCGACCGCTTCGCACCCGGCTCGCCCACGTACCAGAAGGTGCTGGAGCTGAAGCAGATGGCCGAGCAGCGCGGCGCGCATTTCCCGGCCCGGAGCCCGAAGCAGCGACGCGAGGAACGCGCATCCCTGCCTCTGCCGCCCTCGTTGCCGGCTCCGAAGTTCAATCTGGATGCGCCGGCCAGGTACTTTGCCGACCCCGTGACCCAGGAACTGCTGGCCGCAGCGCTGGCCGGCGACGTCGCCCGGGCCAGAGCGGCCATCGCTGGCGGCGCGTTGCCTGATGCCGGGGGCCCCAAGGACAACCCCTACAACCACCTCAGGCTGCTTCACTACGCGATTGCCGCGGGCAGCACACCGGGCATCCGAACGCTGCTGGCGGTGGGGGCGGATCCGCAGGTCGATACCTTGGGCAGCGCCGGCCCGCCGCTGTTGTTCGCCGAAACGCTCGACAAGCCGGAGCTCCTGTCGCTCATGCTCGACCTGCGGCCGGTAGACACGCTGGCGCCCCGCACGAAGAAGCTGCTCATGTTCCATGCCGTGGCCGAGGGCCGGCCTCGATGTCTCGCGGTGGCGATGGCGCACGGCGTACCGATCGACTTCCCGGACGATGCGGGCAACACCGTGTTGATGAGCGCCATCGACACACAGGACTACGACCTTGCCGCGTGGCTGATGGCGCAGGGCGCCTCCGTCACCTTCGTGGCGCACGATCAGACGATCGCGTGGAGCCTCGAATTCGCTCTCGCCAAGTACAAGCCGGGGTCGCCGCCCTACGAGAAGGTGCTCGCGCTGAAGGAGATGGCCGCGCAACGCGGCGCGCAGTTTCCTGCCACGAGCCCCAAGCAGCGGCGCGCGGAACGCGCGGCCGCTTCGTCGAACCGCTGATTCCGCGCCGCCGCGTCACCCGCCTGCCACGCCCGCGTCACCCGCGCGCGGCAGCCCCTCGGCAGGGACTTTGGAACGCTTCGTAGAATCGGCCTTGCCCGGCCGCGTGCACCGCACCTCCGGGCGCCGCCCCGTAGCCGTCCGAGATCCTCGTCCATGCCCACGTCCGCCGCCTCCGCTTCCCCTTCGTCCAGCCCCGTCGTCATCGTGGGCGCCGGACTCGCGGGCCTCACGGTGGCGCTGCACCTGGCGCGCCACGGTCGCCCGGTGATCGTGCTGGCCAAGCGCGGGCTCAGCGAGGGCGCCACGTCGTGGGCGCAGGGCGGCATCGTGGGCGTGCTCGGATCGGACGACTCCATCGAATCGCACGTGCGCGACACCCAGGACGCCGGCGCCGGCATCGTCGACGAACACACCGCGCGCTTCATCGCCGAGAACAGCGCCAAGGCCGTGGAATGGCTGGTGGACAACGGCGTGCCGTTCACGACCGACGTCGACGGCCCGCTGGGGCTGCACCTCACGCGCGAGGGCGGCCACGCGGTGCGCCGCATCGCGCACGCGGCCGACGCCACGGGCCGGGCTATCCACGAGTCGCTGCTGGCGCAGGCGCAGGCCAACGATCTCATCACGTTGCGCGAGCGCTGGATCGCGGTCGACCTCATCACGTCGCGCCATTTGAAGCGCGACGAGCCGCCTCGCGTGTACGGCGTCTACGCGCTGGACATCGACTCGTGCAAGGTGGAGACCATCGCGGCGTCGGCCGTGGTGCTGGCCACCGGCGGCGTGGGCAAGGTCTACCGCTACACCAGCAACCCCGACACCTCCACCGGCGACGGCATCGCCATGGCCTGGCGCGCCGGCTGCCGCGCGGCCAACATGGAGTTCATCCAGTTCCATCCCACCTGCCTGTACCACCCGCAGGAGCGCAGCTTCCTCATCACCGAGGCGTTGCGCGGCGAGGGCGCGCTGCTGAAGCTGCCCGACGGAACGCGTTTCATGCCCGCGCACGACGAGCGCGCCGAGCTGGCGCCGCGCGACATCGTCGCCCGCGCGATCGACTTCGAGATGAAGCGGCTCGGCATCGACCACGTGTGGCTCGACGCCACGCACCTGGGCGAGGCCTTCCTCAAGGAACACTTTCCCACCATCCACGCGCGCTGCCTGCAGTTGGGCATCGACATCGCGAGGCAGCCGATTCCCGTGGTGCCCGCCGCGCACTACACCTGCGGCGGCATGGTCACCGACCTGAACGGCCGTGCCGACCTGCCGGGCCTGTTCGGCGTGGGCGAGACCACCTACACGGGCCTGCACGGCGCCAACCGCCTGGCCAGCAACTCGCTGCTGGAGTGCGTGGTCATCGGCCACACCTGTGCCGACGCGATCCTGGCCGACGGCCCGCTGTGGGCCGAGCCGCTGCCCGAGTGGGACGAGAGCCAGGTGGACGACGCCGACGAGCAGGTGGTCATCGCCCACAACTGGGACGAGCTGCGGATGCTGATGTGGAACTACGTGGGCATCGTGCGCACCACCAAGCGGCTGGAGCGCGCGCTGCACCGCATCGAGCTGCTGAAGGCCGAGATCGACGAGTACTACGCGCACTTCCGCGTCACGCGCGACCTGCTGGAGCTGCGCAACCTGGTCGTCTGCGCCGAGCTCATCGTGCGCTCCGCGCTGAACCGCCACGAGAGCCGCGGCCTGCACTTCAGCCGTGACTTCCCGCGCACGCTGCCGGTGAGTTTCCCGACGGTGCTGACGCGGCCGGCCACGAGCCGGGTGACGGGGTAGGTTCCTCGCGGGTCTTCAGATTCCGGTTTCCGGGGCCGTTGCCTGGGGCTCGGCCGCAGGCTCGTTCTCCGAGTGCCGGTCAGGCTCCGTGGTGCGGAGGATTTCGTTCAGCACCGAGGTGGCGTAGTTCCCGGCGCGCAAGGAGAACGTGAGCACCAGTTGATCGGCTTGGGCCCATTCCCACGCCATGTCCGCCGGGCTCGCCACCAGGGCGCGCCGATCCTGGTCCAGGCCGGCGTATTCCATGCCGTTGCACACGGTGGCGTGCCGCTCGGCCACTCCGTTTTCCAGGGCCTGCGCCTGGTCGGTGGTGATCACGCGCCCTCGTCCCCAGAGCGGTCCGGTGGGCCGGCCCGCCTCGTCCATCACGTCACCGGGGAGGGTCTTGCCCCAGAGTCCTTGTTGAATCCGCAGCGCCAGCACTTCGTTGAAGACGAAGGAGCGCACCGCCGACAGGTAGATTCCCTTCTTCTTCGGGTTGCGCACGCGGATTTCGCGCGCCAGCATGGCCCGGCCCTGGTCGACGTTGCCGCCGTCGTGGCCGAAGCGCTGGGCGCCGAAGTAGTTGGGCACGCCGTGGGACGCGACGGCCTTCAGGTTGGCCTCGATGGCGTCGCGGTCGCCGGTCACGTCACGCAGCACGATGCGGAATCGGTTGCCCTGCAGGTCCCCGGGCCGCAGCTTCTTCAGGTGGCGGCTCTGACGCAGGACGTTGAATTCCGGGTGCTGGAGCAGCGTCAGGTCGGGCGTCTCGCCCTTTGGCAGGTGGATGCTGAACCACTGGCGGGTGATGGCGTGGCGGTCCTTGAGGCCGGCATAGCCCACGTCCCGTTCCTCCACGCCGGCGGCCGCGGCCAGCTGCTGGGCGACGAAGACGGTGTTGGCACCGTCCTTCTCGATCTCCAGCCAGAGGTGTTCGCCCTCGCCGGCGGGCAGCTGCAGCGGCAGTTCGGTCACGACGAAATCCTCGTTGAGGAGTTTCAGGCTGGCGCTGCCGCCGCTGGCCGGATAAGCGTTGGGCCACTGCGGCAAGGTCGTGTATCGGGCGTCGGTCATGGGCGGGAACGCGAGCTCGTCGAAGCGCCCTCGATGACCCGCATCAGGTGCGGGCGCGCATGGCGTTGCGCGCCTGGACGAAGCCGAACGCGAACTCCACGGCCTCGGAGATGGAGCGCTCGCTCTCCGTGCGCTCGCGGTCGGTCTGGAAGAACGCGAAGTCGACGTCGTGGCGGA
Organism: Burkholderiales bacterium; assembly: GCA_038208735.1. GTDB lineage: Bacteria > Pseudomonadota > Gammaproteobacteria > Burkholderiales > Burkholderiaceae_C > Scleromatobacter. The sequence goes on from JBBQYL010000132.1 coordinate 4,715, forward strand.
TGTAGCGCGGGGGCAGGCGGTTGAGCGCCACGCAGGCGATGTCGGCCAGCATGTCGGCGTTGTCCTGGATGTGGGGGAAGTGTTCCGCCATCTCGTGTACGCAGGCGAAGACCGCCTTTTCGTGGTTGTTGTGGATCGACGCGATGTCCATGGAGGTTCCGGAAAAGAGGCCAGGGCGCCCGGGCCTGGCGGCCGGGCATTCATCGTCCAGAGTGTGCCGCGCCGCGCGTCGCACGGGGGGGCAATCGTGCGACAAATTGCCGAGGCTAGTCGAGGACACGCATCGAGAAGTCGGTGGCCAGCACGTCCTTGGTCAGCTTGCCGATGGACACCCGGTCGACGCCGGTGGCGGCGATGTCTCGCAGCGCGGACAGCGTGACGCCGCCCGACACCTCCAGCATCGCGCCGCCGGCGGCGATCTTCACCGCCTCGCGCATGTCGTCGAGCGTGAAGTTGTCCAGCAGCACGCTCATGGCGCCGGCTGCCAGCGCCTCGCGCAGCTGCGCCAGCGACTCCACCTCGATCTGGATGTCCACGCCCGCGTTCAGCGCGAACGCCTGCGCCATCACCTGCGGGATGCCGCCGGCCGCCGCGATGTGGTTTTCCTTGATGAGGATGCCGTGCCACAGCGCGATGCGCTGGTTGCGGCCGCCGCCCACGCGCACGGCGTACTTCTGCGCCTGGCGCAGGCCGGGCAGTGTCTTGCGGGTGTCGAGCACCGCGCAGCCGCGCGGGCTGGTGGCGGCGCCTTCGATGGCCTCCACGTGGCGGCGCGTGACGGTGGCCGTGCCCGACAGCAGCTGCAGGAAATTGAGCGCGGGGCGCTCGGCGGTGAGCAGCGCGCGGGCGTTGGCCTCGATGTGGCAGACCTCGGTGTCGGCGCTCATCGTGGCGCCTTCGCCGTACTTCCAGTCGATGCGGTTGGTGGGGTCGAGCGTGCTCAGCGTGGAGCAGAACCAGTCGCGCCCGCACAGGATCGCGCTCTCGCGCACCCGCACCACGGCGCGCACGCGTTTGTCGGCGGGGATCAGCAGGCCGGTCCAGTCCTGGCGGCCCATGTCCTCGAACAGCGCATCGCGCACGTTGCGGGCGCGGGCTTCAGCGAGGGTCTCGTCGTGGTCGAACATGGCGTTGTCTCCTGTGGCCGGTCGTCGGGTTGGTGGGCCGCGCCGGATATCGTCGTCAGGCGGCCCCGATGCCGGGTACCAGCCCCGGGGCGTCGTTCATCTGTTTCGCGGGCTTGGCGATCGAGGCCGGATTGGCGGCGACGAAGTCGAGCATGCGCTCGATGCAGCCCAGCGCCTCGGCGCGGACGGGTTCGGCCACCTCGATGGCGCCGGTGCCGTTCTCCAGGCAATCGACGAGGCCCTGAAGGCTGTTCATGGCCATCCAGGGGCAGTGCGCGCAGCTCTTGCAGGTGGCCGAGTTGCCGGCCGTGGGCGCCTCGATGAGCGTCTTTCCCGGCGCCAGCTGGCGCATGCGGTGCAAGATGCCGTTGTCGGTGGCCACGATGTATTCCTGGGCCTTGCCCTCGATGACGGCGTTGAGCATCTGCGAGGTGGAGCCCACGACGTCGGCCATCTGCACCACACTCTTCGGCGACTCCGGATGCACCAGGATCATGGCGTGCGGATGCTGCTCCTTGAGGATCTCCAGCTCCAGGCCCTTGAACTCGTCGTGCACGATGCAGGCGCCGTTCCACAGCAGCATGTCGGCGCCGGTTTCTTCCTGGATGTAGCGGCCCAGGTGGCGGTCGGGGGCCCACAGGATCTTCTTGCCCCGGGCCTTGAGGTGATTGACCACGGCCAGCGCGCACGAGCTGGTCACCATCCAGTCGGCGCGCGCCTTCACGGCGGCGCTGGTGTTGGCGTAGACGACGACTGTGCGGTCGGGATGGGCGTCGCAGAAGGTGGCGAAGGCGTCGGCGGGGCAGCCGAGATCCAGCGAGCAGGTGGCGTCCAGGTCGGGCATCAGCACGCGCTTGCCGGGCGACAGGATCTTGGACGTCTCGCCCATGAAGCGCACGCCGGCCACCACCAGCGTCTGCTGCGGCGCGGCCTTGCCGAAGCGGGCCATCTCCAGCGAATCGGCGACGCAGCCGCCGGTCTCCAGTGCCAGGTCCTGCAGGTCGCCGTCCACGTAGTAGTGGGCCACCAGCGCCGCGTCGTGCTGGCGCAGAAGCTCCTTGGCGCGGGCCTTCAGGCGGGTTCGTTCATCGGGGCCCGGGGTAGGCATCACCTTGGCCCAGGCGTTGGCGGTGCAGGTGGCGCCGGTGGCGTCCTGGAGGGCGTATTCGTACGTGGCTTGTGTCATGGCTGCATCCGCCGGAAGGGCGGTGCACCATCGTAGCCCAAGGCAGGAGAAACCTCAGCCGCCGGGGCCACCGCGGGCGTGGCGGTCAAGCGCCGATCCAGGCCTCGTAGAGCTGGTTCCAGACGTTGGTGACCGAGCGCGTGAGCGGACGCGCGTACAGCAGCGTGGGACGCACGGGCCAGTCGCGGTTCTCGATGAGGTCTTCCAGGCCGCGGTGCTCGGCCGCCAGGTAGAACAGCCAGCGCGTGCCGGACGCGAACGGGAGCTGCGCCAGGCGGTGCATCTCCTCGATCAGGGTGACGGCTTCGTGGCTGGCCATGGGGCCCACCAGCACCGAGCAGATCTGGGAGTGCGACAGCAGCGCGCCGAAGATGGCGCGGCGGTCCACCGGCTTGGCGTCGCCGTGCAGGCAGCGCACCAGGCGGTGCGGACCGGTGCCTGCAGGCAACAGTGTCTCGTCGACGACGGCGCGGATCTGGAGGCCGCCGCGCGAATGCACGCGCAGGCGATCGACCGGCGAGCCGGTGGCGTCGGACAGCGTCTGCATCATGCCGTGCGCCCACACCCCGGCTGGATCGATCACCAGCATCGAGCTGACCTCGGGCGACGAGGCGAGGTGGGCGTGCAGCGCCAGCGCGCCTTGCTCGCTCTCGGGTACTTCGACGGTGACGCCCAGCGCGCCGGCGGAGTCGAACATCGACGCCGGGCCCGAACGCCCCTTGCTCGGCACCACCAGCGGGGCGAGCTGCGCCCGCAGCCTGCGAAGCGGGGAGGGGAACGGGATGACGGACGGGCGCGACATGGAAGATGAGCTTACTCGGAGAGTCATTGGCGACCGATTGCAAGTTGTTCAAGGATGTGACTTCCTTGTGGCCAATGCGTTTTTCATTTGATGCGGTTCGATCCAACCCGGCAACGCGCGTTCCCACGGGGGGGGCCGCCGCCCGATTACCATCGCGAATCCGCCACCCTGTCTCTCGGTGCCCACCATGTCATTTCCCGCGTCCGCGGTTCCCGCACGCCTCGCCGGCCACGCCTTGGTGGAGGCGCTCGTCGCCCAGGGCGTCGACACGGTCTTCGGCGTGCCCGGCGAGAGCTTCCTGGCGGCCCTCGACGGCTTCCATGAGCACATCGACCGGATCCGCTTCGTGGCCTGCCGCCACGAGGGCGGCGCGGCGTTCATGGCCGAGGCGCATGGCAAGCTCACCGGGCGCCCGGGCGTCTGCTTCGTCACCCGCGGGCCGGGCGCCACCAACGCCAGCATCGGCGTGCACGTGGCCTTCCAGGACTCCACGCCGCTCATCCTGCTGGTGGGCCAGGTGGCGGCCGACCAGCGCGATCGCGAGGCGTTCCAGGAGATCGACTACCGTCAGATGTTCGGCCCCGGCACGCTGGGCCTGGCCAAGTGGGTGGGCGAGGTGCACGATGCCGACCGCCTGCCCGAATACGTGGCGCGAGCCTTCCGCACGGCGATGCAGGGCCGCCCCGGACCGGTGGTACTGGCGCTGCCCGAGGACATGCTGTCGGCGCCCACCGCCGCGCCCGTACTGCCGCGCGTGGTGCCCGTGCAGGCGCATCCCGATCCCAAGGCGATGGCGCAATTCCGCCAGTTGCTGATCCGCTCGGAGCGCCCGTTCGCCATCGTGGGCGGCAGCGGCTGGACGGCCGACTCGGCGTGCGACTTCGAGCGCTTCGCCGAGGACTGGGAGCTTCCGGTGGGCTGCGCGTTCCGTTTCCAGGACGTGTTCGACAACCGCCACCGCCTCTACGCCGGTGACGTGGGCATCGGCATCAACCCCGCCCTGGCGCGCCGGATCCGCGAATCCGACCTGATCCTGGCCGTAGGCGTCCGCCTGGGCGAGATGACCACCGGTGGTTACACATTGCTCGAGGCGCCGACCCCGCGCCAGCCCCTGGTGCACTTCCATGCCGGCGCCGAGGAGCTCGGCCGCGTCTATCAGCCCACGATCGCGTTGCAGTGCTCGATGGCGGCTATCGGCTGCGCGCTGGAGGGCGTCGATCCGCCCACGCCGCGCTCGCCCGCCGCCGGCGCCCAGGCCCATGCCGAGTACCTGGCCAACCTGGCGGCCGCGCCGGTGGAGCCGATGGACCTGGCCGTGGTCGTCAAGACCATCGAGGCGATGGCGCCGGCCGGCGCGGTCTACACCAATGGCGCCGGCAACTACGCCGGCTGGCTGCACCGCTTCCACCAGTACGCCAGCCTGCAGAGCGAAGGCCGCACCCAGCTCGCGCCCACCGCCGGGGCCATGGGCTACGGCGTGCCCGCGGCGATCGCGGCGAACCTGCTCTATCCGGGCCGCACGGCCATCGCCATCGCGGGCGACGGCGACTTCCTGATGACCGGCCAGGAGCTGGCCACCGCCACGGCGCACGGGGCGGGACGCGCCGAGGGCAAGCTGGTGGTCGTGGTGGTCGATAACGGCACCTACGGCACGATCCGCATGCACCAGGAGCGCGACTTCCCGGCGCGGGTGAGCGGCACGTCGCTGAGCAATCCCGACTTCGTGCAGCTGGCGCGCGCCTACGGTTGGCACGCCGAGCGCGTGGAGGCCACGGCGGGGTTCGAGCCGGCGTTCGGCCGCGCGATGAAGGCGGACGGGCCGACGTTGCTGCACCTGCTGCTGCCGGCGGACGTGAGCACGTCCCGCACCACGCTCACGGCCCTGCGCGAAACGGCACTGAGGAAAAAGGCCTGACTCGACCGTGAGGCAACAGATGTGTCCGGGCACGCCGGCGCGATGTTGTCCTACAAACGGCGGCGCCGGGTTGACAGAAACTATGTTTTCCGGCGGCGCACCTCCTCCCTCCCTCCTCTTTGGTCGACGGTCTCAGCCCGGTCGCTCGCGCGCCGGGCTCTTTTCTTTGCGCGCGTCAAAACGCGGTACGCTGGCGATCCTTTCCCAGCTTCAGAGACTCCCATGGATCCCATCGCCTTCGACCTGCGCGGCGAGCACATCACGTTGGACGCGCTGCTCAAAGCCGCCGGCCTGGCGAGCAGCGGCGGCGAGGCAAAGCTGCTGATCCAGCAGGGCGGGGTCATGGTCAATGGCGAGGTCGATGTTCGGCGCGGGCGCAAGGTGCGCGCGGGCGACGTCGTGTCGATGGGCGATCGACGCGTGGCGGTGCGGGCCTAGCTGGAACAAGGTTCTGGCCCCGTCCGGGGTCATACCCACTGGCTGAAGGTGCTGATCGCCAATCCCAACTTCCCGATCGTCCGTCCTTCCGCGGAGCACGAATGACATCTTCCGGCCTGACGCCTACGGTTCGCCCAAGATCATCTGCGCCACCTGCTGATGAGAGAGTACCCAATCCCCGCCGTCGGTCTTCTCGTCGATCCGATAGAACATGACAATCCGCGTCCCGTCGGCGATTCCGTTGATCTTGGCGAGCGTATGACCGATGTCGGTGACGTAGCGCTCCGCACCATTCATCGCTATGCCCTCCAACTTCAGCGCGCGAGTGTTTCCAAGGTCTCGGGCGAACTTCACTGTGGCCGTCAACCTCGACAGGACGCGATCGTCGGCGAGCGTATAGGCCGCCCCTTGACCGCGATGCCAAACGAAACGTGTTGCGCGGAGTTCTGCAATCTCGGGCGCCTTGGTGAATCGCACCCCGAAGCCAGGCATGGAAACAAAGCTGCTCGTGGATGACGTCGAAGATGATGGTCCCTTGTCGCCGCCCGCGCCGTCCTTCTCCTTCTGTTGCCCAGCCTTCTTTTCCTCCTTGACTCGTTTCAGGAGTTCCATCATTGACGGCGGCCTGCTCATTTCGATTCCCCAGTCCAAGGTTTTTTGACGCCGTCACTGACGGCCATGGAGCGCGCTCCGCGTGTCTGGCGCCAAAGAGCGCGCAGGCGAGTCTGTGCTTCCCATCGCCGGGTTCCATCCCTAGCCAAGATGTCGGGAACGCGTGCGGTTACCGTTGAGGAACCAGTAGCAGCTTGATCTCACCTTTCGCGTGCGCACCGACGTGGCGGCACTAGTGCCGACGACGGGTGCCGATCGCGCCACCTGCGAGGTGGTGCACCCCGGGGGGGGGGGCGCTGGCGGAGCAGGGCTTCAAAGCGGCGGCCTAAGCGGCCTAGCGTCGTTCGCGCAGAATTCGTTGAAGCGATCGGACCGCGCCGGGAGGGGGGCCGCAAACGGCAGTCTCAGCGCCGGGTTGATTCAAACGAAGCTGTCAACTTGATCAAACCGATGGGCATATCGCCCTCCCGTTGGAAGAATGTCGCCGCGTTAGAAAAAAGGCCTCCGCGACGAATACGTCGGAAGGCCGATTTCTACTTGCAGATCAATCACTTACTTGGTCGGGGCGGCGGGATTCGAACTCGCGACCCTCTGGTCCCAAACCAGATGCGCTACCAGGCTGCGCTACGCCCCGAAGGATGGGATTCTAACCTGCTTGGGGCGAGGGGGCCAGCGTCAACGTTTGAAACACGAACTCGGTGCGCGTGAAGGGCGGCTGCGACGCGATGCGCCGCTGCGCTCCGTGCTTCACCGGCACGTCGTGCGCGAAGCCCGGACCGCCGGTCACGAAGGTGTGGAACTCGCCGTCCTCGCCGACGGGACAGACGCCTTGCGGCAAGCGCGCGAGGAAGGCCGCGTCGTAGGGCGCGCCGCAGAACGATGCGTCAAGCCAGCGTGTGTCCACGCACACCACGCGTGCCCGCACGCCGCGCGTGACGAGCTCGTGCGCGAGCTTGTCGCGCGGCTCGCCCCATAGCGGAAACAGCGACTCGAGCCCGGCGCGCTGGCATGCGGGGGCGAGCCAGTCGCGATGCGCCTGCAGGTCGATGTCGCCGAAGACCATGTGGGTGTGGCCCGACGCGGCGAGCGCGCGCAGGCACGCGTCGAAGCGCGCGGCGTACTCGCCCGGCGGCACGCGGATGCTCACCGGCGTGCCGCCGAGGGCGCGCACCTGGGCCTCCACGAGAGCGGGCGCCAACGCGTGCGACTTGCTCGTGCCGTCTTCGTCGCACATCGTCACGAAGGTGTCCACCCGCAGGCCCTGTTCGCGGGCGCGCATCAGGGCGAGCCAGGAATCCTTGCCGGCGCTCCAGCTGATCGCGCAGGCGGCGGACACGGCGTCACGCCGGCAGGGCCGGCAGCCAGCGCTTGTTCAGGCGGTCCAGCGTGCCGTCGGCCGCCATCGTGGCGAGCGCGGCGTCGATCGGGGCCTTCAGCGGCGAGCCCTTGCGCAGGATGAAGCCGTAGTCCTCGCCGGGCAGCGGGGTGCCGACGACCTTGAACAGCTTTGCCGAGCGCGACAGCGTGGCCGACGCGCCGGTGGGATCGGACAGCACGACATCGACGTCGCCCGCGCGCAGCGCCTGCACGCTGGCGCCGAAGGTGTCGAACAGCTTGATGCGCGGATGGACGCCGGGCACCCCGAGCAGGTCGCGCGCCGTCGTGTAGAAGCCGGTGGTGCCGGCCTGCGCGCCGGCCAACAACTTCGCGTTGGCGCGGAACCCGGCGGGGTCGCGGAAGCGGGTCTCGTCCGCGCGCACCAGCATCAGCATCTGCGAACGCATGTAGGGCGCGGAGAAGTCCACCTGCGACCTGCGCTTGTCGTCGATGCCGATGCCGTCCATGCCGACGTCGAACTGGCCGTTGCGTACCGACTCGATCATCGCGTCCCAGCTGCTGAGGTGCCACTCCACCTGCAGGTGCAGGCGGCGCGCGATCTCGTTGAAGCAGTCGTACTCCCACCCCACGCCCTGGCCGGTCTTGGGGTCGAGCATGTTCAGCGGCGGAAAGGCGTTCTCGGTGACGGCCAGCACCTTGCGGCCCTTGAGATCGGGCAGCGCCTGGGCGCGCGCCGCGCCGGGCACGAGCGCGGCCGCGGCCGCCGCGACGAGCCAGCGACGACGCGAGAGGGAACGGGATTCGATCATGGGCAGGCAATCAGAACGTGAAGGCGACGCGCCCATAGTAGAACGCGCCGTTCATGCCGATGGGAGCGACATAGTCGTAGGGCAGGGCGCCGCCCAGCGTGTTGCCCGCGTAGCTGCGGTCGGGATAGCGGTCGAAGACGTTGTTGCCGCCGAGGGCCAGCGTCACCTGGCGCGTGATGCGGTACGACAGCTCCAGGTCGGTGGACCAGTTGGCGCCGAAGCGTTGCGCGCCGGCACCGTCGACCAGGGGCGCCGACTCGTCGTAGGACTGGTCGTAGACCGCGCCGTAGCGCGTGACGCGCGCCGTGGCGCCCCACGTGCCGGCCGTCCAGTCGCCGGAGAACACGAACTTGTTGGTGGGCGAGCCGCGCTTGATCACCAGAAGGGATTGGGGCGTCAGCAGCTGCACGTCCGGATCGATCGCCGTCAACGCCGCCGATCCCTGCCGCGTGCGATCGATCTTCGTGCGGTTGAAGTTCAGCGCCGCGTTCAGGTTCAGCGTGCCGCCGGCCACGTTCAGTGCCTGGTTGGCGACCAGGTCGATACCTTGCGTCGTGGTGTTGAGCGCATTGGTGAGGAAGGCCACCGACTCGATGTCGGTGCGGCCGACGGCGTTCAGGTAGGCGGTGACGCCGTCTCCCTGCAGGTCGCTGCTGCGGGTGATGCGGTTGCGGATGTGGATGCGGTACGCGTCCACCGACAGCGTGGCTGGCCTTCCAGGCGCCCCCCAGCGACAGGTTGGTGGACAGCTCCGGCTTGAGGCGCTCCGCGCCGAAGGCCCTGGCCAGCGGGTCGGTGGCCGGCAGCAGCGCGTCGTTCTGCAGGTCAGTGCCGTCCTCGTTGAAGTTGAGCGTGGTGAAGCGAAAGCCCGTCTGCGCGAGCGCGGGAGCGCGGAAGCTGTTCGAGAACGAGCCGCGCACCAGCAGGTCGCGGCTGGGTTGTAAGCGCAAACCGCTGAAAATTTCCGGCCTCCACAGTCACCCGCAATAGCGCAGGCTGGGGGTGTAAGCGCAAACCCGATTCTTTCCGAAGACCCGTTCTTCTGGCAAAGCGACCGGTGTCCGCGGTAAGCAGGCACCTTGACATCTTGACCGAAGGGGCGGGCTTCGACCAAGTGAGCGGCCGCAGTTCGCACCATTGCTGTCGTTGCTAGGATGGCGGCCAGCGGCAGGACCGGACCCATAGCGGGCACACTCGGGACAGCCATGC
>JBBQYL010000133.1:0-14143 GCA_038208735.1 Burkholderiales bacterium
GCTCGCGCACCGAGGAACAGGCGTCGGCGTTGCAGGAGGCCGCGTCGCTCGAACGCACCACGGCCCGCATGCACCAGCTCACCGAGACCGTGCAGTCCAACGCGTCCAACGCCCACCAGGCAAGCGACCTCGCGTCGTCGGCCTCCACGGTGGCCTCGCGCGGCGGTGCCGTCGTCTCGCAGGTCGTCTCGACGATGAACGAGATCAACGCATCGTCCAAGAAGATCTCGGACATCATCGGCGTGATCGACGGCATCGCGTTCCAGACCAACATCCTGGCGCTGAACGCCGCGGTGGAAGCCGCGCGTGCCGGAGAACAAGGCCGCGGCTTCGCGGTGGTGGCCGGCGAGGTGCGCAACCTGGCGCAGCGTTCGGCCGAGGCGGCCAAGGAGATCAAGTCGCTGATCGGCGCCTCCGTCGACCGCGTCGAGTCGGGCTCCAAGCTCGTGCGCGACGCCGGCTCGACCATGACCGAGATCGTCGAATCGGTGGCCCGCGTGGCCACCATCATCAACGAGATCACGGCCGCCGCCGCGGAACAGAGCCGCGGTATCGGCGAGGTCAACGGCGACGTGTCGCAGCTCGACGAGATGACGCAGCGCAACGCGGCGCTGGTGGAAGAGGCCGCGGCCGCCGCGGCCAGCATGGAGCAGCAATCGGAAGGGCTGGAGGCGGCTGTCGCCACGTTCAAGCTGAACGGGGATCATCAGCTCGCCTGAGGCCCTCGGCCTTCCTGATCACGAACGGGCCTGCGGGCCCGTTTTTCGTTTGTGTGGCTCGCGACCTGGCTGGCGTGATCTCGCTTGGCGGCCCTGGGCGCGATCTCGCGGCACGGGGCGCTGGATTCGCTGGGTGGATTCAAGACCACGGGCGAGCGCGGAGGCGCTCGATTCACGCATTCACGGCGTGCTGGCGGGCCGCATCATGCGCTTCCGTGGCCTGCCTCGGTGTCCTCCCGGAGGGTAGGCATTGGCGACATCAGCGTTTCATTTCGTCGTGGCGCCTCAAATCGAACACACGCAGTGCGTGTTCGTTTTGAGGCGCCATGACGGAATCTTGAGCAGCCATTGCGCCTGTCTAGGCCCCGCAGGGTGAGTGGGCGCGTGGATCCGCTGTTCAATGCGAGAGCGCGACTTGCCGTGACTGTGTGATTCGGTCGCCTCCGCGACCGGGAGCCAGTCCGTGAACGAGCAAGAGCCAGCAACGTCACTACCCGGGGCGGTGGGCAGGCCTCTCACGGCGAATAGGGACGCTGAGTCCGGGAGAGGCCTGCCCGCCGCCCCGGGCCGCGAGGTCTCGCCCAGCAACCGTCGAGCCACAGACCGCAAGCAAGCAAGGCAACAAAGCCGAAGATCCAATGAGAAAAGCCCCAGAAGAAAACTCTTCTGGGGCTTCAATGGATTGGCGGAGGCGGAGGGATTCGAACCCTCGATACAGCTCATCACCGTATGCTCCCTTAGCAGGGGAGTACCTTCGACCACTCGGCCACGCCTCCAACACCAACTGGTATTCTAGCCTGGAATTTCGCCTCTTCAGGCGGGGGGGCCCACAGGTTCTTCCAGATCGAAGGCCTTGTGTAGCGCGCGCACCGCAAGCTCCATGTACTTCTCGTCGATGACCACCGACGTCTTGATCTCGCTGGTGGTGATCATCATGATGTTGATGCCCTCCTCGCTGAGCGTGCGGAACATCTTGGAGGCCACGCCCACGTGGCTGCGCATGCCGATGCCCACGATGGAGACCTTGCAGATCTTCGGGTCGCCCAGCACGCTGGCCGCGCCGGTGGCCGGGGCCACCTTGTTCTTGAGCAGGTCCATCGTGCGCGCGTAGTCGTTGCGGTGCACGGTGAACGAGAAGTCGGTCTTGCCGTCGTGCGACACGTTCTGGATGATGACGTCGACGTCGATGTTGGCCTCGGCCACGTCGCCCAGGATCTGGTAGGCGATGCCGGGCTTGTCGGGGACGCCCATCACGGTGACCTTGGCCTCGTCGCGGTTGAACGCGATGCCCGAAACGACTGCTTGTTCCATTTTGACGTCTTCCTCGAAAGTGATCAGCGTGCCCGAGCGGGCCTCTTCGTCGATGTTGATATCCCAGGGCGTGAAACTGGACAGCACGCGAAGCGGCACGCGGTACTTGCCCGCGAACTCCACCGAGCGGATCTGCAGCACCTTGGAGCCGAGGCTGGCCATCTCGAGCATCTCCTCGAACGAGATGGTCTGCAGGCGGCGCGCCTCCGGCACCACGCGCGGGTCGGTGGTGTAGACGCCGTCGACGTCGGTGTAGATGAGGCACTCGGCGGCCTTCATCGCGGCGGCGATCGCCACCGCCGACGTGTCGGAGCCGCCGCGGCCCAGCGTGGTGATGTGGCCGGCCTCGTCGATGCCCTGGAAGCCGGTGATGACCACCACCTTGCCGGCGGCCAGGTCGGCGCGCACGCGCACGTCGTCGATGCTCTCGATGCGCGCCTTGGTGTACGACGAGTCCGTCTTGACGGGCACCTGCCAGCCGGCGTAGCTGACCGCATCCAGGCCTTCGGCCTGCAGCGCCAGCGACAGCAGGCCCACGGACACCTGCTCGCCGGTGGAGGCGATCATGTCGAGCTCGCGGTTCGACGCCGAGGTCTCCATGCCGGGGAACAGCTCCTTGGCCAGGCCCAGCAGGCGGTTGGTCTCGCCGCTCATCGCCGACGGAACGACCACCAGCTGGTGGCCGGCACGATGCCATTTGGCCACGCGCTTGGCGACGTTGCGAATCCGCTCCGGCGAGCCCATGGAGGTGCCGCCGTACTTGTGAACTATCAATGCCATGGTCTGAAACGCCCGGTTGACTTCCAGGACGGGCCCGCTGGCCCATCCGCCCAAACCCGCTAGTCTAGCGTGAGCTCAGGGGTTTTCCCGGCCTGCGCCGGTTCGCCGCTGGTGGAGCGGCGCTTCTCAAGCGGCGAAGTCAGCTTGTCTAGACAGGCTCAGCCTTCGCTGCCGGCGCAGGCGCGACGCCACCGTCGGGCGTCCATCGCAGGCCCCATTGCGGGGAGCCGGGCGGGGCCCAGGCACGCGCGTCGACGCCCAGCGCCGGCACATACAGCAGCGCACCGGCGGCGTCGAACAACAGGGGTCCGTCGCGGCCCTCCGGCGGAATGCCAAGGGCCTGGTACTGCTTCTTCAGGCTGCGCGCCACGCCCGCCGGCTGCAGCAGGAACTGCTCGCCGCCTGCGCGAACGCGGGCCGCCACTTGCGCAAGCCGGTGCGGTGCGATGCCGCGCCGGTCGGTGGCGAACACCTCCAGCGTGCCGTTCCAGCCGTGCAACGCGTAGCGATCGCAGCGCAGGAGCGACAGCGCCGCGCCCTCGCGCGCCCCGCCCCCGCGCGCGCAGCCGCTTGCAAGCGTGACGCTCGCGCAGGCGGGTTCGACCACGCCCAGGCGCCCGCGCCAGCATCGCAGCAGGCGGGCGTCGTCCACGGGCCAGCGCCGCGGCGCGTCGTCCTGAGCCTCGAGCAGCAGGCGGTCGACCAGCGTCTGCGGCACGGCCGAGTCGAGCACTCGCGCCAGCCAGGCGCGCAGCGCGTTCGTGCGGCGCGCCACCGACAGCGTGCGCCATGCGGCCAGCGGCAACTCGTGCGTGGCGCCGAGGCGCGCCAGGTCTTCGGCCGCCACCTCGTCGAGCACCGCCCTCGCCTCGCCCGCGCGTCGCGCGACCGCGGCCAACGCGGCGTCGGCCTCGGGGAACGCCGCTCGCAAGGCCGGCATCACGTCGTGGCGCAGGCGGCTGCGTGCGAACCGGGGATCGGCGTTGCTCGGATCGGCGGCCACATCGATCGCCAGCGGCGCGAGGGTCGTGTCGATCTCGGCGCCCGTTCGCGCCAGCCAGGGGCGCGCCCACGTCAGGCCGTCGCGCCGCACGACGCGAGGCATCGCGGCCAGGCCCGCGGGGCCGGCGCCCCGCAGCGCCTGCAGCAGCACCGTCTCGGCCTGGTCGTGCAGGTGATGGCCCAGCAGCACGATGTCGGCCCCGGCCTGCCGCGCCATGCGGGCCAGCGCGCGATAGCGCTCGCGCCGGGCCCAGGCCTCGACGCTCTCGCCGGAAGAAGGCGCGCCCGTCAGGCGCTCGCAGGCGAAGCCGACGTTCCAGCCCTCGCACAAGGCCTCCACCTCGGAGGCCCAGCGATCGGCGTCGGCCATCAGGCCATGGTGCACGTGCAGCGCGACCACGCTCGTCCCGAGCGCCTGCGCCGCGCGCAGGGTGGCGTGCAGCAACGCGACCGAATCGCGTCCGCCGCTGCAGGCAACCGCAACGACGGGGCGATCGGTCATCCGCTCAGCGGTCGGTGGTGTCGGAGAACCGGCCGTAGGCCATCAGGCGCTCCTGGCGGCGCGCCAGCAGTTCCTTCGGCTTCAGGTCGGCCACCTGGCGCAGGCCGTCGCCCAGCGCGCGCTTGAGGCTGGAGGCCATTGCCTTCGGGTCGCGATGGGCGCCGCCCACCGGCTCGTTGACGATCTTGTCGATGAGGCCCAGCGCCTTCAGGCGGTGCGCCGTGATGCCCAGCGCCTCGGCGGCGTCGGCCGCGCGCTCGGACGTCTTCCACAGGATGGAGGCGCAGCCTTCCGGCGAGATCACCGAGTAGGCGGAGAACTGCAGCATCAACATCTGGTCGCACACGCCGATGGCCAGCGCGCCGCCCGAGCCGCCCTCGCCGATGATCGTGGAGATGATGGGCACCTCCAGCTGGGCCATGTTGAAGATGCTGGCGCCGATGGCCTCCGACTGGCCGCGCTCCTCGGCGCCGATGCCGGGGTAGGCGCCCATCGTGTCGATGAACGTGAACACGGGCAGCCCGAACTTCTCGGCCGTCTTCATCAGGCGCTGTGCCTTGCGGTAGCCCTCGGGGCGCGGCATGCCGAAATTGCGCACCTGGCGATCCTTGGTGTCGTAGCCGCGTTGGTGGCCCACGATCATGCAGGCCTGGCCGTTGAAGCGCGCGAGCCCGCCGACGATGGCCGCGTCGTCCGCGTACGAGCGGTCGCCGTGCAGCTCCTCGAACTCGGTGAACACCTCACCGGTGTAGTCGAGCGTCTGCGGACGCTGCGGGTGGCGGGCGATCTGGTACACCTGCCACGGGGCCAGGCTGGAGTAGATGTCCTTGGTGAGCTGCAGGCTCTTCTTGTCGAGCCGGTCGATCTCTTCGGAGATGTCGACGGCCGACTCGTTCTGCACGTAGCGCAGCTCTTCGATCTTCGATTCCAGCTCGGCGATGGGCTGCTCGAATTCCAGGAAATGGCGTTTGGTCATCAAAGTGTTCCTCATTGGGCGACCCGTCAGCTCACGGTCGTGGACACGGGGTCCAGGCTGCGCCAGAGATACCACGTGGCGACCGAGCGGTACGGGGCCCACCCATCGCCCAGTTCGCGGGCCTCGGCGCGCGAGACCGGCTCGCCGCTGAAGTAATTTTCGCTGATTCCGCGGATCAGGCCCGGATCGTCCAGCGGAAGCACGTTCGGACGCAGGAGATGGAAGATCAGGAACATCTCCGCCGTCCAGCGTCCGATGCCGCGGATGGCCACCAGCTCTTCGATGATCGCCTCGTCCTCCATGCCGTGCCACTGCCCCACGTGCACGGCCCCGTCGGAGAAATGGCGGGCCAGGTCGCTCAGGTACTCCACCTTGCGCACCGACAGGCCGACGCCCTTGAGCGTCTCGGGCGCCAGCTGGAGCACGGCGGCGGGCTGCAGCAGCTCGACGTCGGGGCCGTCGACGGCCGCCACGAGCTTGCGCCAGACGCCCTGCGCCGACTTGGTGGACACCTGCTGGCCCACGATTGAGCGCGCCAGCGTGGTGAAGGCGTCGCCGTTGCTCTGCAGCCGGGCGTCGCCGAACTTGGGGATCAGTTTCTTCATCACGCGGTCGCGCTTGACCAGGTGACGACAGGCGTCGTCCCAGTAGCCGGGCACGTCACGGACGGATTCGGGCACGGCATCGGCCGGAGCAACCACCATGTCAGGCCTTCACCCAGGTGGTGCCCTGCGCGCTGTCCTTGAGCGTGATGCCCAGCGCGGCCAGCTCGTCGCGGAGGCGATCCGCCTCGGCGAAGTTGCGATCCTTCTTGGCCTGCGCGCGCGCCTCGATGCGCGACTGGATGTCGGCGTCGGTAAGCGCGGCGCCGGCCTGCAGGAAGGCCTGCGGCGGCTGCTGCAGCACGCCCAGCGTGGCGCCCAGCGCACGCAGCAGCGTGGCCGTGGCCACCGACTTCGTGCGGTTGAGGTCGGTGGCCATCTCGAACAGCACGGCCAGCGCGCCGGGCGTGTTGAAGTCGTCGTTCATGGCGTCGCGGAACGCGGCCGCGCGCGGGTCGGCCCAGTCGATGGCGCTGGCGTCCACCGGCTGCTCGGCCGTGCCAGCAGCGCTGTCATCGACGAGCGCGACGGTGCCGAGCGCGGTGTACAGGCGGCGCAGCGCCGAGCGCGCGTCGTCGAGATGCGCGTCGGAGAAATTGAACGGGCTGCGGTAGTGCGTGCGCAGCATGAAGAAGCGCAGCGTCTCGCCGTCGAACTTCTTGAGCACGTCGCGGATGGTGAAGAAGTTGCCGAGCGACTTCGACATCTTCTCGTTGTCGACGTTCAGGAAGCCGTTGTGCAGCCAGTAGTTGACGAACGGGTGGCCGAGCGCGCCCTCGCTCTGCGCGATCTCGTTCTCGTGGTGAGGGAACTGCAGGTCCATGCCGCCGCCGTGGATGTCGAAGCGCTCGCCCAGGACGGCGCAGGACATCGCGGAGCACTCGATGTGCCAGCCCGGCCGGCCGGGGCCGTACGCGCTGTCCCACTTGGCGTCGGCGGGCTCGGACGGCTTGGCCGACTTCCACAGCACGAAGTCGAGCGGATCGGCCTTGCCGTCGGCCACGGCCACGCGCTCGCCGGCGCGCAGGTCGTCGAGCGACTTGCCCGACAGCTTGCCGTAGCCGGGAAACTTGCGCACGGCGTAGTTCACGTCGCCGTTGTCGCCCTGGTAGGCCAGCCCCTTGCCCTGCAGCGTGGCGATCATGGACAGCATCTGCGGCACGTACTCGGTGGCGCGCGGCTCGTGCGTGGGGGGCTCGATACCGATGGCGCCGATGTCTTCCCGCATGGCCGCGATCATCTCGTCGGTGAGCTGGCGGATGGTGATGCCGCGTTCGACCGCGCGCTTGATGATCTTGTCCTCGATGTCCGTGATGTTGCGGACATAGGTGACCTCGTAGCCCAGCACCTGAAGCCAGCGGTAGACGACGTCGAACGCCATCATCATGCGGGCGTGGCCCATGTGGCACAGGTCGTAGATCGTCATGCCGCACACGTACATGCGCACTTGGCCCGGGACGATGGGAACGAAGGCTTCGGCTTGGCCGGTGAGAGAGTTGAACAGACGCAGCGTCATCGGCGGAAACACGGGCCGGCAGCCCTCGGTAGAATCGAGGGAGTATAGCCAAGGAGACTTTCAGATGAGCATCCCCCAACAAACCCGCTGGGCCGCACTGGCCGTGGCCGGGCTGACGGCGTTCAGCGCCCCGGCCTGGGCGGACAAGGTGCACCTGGTGACGTCGATGGGTGACATCGTCATCGAGCTGGACGCGCAAAAGGCGCCCAAGTCGGTGGCCAACTTCGAACGCTACGTCAAGGAAGGCCATTACGACGGCACCGTGTTCCACCGCGTGATCCCCAACTTCATGATCCAGGGCGGCGGCATGCTGCCCAGCCTGCAGGAAAAGCCCGTGCACGCCCCGATCGCGCTGGAGGCCGGCAACGGCCTGAACAACCTCAAGGGCACGGTCGCGATGGCGCGCACCGGCGACCCCGACTCGGCCACCGCCCAGTTCTTCATCAACACGCAGGACAACCCGTTCCTCGACGCCGCCAACTCGCCCGGCGGCCGCGGCGGCTACGCCGTGTTCGGCCACGTGGTGTCGGGCATGGACGTCGTCGACAAGATCCGGATGGTCTCCACCACCACCAAGGGCATGTACGAGAACGTGCCCCAGGCCCCCGTCATCATCAAGAAAGCCACCCTGGAGAAATAACATGACCAAATACGTGAATCTCACCACCACCAAGGGCGACCTGCGCATCGAGCTCGATGACGAAAAGTCTCCCATCTCCGTCGCCAACTTCCTGTCCTACGTGAACAAGGGCTTCTACGACGGCACGATCTTCCACCGCGTGATCCGCAACTTCATGATCCAGGGCGGCGGCTTCGAGTCCGGCATGAAGCAGAAGGACACCGACGCGCAGATCCAGAACGAGGCCAAGAACGGCCTGAAGAACGACAAGTACACGCTGGCCATGGCGCGCACCTCGGCGCCGCATTCGGCGAGCTCGCAGTTCTTCATCAACACCACCAACAACGGCTTCCTCAACAACTCCGAGGCGCAGGACGGCTGGGGCTACGCGGTATTCGGCAAGGTCGTCGAGGGCCAGTCGGTGGTCGACGACCTGGGCAGCGTCAAGACGGGCCGCAAGGGATTCCACGACGACGTGCCGGTGGACGACATCCAGATCATCAAGGCCGAGGAAGTCCAGGCTTGAGCTTGGCCGTCTTCGATTCGGACCTGAAGCTCGGCGACGACATCCACGTCGTCGACTTCATCTCCGACATCCACCTGAGCGAGACCATGCCGGCCACCGCGGCGGCATGGGAGGCGTACATGGCCGGCACGCGGGCGGACGCCGTCTTCCTGCTGGGCGACATCTTCGAGGTCTGGGTGGGCGACGACGCCCGCACCCGACCCTTCGAGGCTCGTTGCACCCAGACCCTCGCCGACACCGCAGCGCGCGTGCCGGTGTGGCTGCAGCACGGCAACCGCGACTTCCTCATCGGCGCCGAGTTCGCCGCCGCCACCGGCGCGCGACTGCTCGCCGATCCGGCCGCCGTCACGGCCTTCGGCCGCACGCTGCTGCTGACGCACGGCGACGAGCTGGTGGTGGACGACGTGCCGTACCAGATCTTCCGCCAGGAGGTGCGCGATCCGGCGTACCAGGAACAGTTCCTGTCGCAGCCGCTGGAGACGCGCCTGGCTCTCGCCGCCAAGATGCGCGAAGCGAGCCGGGCCCGCCACGACGAGCCCGTCACCTACGCCGACGTCGACGCGACGATGGCCAAGGCCTGGCTGGCCCGCCTGGGCACCGACACGATGATCCACGGCCACACCCACCGGCCCGGCACGCAGGTGCGCGACGGCTGGACGCGCCACGTGCTCAGCGACTGGGACCAGGACACGCCCGTGCCCGAGGCCCGGCGCGCGCAGGTGCTGCGCTGGACGGCCGCGGGCATCGAGCGCCTCCCACCTGCGCAGGCCGGCGCGTGACGACCGCGTGGTGGCGCGTGCCGCTCGCCCGCGTGGGCGCGTGGCGCGAACGACGGGCGCTCGAGCGGCACGCGATTCCCGATGACCTGTGGGCCCTGACGCTGGCCCGCCTGCCCTTCCTCGCGCGGCTAGACGCGCCCGACCGCGCCGAGCTGCGGCGCCTGTGCAGCCTGTTCCTCGATCGCAAGGAGTTCCACGGCGCCGGCGGCCTCGAGGTCACCGACGACATGGCGCTGATGATCGCCGCGCAGGCCTGCCTGCCGGTGCTGCGCCTGGGGCTGCACCTGTACGACGGCTTCGTCGGCATCGTGGTGCATCCCGACGAGGTGGTGGCCAAGCGCAGCGTGATCGACGAGGACGGCGTGGTCCACGAGTACGAGGAGAACCTCACCGGAGAGGCGATGAGCGGCGGCCCGCTGATGCTCGCCTGGTCGGACGTGCACGACGCCGCCGAGGCCGCCGAGCTGGCCTACAACGTGGTCATCCACGAGTTCGCGCACGTGATCGACATGGCCGCCGAAGGCCTGGCCGACGGCGTGCCGCCGCTGCCCGACGCCGCGGCGCGCGAGCGCTGGATCCAGGTGATCGACCGGTCGTACGAGGCCTTCTGCGCCCTCGTGGACGACGGCGTCGACACCGTGGTCGATCCGTATGGCGCCGAGGCCGTGGAGGAGTTCTTCGCGGTCGCCGTGGAGGCCTTCTTCGTGGCGCCGGTACCGTTCAGGCGCGAGTCGCCGGCGATGTACGAGCTGCTGGCGGGCTATTTCGAGCAGGATCCCGCGACGGGTTGAGCGGCGATGCCATCGACGGTTGACTGGGCGGCGCGTGCCCGAACCCGCCGAGCGATCTCAATGCGGGTCGCACAGCCGGAATACCTGCACCGCACGCACGAGCTGCTCGGCTTGCACTCGCATGCCTTCGGCGGCAGTCGCGCTCTGCCTGACCAAGGCCGCGTTCGACTGCGTCGCCTGATCCATCTGCGTCACCGCCTGGCCCACCTGCGCGACACTGGCGCTCTGCTCCACACTGGCGGCGCTGATTTCGGCGACGACCTCGGCCACGCGCCGGATGCGTCCCTGCACCTCGTCCATCGTGGCGCCCGCGTCCGCCGCGACGCCGGCCGCCTGCGCCGCCCGCACGACGCTGGCGCCGATCAGCGCCTTGATCTCGCGCGCCGCAACGGCGGACCGTCCGGCCAGCATGCGCACCTCGCTGGCCACCACGGCGAAGCCGCGCCCCTGCTCGCCGGCGCGCGCCGCCTCAACCGCGGCGTTGAGCGCGAGGATATTGGTCTGGAACGCGATGCCGTCGATCACTCCCACGATGTCGGCGATCTGGCGCGAGCCGTCGTTGATGGCCTTCATCGTGTCCACCATGCGGCTCACGGCTGCCCCGCCCTTGACGGCGGCGTCGTTCGCCTGACGGGCAAGCCCCAGGGCCTGCAGGGCGTTGTCGGCGTTGTGCTTCACCGTGGCGTTGAGCTGCTCCATCGACGCGGCCGTCTGTTCCAGCGCCGACGCTTGCTGTTCGGTCCGGGCAGAGAGGTCGTTGTTGCCCTGGGCGATGTGCACCGAGGTAGCAGCAATGTCGTCGCTGCCGGCCCGCACCTGGGCGACGATGGCGGACAAGCTGGCGCACAGGCGCTGCATCGCGGCCATCACGCTCGACTCGTCGCCGCCGGCCACGGACACCGCCACGCCGAGGTCACCCGACGCCACGGCCGTCGCGATGGCCGCCGCGTGCGCCGGTTCGCCGCCCGCCGTCGCCCACACCGCGCGATGCACCCGGCGGCCCAGGCCAAGCAGCACCAAGGCGGCCAACGCGAACACCGAGAGCTGCGTGATGCGCAGGCTGCTCTGGGTCTGCGCCAGCGTGTCCATGGCCGAATCCGCGAAGGCGGTCGACACCTTCACCGTGTCGTCCACACCGGCCCGATGCGCCAGGTAGGCGTCGTTGGCGGTCTTCAGCGCCGCGTGAGCGCCGGCGGTGTCGCCCCCGGCCAGCGCGGCAATCACCGCGTGCGAAGCAGTCATGAAGCGCTTGCCCGCCTCGTGCTGCGCGCCCAGCAGCTGGGCCTGCAGGCCGTACGGCGGGCTGGCGGTCCAGTACGCCACCCGCTCGCGGTATTCCTTCTCCAGCCGCGCGGCCTCGGCCTGCGCCTGCGCCAACGGGAGCGTGCCCTCGACCGCCTCGGACAACACGAGTCGCAGCTCGATCAGGTACAGCGGCGGCGGCAGGATGTCAGCGGTGACGTCCTTCGATATCAGTGCGCGCTGCGCCGCGTTGGTGGTGCGGGCGCCACCCCACATGGACGTCGCGGTCAGCAGGCCCGAGGCCAGCAACCCTGAAACGATCAAAAGCAGAAGCTGGCCGCGCAGTGATTTCATGGTGTCGCCATAGTGGTTGTCCCCGACGACGCCGCAGCTTCCCGCCGGCGTCCCTGACAAGTTGTCGGCCGCAGCGCCCGCGAATTGAGGCCCCGGATGTGAAAAAACCCGCCGGGACTCGCGTCGCGACGGGTTCTTCGGAAGCATGAACAGCAGGCTTACATCGCCGCCGCTTCGGCCTTCGGCTTGTCGCCGCTCTTGCCGGACGGCTCGATGTCGAGCACGGTCTCGCCCTTCTCGTCGACGTCCACGCTCAGGCGACCGCCGTCCACCAGGCGGCCGAACAGCAGCTCGTCGGCCAAGGCACGACGGATCGTGTCCTGGATCAGGCGCTGCATCGGGCGCGCGCCCATCAGCGGATCGAAGCCCTTCTTGCCCAGGTGCTTGCGCAGGGCGTCGGAGAACGTGACGTCGACCTTCTTCTCGGCCAGTTGCGCCTCGAGCTGCAGCAGGAACTTGTCGACCACGCGCAGGATGATCTCTTCGTCGATGGCCTTGAAGTTGACGATCGCGTCGAGCCGGTTGCGGAACTCCGGCGTGAACATGCGCTTGATGTCGCCCATCTCGTCGCCCTGCTGGCGCGAGTTGGTGAAGCCGATCGTCGCCTTGCTCATGGCTTCCGCGCCCGCGTTCGTCGTCATGATGATGATGACGTTGCGGAAGTCGGACTTGCGGCCGTTGTTGTCGGTGAGCGTGCCGTGGTCCATCACCTGCAGCAGTACGTTGAAGACGTCCGGGTGCGCCTTCTCGATCTCGTCGAGCAGCAGCACGCAGTGCGGCTTCTTGGTGATCTGCTCGGTGAGCAGTCCGCCCTGGTCGAAGCCCACGTAGCCCGGAGGCGCGCCGATGAGGCGGCTGACGGCGTGACGCTCCATGTACTCCGACATGTCGAAGCGGATCAGGTCGATGCCCAGGATGAACGCGAGCTGCTTGGCCACTTCCGTCTTGCCGACGCCCGTGGGGCCGGAGAACAGGAAAGAGCCGATCGGCTTGTCGGGCTTGCCGAGGCCGGAGCGCGCCATCTTGATGGCCGCGGCCAGCGCGTCGATGGCCGGCTCCTGGCCGAACACCACGCTCTTGAGGTCGCGGTCGATCGTGCGCAGCTTGTCGCGGTCGTCGCTGGTGACCGAGGCCGGCGGGATGCGCGCGATCTTGGCCACGATGTCTTCGACCTCGGCGCGCGTGATGGTCTTCTTCTGGCGGCTCTTGGGCAGGATGCGTTGCGCCGCGCCGGCCTCGTCGATGACGTCGATCGCCTTGTCGGGCAGGTGACGATCATTGATGTACTTGGCCGACAGCTCCGCCGCGGCTTGCAGGGCGCCGAGCGCGTACTTGACGCTGTGGTGCTCCTCGAAGCGCGACTTGAGGCCCTTCAGGATCTCGACGGTCTGCTCCACCGTGGGCTCGTTGACGTCCACCTTCTGGAAGCGACGCGACAGGGCCGCGTCCTTTTCGAAGATGCCGCGGTATTCGGTGTACGTGGTGGCCCCGATGCACTTCATCGAGCCGTTGGACAGCGCCGGCTTGAGCAGGTTGCTCGCGTCGAGCGTGCCGCCCGATGCGGCGCCCGCGCCGATCAGCGTGTGGATCTCGTCGATGAACAGCACGGCGCGCGGCTGCTCCTTGAGCTGCTTGAGAACGCCCTTCAGGCGTTGCTCGAAGTCGCCGCGGTACTTGGTGCCGGCCAGCAGCGCGCCCATGTCCAGCGAGTAGACGACCGCGTCGGCCAGCACGTCGGGCACGTCGTTCTGCGTGATGCGCCAGGCCAGGCCTTCGGCGATGGCCGTCTTGCCCACGCCCGCCTCGCCCACCAGCAGCGGGTTGTTCTTGCGCCGGCGGCACAGGATCTGGATGACGCGCTCGACCTCGTGGTCGCGGCCGATCAGCGGATCGATCTTGCCGTCGCGGGCCAGCTGGTTGAGGTTCTGCGTGAACTGGTCGAGCGGGGAGCCCTTGCCCTCGCCGCCCTCGTCCTTTTCGGCCTGCTCGCCACCCGACTCGCCGCTCGCCTTCGGCGGCTCCGGCGGATCGGACTTCTTGATGCCGTGGGCGATGTAGTTGACGACGTCCAGGCGCGTGACGCCCTGCTGGTGCAGGTAGTACACGGCATGCGAATCCTTCTCGCCGAAGATGGCCACGAGCACATTGGCGCCGGTGACTTCCTTCTTGCCGCCGCCGGTGGACTGCACGTGCATGATCGCGCGCTGGATCACCCGCTGGAATCCCAGCGTGGGCTGCGTGTCGACCTCTTCCGAGCCACCCACCGTGGGCGTGTTCTCGCGGATGAAGGTGGACAGGCTCTTTCTCAGGTCCTCGATGTTGGCCGCGCAGGCGCGCAGCACCTCGGCGGCCGAGGGGTTGTCCAGCAGTGCGAGCAGCAGGTGCTCGACGGTGATGAACTCATGCCGCTGCTGGCGCGCTTCC
>JBBQYL010000134.1:0-14120 GCA_038208735.1 Burkholderiales bacterium
GCCCAGCACCTTGCCGGCGGCGTCCACCGACACGGCGTAGTCGATCTGCTCGAACTTGCCCACCACCGAGTCGACGATCACGCGGCCCAGCACGACGTCGCCCTGGCGCGCCTCGATCGTGCGCAGCGCGCCGTGCGGCACACCGCCGGGCGCGGACAGCGCCGCGGCGTCTTCTGGGCTGGGTGCCACCAGCACGTCGGCGAACGCCGTGGCCATCTTGAACGTGCGATGCGCCACCTCGTCGGCGGTGCTGTAGGTGGCGGCGCACACCATCGCGGGCACCGTCGCGAACGCGGCCAGCGCGAGGCCACCCAGGCTGGAACGGGCGCAGGAGGAGGGAAGGGGCAGCCAGCGGTGCGAGGTCATGGGGATCCTGGAAGACAGGGGCCCATGATAATGCGAATCGTTCGCATCTGCCGCCGAGGCGGGGCATGTCAGGCTGGCTTCAGCGTTGCAGCTCCGCGCACTGCCGCGTGGCCACGGCCCCGGCCGTGAAGGTCATCAACTGCCCCGGCGACATCGCCTCCCACGGCTCGTTGCGGGTGAGCGGTTCGGTGGCGACGATGGCCACGCGGTCGTTCGAGCCCGTGTGCGGCGCGAAGTCGACCATCAGGTCCTTGTCGGCCAGCACCGGCGCGCCGAACGGATGCTCGCGCACCACGTAGTGCAGGTGCGTGGAGCAGTGCGCCCACAGCGCCTTGCCGTTGGACAGCAGCATGTTGAAGGTGCCGTGGCGGTGCAGTTGCGGCAGCAGCTCGGACAGGGTGTTGCCCAGCTCGTCGATGGCGGGCAGGCCGGCGTGGGCCTTGGACAGCTCCTGCATCAGCCAGCAGAACGCGTGCTCGCTGTCGGTCTCGCCCACCGGCCGGAAGTTGCCATGCAGGCGGGGCCTGAAGTCCTTCAGGTCGCCGTTGTGGGCGAACACCCAGTAGCGGCCCCACAGCTCGCGCACGAACGGGTGCGTGTTCTCGAGTGCGATTCGGCCCTGGGTGGCCTTGCGGATGTGCGCGATGACGTTGTCGCTGCGGATCGGGTAGCCCTTCACGAGCTCGGCCACCGGCGACTGGCGCGCGCTGTGCTGGTCGACGAACAGCCGCAACCCGCGATCCTCGAAGAAGGCGATTCCGAAACCGTCCTTGTGCTCGTCCGCCCGCGTGGCCAGCCCGGTAAAGCTGAACATCGCGTCGGTCGGCGTGTTGGCGTTCATGCCGAGCAATTGACACATCCGCCAAGCATACGCGCCGCGACATGCGGATGGTGAGCGTGCTTGCTCGTTCCGTGTCGTTGGAGCTACGCGCCCGGAAAGAAAACCTTCAGGAGCCCGCGCGCGCTGATCAGGTTGCCGGGATTGCTGGTCTCTTCAAGCACGCCCGACATCTTGCGCAGCAGGCGCGGGCTGCGCCGGGCGCGCCAGATCACGAGATCGGCCAGCCAGGGATGGGCGTTGATCTGGTTGGCGCGCTCGTAGAGGTCGAAGCGCGGCTTGAGGGCGGCCAGGCTGGCGGCGTAGCGCGCGGGCACCGCCGGCGACTCGCCCGGGGGCACGCCGCCCGGCTCTCCCAGGAGCGCCTCGGCGGCCAGGATGCCCGTCTCGAGCGCCTTGCCGATGCCCTCGCCGGTGAACGCGTAGGTGCTGCCCGCGGCCTCGCCGGTGACCAGCAGGCCCGCGCGCGCGTGACGCGCGCCGGCCAGCGAGAAGCGCAGTGGCGCGCCCTTGATGCCGCCTTCCAGCGTACCGGTGCGCATCAACTCGCGCGCCGGTTCGTGGAACTCGCAGAAGCTGTCGAACACCCGGCGCAGGTTGACGTCCTTCATCTTGGCGGTGGTGCCGTCGCTGCCGGCCTCGGTGTTGCCGATGCCCACGCCGATGTTGAAGCGTCCGCCCGGGGCCGGAAAGATCCAGCCGTAGCCGGGCGCGGTGCGCTTGTCCCACACCACCTCCAGCGTGCGGATGCGGTCCACCATCGCGTCGTTCTTCACGTAGGCGCGCAGCCCGATGCCGCTGGGGGCGCGGCGGGTGCACATGTCGGCGGCCAGCAGCGGTTGCGGCAACGCGCCGGTGGCCAGCACCACCCAGCGCGCGCGCACTTCGCGGGCCGTGTCGCCCTGCTTCAGGAGCGCGCCGACCACCAACTCGCCGTCCACCAGCGGACGCTCGAAGCGCCATGGCGTGTGCAGCCGCGCGCCGGCGCGCACGGCGGCGCGGCAGACGATGTCGTCCAGCACCAGGCGCGGCAGCATCGCCACGCGTCCGGGCACGTCGACGCGGCCGCCGCGCGGGCCGATGCAGCCCAGCGAGGGCAGCTGCCGGGCCGCCGCCATGACCTCGGCGTGCACGCCCAGGCGCTCGAGCGCGTGGTGCGCGTCGGGGATCAGGCCGTCGCCGCAGATCTTGTCGCGAGGAACGTCGTGCTGGTCGACCAGCACCACGTCGACGCCCGCGCGGGCGAGCCACTGGGCGCACGCGGCCCCGGCGGGGCCGGCGCCCACCACGAGGACGTCGCAGCGGGAAGGAAGGTCGGCATTGGTCATGAGCGCGCGATTATCACTGCGCGCCCGCTGTCGAGCGGCGGGCGCCGACGTCAGGCAGGGGCGACACGGCCGGGCGTCAGGCGGCCGAGGCGGCCGAGGCGATCAAGGCGGCGGCGCGCTGCGGGTCGGGCTCGGGGCTCACCTTGAGCGTGACGCGGCCGTCGTGACGCGCCTGTGCGATGTCGGCCTCCACGTCGCGCAGCGCGTCGGGCGTGCCCGCGCTGGTGCGCACGATGCCCACGGCGCAGTTGCGACCCTGGTTCTTGGCGGTGTAGAGCGACAGGTCGGCCAGGTTGACCGCCTGCTCCCAGGTGACCGGCACGTGGCAGGCCGGCAGCGGGAATGCGGCGTAGCCGATGGACACGGTGGTCTCGATGGCGGTGCCGTTGTCCAGCACCACCGGCGCCTGGTTCATGGCCACGCGCACGCGCTCGGCCAGGTGGTCGAGCTCGAGGCCGTCGACGTCGGGGGCGAACACCAGGAACTCCTCGCCGCCCCAGCGCGCCACCAGGTCGTCGCCGCGCGTGGCCGCGCCCAGGCGCCTGGCCACCTCCACCAGCACCCGGTCGCCCGCGGCGTGGCCGTAGTGGTCGTTGACGCGCTTGAAGTGGTCGACGTCGACCATCAGCAGCGCGCCGCGGAAGGCCCGCTCGCCGCCGCGGACGCGCATCACCTCGCGGAACTGGCGCCGGTTGGCCAGGCCGGTGAGGGCGTCGCGCTCGCTGTGCACGCGCAGCAGCGCCTCGTGCTTGACCAGCGTGCGATTGAGCTCGCGCATGCGCCGGTACATGAGCGCCGCCAGCACGCCCAGCAGCACCATGGCCGCGCCGGCGAACATCCACAGCCGACGCGTGAGGGCCTGGTTGCCCAGCTCGGCCGACTTCAGCTGGTTGTCGCGTCCCAGCAGCTCGATGCGGCGCTTCTGGGACTCCTGGTCGTAGCGCGTGCGCAGCTCGGCCTCGGCCGCGGCCTTGTTGGCAACGCGGATCTCCTTGGACAGCGTCTCTTCCTGGTGGAACAGGTCGATGGCGCCGGCGGTGTCGCCGGCCTTGGCGAGGGCGTCGCCGAACTCACGCAGGGCCTCCGCGCGCTGGCCCGGGCCCGTGTCCTTCTGCCAGAGCTCGAGCACGTGAGCCATCTCCACCTTCGCTTCGGCCACGCGGCCCAAAGCCAGCTTGGCCAGCGTCTCGTTGTGCAGCAGCAGGCGTTCGGTGCGGACGTCGCGATGCTGCTTGGCCACCGGCAGCGCCCGCGCGATGGCGGCCAGCGCATCGGCGGGCCGGCCCTGATGGATGTAGGCGTCGCTCAGGTTGGCGCGCAGCAGCATGGCCGGGCGCTTGAGCCCGGCAGCCTTGGCCATCAGCAGCGCCGCCTCGTAGTCGCGCTGCACGGCCTCGGGCTGCTGGCGGCGGAAGTGCAACAGCCCGTTGAGCACGGCGACGCGCACCTGCAGCCAGGCCGAGCCGTCGGCGCGCGCGATGTGCTGCGCCTGCGCCATCAGCCGGTTGGCGGTGAGCGGATCGGCGTTGGCCTCGGACTGCAGGCCGCTGATGCCCAGCGAGATGGCCTCGCGCGGCCGATCGCCGCCATTGCGCGCCACCTCGACCATGGCCTGCGCATAGGCGCCGGCGATGACGGTGTTGCCCTGGTCGGCCGCGCCGCGCTGGGCCATGTCGAGCGCGCGCCACCATTCGCGGTAGTCGCAGTCGGCGCGGCGCCGGGGACCGGGCGCGCACAGCGGGCCCAGGATGGCCAGTGCGGCACGTGCCTGCTGGTAGGAGGCCTCGCCGTGGCCGCCGTTGATCTCGATCTCGGCGCGCACCAGGTGCGCGTCGGCCTCGGCCAGTGGATCCACCGGCGTGCCGATGGCCATCAGCTTGTCCACCTGCGCCAGCGCCTCGGCGTTCTGGCCGTTGCGGGCCTCGATGATGCCGATGCTGGCGATGGCCGTGCGGCGCAGCTGCGGCGCGGACGCGAAGTCCTTGCTGGCGAGCTCGTAGAGGGAGTCGATGGCGTCCAGCGGCGATTCGTCGCCCTGGCGCACCAAATGGTCCATCAGCTCGACGAGGTCGCCCGTGCCCGCTCGCGCGCTCGCGAAGGCGAAGCCCGCGGCCAGGACCAGCGCCAGTCGGACGGAATGGCGAAGAAGACGCATCACGCGACCTCCGCGCCGCGCGCCGCCGCGCGCAGGCCGTCGAGCGGACGCGGCGCCGGCGTGACGACCGCGTGCGCGGCGGGGCCTTGCTGGAACCGCAGCTCCACCAGGCCGTCGCGCTGCGACTGCTCGATGTGTTCGACGATGCGCTCCAGCCCTGCGTCGTCGGTGGCGTCGACGCGCACGACGCTGCACGCTCCGTTGCGGCCATGCGCCTTGACCATGTACATGGCGGTGTCCACCAGCGAGATGGCGCGTTCCCAGTTGATGCGCAGGTCGGCCTGCGGCGTGGACGTGCGCATCGGGAACAGGCCGAAGCCGATCGACGCGGACACCGCCACCGGCTGGCCGTCGTGCATGACCGGCGTGTCGGCCAGCGCGCACAGCAGGCGATGCGCGAGCGCCTCGGCCTCGCCCTGCGGCATGGGGGGCGCCAGGATCAGGAACTCCTCGCCGCCCCAACGCACGATCAGGTCGGCGTCGCGCAGGGTGTGGCGCAGTCGGCGCGCGATCTCCACCAGCACGGTGTCGCCGCCGGCGTGGCCGCATTGGTCGTTGATGTGCTTGAAGTGGTCGACGTCGAGCAGGAAGAGCGTGCCTTCCAGCGATCGGCCGGGGCGCTCGGCCATGACGGCCTGCAGGTGGTGGCGGTTGGACAGCCCGGTGAGCGGATCGATCTCGGCCTGGATGCGCAGCTGCTCGTTGCTCACCGACAGAAGCTGGTTGCGCACGCGCAGGCGGCGGGCCAGCACCACCAGCAGCGCCAGCAGCAGCAGGCTGGCGACGCCGGCGGCCGTCCACTGCTTGATCTGCAGGTCGTGGTGGACGATCTCTTCGTCCTTGAGTCGGCCCTCGCGCGACAGCATGTCGAGCTCGTGCTGGCGGCTTTCGTTGGCGAAGCCTTCCTGCAGCTCGATGAGGGCGCGTTGGCGGTCCTGCTGGTTCAGCTCGTCGCTCATCTGGCGGTACTGGTGGTAGGCCGCCATCGCGTCGTCGAGGTAGCCGGCGCGCTCCAGGTAGCCGCCCAGCTCGTACTGCATGTCGGAGAGGTTGGTGGCGGTGCCGGAGCGCTCGTCGAGGCTGGCCGACTGGCGCACCAGCGGCAGGCCTTCGTCCTTGCGCTTCATGCCGATCAGGGCCAGGCCCTTGTTGGCCACCGCCACGCTCTGTGCCGGCAGGTCGTTGGCCTGCAGGGCCAGGGGCAGCGCCTTTTCCGACAGGTCGTACGCGGTCTGGAACTCGTCGTGACGCAGGTAGTAGTCGGCAATGTTGCCCATGCCCACGGCAACCTGGTGCCGGCTGCCGCCCAGCCGTGCGTGCTCGAGTGCCGCGCGCCAGTCGGCCAGCACCGATTCACCGTCGGAGGTTCGGCTGAGCTGGATGGCCCGGATGGTGTACGCGCCCGAGATGCCGAACTCGTCGGACGACTCGGTGGCCAGGCGCATCTCCTCGCGCGCGATCTCGGCGGCCTTGTCGGTCTGGCCGGCGTCGATCAGCACGTTGGCGATGAGCGCGCGCAGGTCGATGCGGCGCCAGATGGGGCCGGTTTCGTCGGCCAGCCTGAGCGCCTGGTTGTAGCGCAGCATGGCCTCGTCGTAGTGGCCTCCGCGGTTCTTGACGAAGGCCGAGCTCATCAGCAGCCGCAGCCGCAGGTAGTCGGGCGGCGTGGTCGGCAGCAGCGCCGAGGCCTCGATGAGCTGGCGCTCGGCCTTGCTCACCTCGCCGTGGGTCTGCAGCCACTGGCCGCGCAGCAGCATGGCCGCCGGGCGGGCCAGCGCGAGGTGGTCGGACAGGGATTCGATGCGGGCGGCCACCTGCTCGACCTGGTCGCCCTGGTTGAGCCCGACGTACTGGGAGCCCACCTCCAGCATGGCCTCGAGCCAGCGCGGGTCGTCGTCGTGCAGCGTGCCGGCGTAGCGCAGCAGCTCGACCGTGGCGGTCTCGGGCTGCGCGCGGCCGATGAATTGCAGCCGCTGCAATTCGTCGCCCGGCTTGAACGACGCGGCCACCGGAAGCGCGGCAGGCGCCTGCCCGCCCACCGATTCGTCCGCCACGATGGCCCCGGCGCCCTGGGCCATCAGGCCCAGCATCGCCGCGACCACGGCGCCGCCCGACGCGCGGCGCAGCGCGGCGTGGAAGGCCAGGGGCGGGAAACGGCGCGTGCCGCTCCGGCTGAGCTTTTCGAGGGGCATCGGAATGTCTATCGGAGAATTCTGGGCGCGATTGAGGACCGGCGATCAGGTCCCGACGCATGGATTCCCCAAACAATTCCGCTTCGAGCGGTCGACAAGCGCTAAATGTCGCGTTGCCACGTCGGCGCCAGGCCCAACAGCGTCTCCGCCAGGGTCGCCAGATCCACCGTCGCGGCATCGCCGGAAGCCAGCCGCGCGGCATTGGCGCAGCCGGCGCGGATCTCGGCCGACGCGAGCAGGCGCTCGAGCGCCCGGGCGAGCGCGCGAGGGCGCGCGCCCGCGGCGCCACCCGCCAGCCCGCAACCGGCGGCGAGCGCCGTCACCCGCGCGGCGTTGTCGAACTGGTCGTAGGCCAGCGGCACGATCACCTGGGGCACCCCGGCCCGCAAGGCCTCGGCCGTGGTGCCGATGCCGCCGTGGTGCACCAGCGCGGCCACGCGCGGCAGCAGGGCGCGCAGCGGCACGTAGGGCAGCCACAACACGTCGGCCGGCAACAGGGCCGGCACCTGGGCGCGATGGGGCGTCAGCAACACGGCGCGCCGGCCCAGGCGGCGGGCGGCCTCCAGCGAACGCGCCAGCCAACGCTGCGCCTGGCGGTTGCCGCTGCCGGGCGTGAATACCACCGGCGCAGCGCCGGTGCGCAGGAAATCATCCATCTCGGCGGGCAGCGACGCGGCCAGGTGCGGGTCGTACAGCGCGAACGCGCCCTCGGCGAGCGGGCGCGGCCAGTCGGGCGGGGTGGCGCCGAACCAGGGCGGAAACAGCATGAGGTGGGCGTCGGCGATGCCTTGCAGCGTCGGGATGAAGTGGCGCACCGGCGCGAGCCCGTAGCGAGCGTAAGCGGCGTTGATGTCGGGCACGGCCACCGGGTCGACCAGCCTGGCGTCCACTTGGCGCCACAGCCAGCGGCGCCAGGCCAGCGGCATCCAGCGCGGGATGCGCAGCGGGCCGATGGTGAGCGGGTCATGCACCGTTCGCAGGTTGGCCGGCGCCAGCCAGGCGGCCACGAGGCGCAGGCCGGGCCGGCGCGCGCGCACCAGCGCGGCGCCCACCAGCGCCAGCGGATGGGCGAGCAGCGCCAGCGGCTCGTCGGCCGGCAGCGTGGCCACGTAGTCGGGCAGGGCGTCGACGCCGTCGCGCATGCCGGCCCACAGCACGCCGAAGCCCTTGCGCGGATGCCAGACATCGGGGTGTTCGAGCGTGGCCCGGTACTGCGCCTCGGTGCCCAGCGCGTGGAACGGCACGCCCGCGCTGGCGGCCGCCGCGGCGTGCACCTGGATGCCCAGCAGCGTGACGCGGTGGCCGCGCGCGATCAGCTCGCGGGCGATGCGCAGGAACGGGTACACGTCGCCGGCGGTGCCGACGGCGAGGACGAGGACGTGGGGGCGGCGGCCGGCCAGGGGCTCAGTCCAGCGACTTGCCCGTGCGGGCCAGTCGCGGGTGCCAGTGGTCGAGGATGTCGGCCGACACCACGATGTGGTTGGCCTTGCCGATGAGCAGCTTGCGCGACACCACGCCGATGTAGCGCGAATCCTCGCTGTTGTCGCGGTTGTCGCCCAGCATGAAGTAGTGGCCGGCCGGCACGGTGAGCGGCGCCATGTCGCGGCGGGCGCGCACCGCGGGCAGGAACTGCACTGCGCGGGCGTTGCCATCGAGGTGCTCGGTGGCGTGCAGCGAATCGAGCGTGCGGCCCGGGGCCACCGCATCGGGCGCGTTCCAGGTGTCGTCGTAGCGGGCCACGACGCCGTTGACCATCAGCACGTCGCCGTGCATCTCGACGCGGTCGCCGGGCACGCCCACGATGCGCTTGATCAGCCGCATGCCGTCGCGCGGCGAGGAGAACGTGACGATGTCGCCGCGCTGCGGATCGCCCAGCGGGGCCACGACGATGTCGGTGAGCGGCACCTTGATGTTGTAGGCCAGACGGTTGACGAACACGACGTCGCCCTCGAGCAGCGTGGGCCGCATCGAGCCGGACGGGATCGGGTTCCAGTCGGCCACGGCGGTGCGGAACACACCGAAGCAAAGCAGGAACACGATGAAGCCCTTGTTCCTGGACAGCCATCGTTTCATCGTCTTCTCCGGGTTGCGTTGCGTGGGGGAGTCGGGTGGATCCCGGCGCTGCACGCCAGTTCCCTTGGCGCGAGCGTTGGAGCATGCCACGCCGGCGCGATGAGCGATCATCGGGGTTGCGACCGTTCGTCCAATTCGTCTCCGCCTCGCCGAATGCACACCCTCAAAGTCCTCTTCGCCCTGACCGCCGCCACGGCCCTCACCGCGTGCGGTGGTGGCGGAGGAGCGGACACGCCGCCGGCCCCGCCGCCGCCGCCGCCCGCGCCCGACGTGGGAACGAACGGCACCTTGCAGACGAGCGTGGCGCCGTCGACTTATTCCGACGCGCGACGGAAGGATGCCTTCGCCCAACTCAACGCCGTGCGCCTTGGCGCCGGCGCTGGGCTGTTGGCGCAGTCGGCGATCCTGGACAAGTCGGCGTCGGACCATGCGAACTACCTCACCCTGAACGGCTTCAAAAGCGCAGATTCGGCCCATGACGAAGTCGCGAGCGGCCAGGGCTACACCGGCACCAACCCGTTCTCGCGCATGCTGGCCGACGGCTACCACTATTCCTATGCCACCGAGGTGATCGGCGACATCGGCTCCACCTCCGCCACCAGCGACTGCGTGGGCGACCTGCTCGACACGGTCTATCACGCCGCCTCCATGCTCAGTCGCGTCACCGATGTCGGCTTCGGCTTCGGGTCGGGCGCCGCGGCGGGCATGTGCACCATCGACATGGCTTCGCCCCTGAGCGGGGGCGCGGCCCTGCAGATCCCGCCGTCCGGCGCGATCGTGGCGTATCCGTACGCCGGCAGCACCGTGGCGCACGGCACGTTCCACGTGTCCAGCGAGAGCCCGCGCGTGTCGACGTCGCTGCTGCCGAACGCCACCGCCGGCACCCCCATCGTCGTCGGCTTCCGCAACCAGGACGTGGTGGCGGGAAGCGCGGTCACGATCACGCAGTTCACCATCGCCACGTCCAGCGGCACGACGCTGCCGGCCGTGATCCTGGGCGCCCCGGCCAGCGGCAGCGCCGCCGCCATCGCGGGTACGAACGTCAACGCCGACACCTCGCTCGACACCGACTTTGCCGTCCTCGTGCCCCAGAGCCCGCTGGCCGCCGGCAACTACAAGGTCACGCTGGCGGCCACCATCAGCGGCGGCCGGGCGCTTGCGCTCGGCACGTGGTCGTTCACCGTGGCGGCGCCGTAGGCGGGAAACGAGCTCGGGCCGCGTGCATCGACAATGCGCCGATGACGCTCCCAGATTCCACCGAGTCCCCGCCCGTGCGCGCCCACCCGCTGGCGGTGGCGCACCGCTGGGTGGCCGTGCTCGTGCTGGGCTTCGCGTCCGGGCTGCCGCTGGCGCTGACCGGGCTGGCGATGCAGGCCTGGCTGACGATGGACGGGCTGGACCTGGCCGCGATCGGCTTCCTCACGCTGATCGGCATCCCGTACACGTTCAAGTTTCTGTGGGCGCCGCTGATGGATCGCGTCGACCTGCCGCTGCTGGGGCGGCGCCGCGGCTGGGTGGTGTTCACGCAGTTGCTGCTGGCGCTGGCGCTGTTGGCGCTGGCCGACGTGTCGCCCAGGTTGGCGCTGCCGCTGTTCGCGGGGCTCGGCGTGGTGGTCGCCTTCATCAGCGCCTCGCAGGACATCGTCGTCGACGCCTATCGCGTGGACCTGCTGCCGGCGCGCGAACGCGGCGTCGGCGCGTCGCTGGCGGTCATGGGCTACCGCCTGGCCATGATCCTGTCTGGCGGCGTGGCGTTGATCTGGACGGACCCGGTGCAAGGCAGCGGCATGAGCTGGCCCGAGGTCTATCGGCTGATGGCGGCGATCATGGCCGGCCTGGCGGTGTTCTCGGCGTTCGCGCTGCCGCGCCTCGCGCAGCCGCCCGCGCGCGCGCGCGACGCGTCGCGTGCGCCGGTGCGCCAGGACATGCGGGGCTTCCTCGCGGTGCTGGCCGCCGTGGCGGTGGGCGTCGTGTTCACGCAGACGCTGGGTGGCGTGATCGCCGGCTGGCTGCTGTCGCCCTGGTTCGGCGACGCGGTGGTCAAGGGCTCGCTGCAGGCCAAGTGGGTGGACCTGCTGGCGCTGCTGCTGGGCCTGGCGGCGACGCTGCCGCTGGCCGGGTTCGCCGCCCGCAAGGCGCGTTTCCAGACGCTGCTGGCGGGCCTCGACGCCTACTTCAGCCAGCCGCGCGCCTGGGCCTTCCTCGGGTTCATCGTGTTCTACAAGCTCACCGACGCGTTCCAGCTGTCGCTGCTGACGCCGTTCCTGCTGAAGGGCATGGCGTTCGGGCCGGCCGAGGTGGGCGTGGTCAACAAGCTGATCGGACTGCTGCTGACGGTGTTCGGTGCGCTGCTTGGCGGGCTGGTGATGCTGCGCTTGCGGCTGGTGTGGTCCCTGTTCGTGTTCGGACTGCTGCAGATGTCCAGCAGCCTCGCGTTCTGGTGGCTGGCCGTGCACGGCAAAGGGCAACTGGGAGGCTGGCTGATTCCCGCCTTTGACTTTGGCTTCGTCAAGCTGGTGAATCCGACGCTTGTCGACGGCGGCCTGCTCATGGCGGTGGCGAGCGAGAACCTGGCCAGCGGCATGGGCACCGCGGCCTTCCTCGCGTTCCTGATGAGCCTGACCAACCAGCGCTTCAGCGCGACCCAGTTCGCGCTGCTGTCAGCGTTCCAGTCGGTCGGCCGGGTCTGGATCGGGCCGCTGGCCGGCGTGCTCGCCGAGGCGATCGGCTGGCCGTCGTTCTTCCTCGTGGCCATCGCGATGGGCCTGCCCTCGCTTGTCATGCTGGGGCGCCTGTGGAAGCCGATCGATGCGCTGGACGTGCGCGCGTCTCCCTCTTGAATCGCTGGCTTTCGCGCTCACCTCCGCTCACGAACGCCGTGCACGACCTCGCCCTGATCGCCCATCACCCCGCCGACCCCGTCCGCCGCCGCCTGTTGCGCGCCGCCGCGGCCGGCGCCGTGCTGGCGCTGCCCGGCGCCGCGGCCCTGGCGCAGCAGCGCGAGGGCGTGCAGGTGGGCCCGCGCTCGCACTTCGAGTCGCTGGTGCCGGCCGCCGAGATCGAGGCCGAGGCCGCGCGCGGCTACCGCGACATGCTGGCCCAGGCGCGCGCCAGGCACCTGCTCGCCGAGCCCGTGCACCCGCAGCTGAAGCGCCTGGTCTACATCTCCGAACGCCTGAGGCCGTTCGCCGGCATGTGGAACGAGCGCGCCATGGGCTGGCAGTGGGAGGTGAACCTGATCGGCTCGCCGCAGGTCAACGCGTTCTGCATGCCGGGCGGCAAGATTGCGTTCTACTGGGGCATCCTCACCAAGCTGAAGCTCACCGACGACGAGGTGGCGATGGTGATGGGCCATGAGATGACACACGCGCTGCGCGAGCACGGGCGCGCGCAGATCGGCAAGCAGGTGGCCACGCAGGGCACCATCTCGCTGCTGGCCGGGCTGTTCGGCTGGGGCATGGCCGGCCGCCAGATGGCGGGCATGGGCGGACGCCTGCTGTCGCTGAAGTACAGCCGCGACGACGAGACCGAGGCCGACCTGATCGGCCTGGAGCTGGCGGCGCGCGCCGGCTACGACCCGCGCTCGGCGCTGTCGCTGTGGCAGAAGATGGAGGCGGCCGGCAAGGGCGCGCCGCCGGCCTTCCTGTCGGACCATCCGTCGAACCCGGATCGCCTGCGCACGATCGCCGCCAACATCCCGCGCGTCCAGGGGCTGTACGACCGTGCCCCCAAGCCGGATGTACGGTACGGCCCGCCCGCATCGGGCGGAAATTCCGGCAAGGGCTGACCTTCCCGGCTCGTCGCTGGCCCGCGACGACACGCCCGCGCACGGTGCATTCCCTCTGTTTGGGGCCGTTTCCCGCTCGGCCTTAGGGGGGAAACGCGAGGGGAGGTATGCACGTTGCCCCTGTGGGTCGTGACCTCGGTGCTCTGGCGCTCGCGGGTCCGATAAATCCCGCCGCATGGGGCGACGGGCCAAACTTTTCGGAGTACCAGACATGACTTCACAACACGACCAAACCGGCCGTCACGACCAGCAAGACCAGGCTGGCGCGCAAGGCCAGCAAGGCGGCCAACCGAGCGGTGGCCGCGGCTTCGCCGGCATGGACCGCGAGCGCCAGCGCGAGATCGCCAGCCAGGGCGGCCGCGCCGCGCACGCGAGCGGCAACGCTCACCAGTTCACCTCGGAAGAGGCGCGTGCCGCCGGTTCCAAGCGCCACGCCAACAACGCGTCGCGCGCCGCCGCAACCACTACGAGCGCTCCCAAGGGCGATTCGTCCCTCAGCTGAGGCGGCTGCGACCCGCGTCGGTGCGGGTCAGGTTTGCGGTAAACGCTACAGCAAAGCGTGGGCTCGTCCCACGCTTTTTGCTTTTGTGGAACGTCTTGACGAAGCTCGAGCGCGTGAGGATTCGTAAAGGCGCGCGCCTCCACTTGGGGCATGTCGACCGGACGGCGTCACTCCGGATGCTTATGATCGCGCCATGCACATTGCCCTGATCGCGCACGACGCCAAGAAGGACCTCATGGTGACGCTCGCGCGTGACTTCGCCCCGTTCCTCGCCCGCTGCCACGTGATGGCCACCGGCACCACCGGGTCGCGCCTGATCGCCGAGGCCGGACTCGAGGTCGAACGATTGCTCAGCGGACCGCTGGGCGGCGACCTGCAGATCGGCGCGCGGCTGGCCGAAGGCAAGGTCGACGCGGTGATCTTCCTGCGCGACCCGATGACGCCCCAGCCGCACGAGCCGGACATCAACGCCCTGGTGCGGGCCTGCGACGTGCATGACGTGGTGTGCGCCACCAACGAGTCCAGCGCCCGCCATGTGATGAAGGCGCTGGCCGCGGAGCTCGACGCGCAACAGGCCTGACTTTCGAAGGAAGCGATGACCCCGATCCCAACCGCCCGGCGCGCCGCGCAAGCCCTGTCCATCGCGCTGGTCGCGGCGGCCCTCGCGGCCTGCGGCGGCGGCGGCGGTAGCAGCGGCGCAGTCGTCGACCCCGGCAACTACGTCGACGCCAATCGTTACTCGGCGGCCGCGGGCGCCTCGCTGTCCGCGCCCAACGAGCACACCGCGATCACGCACGGCGCCCTCGCGCTGGGAGGCACCGACATCGCCTACACCGCCACCGCCGGACACCTGTCGGCGCTGTCGTCCACGCAGGCGCC
>JBBQYL010000135.1:0-13908 GCA_038208735.1 Burkholderiales bacterium
CTGCCGCCGCCTCCGGGGACAACACCTTCCTGTACATCATGATCCCGATGTTCGCGATCTTGTACTTCGTGATGATCCGGCCGCAGCAGAAGAAGGCCAAGGAACAGAAGGCCCTCATCGCCGGCGTCGTCAAGGGCGACGAGGTGGTCACCATGGGAGGCATCATCGGCCGCGTCTCCAAGCTGGGCGAGTCCACCGTGCACATCGAGACGGGCAGCAACGTCGAGCTGCAGCTCCAGCGCAGCGCGATCGTCCAGATCCTGCCCAAGGGCACGCTGAAGTAAGCAGTCTTCCGCCAGACCGCGCGCGCCCGATGGCGCCGCGACTGGCGCCGTCGCGCGGCGGACCCCAGCGGGTCGCGGCCGGCGCGCCGCCTTCCAGGAAACACCCATGAATCGCTACCCTGTCTGGAAATTCGTGCTGATGGCGCTCGCCGTGCTCATCGGCCTGCTCTACACGGTGCCCAACCTGTACGGCAGCGCGCCCGCGGTGCAGGTGTCGGCCGCCAGCCTCACCACCAAGGTGGGCAGCGACACGTCCACCCGCGTGGAGCAACTGCTGGCCGCCGCGTCCATCAAGCCCGACTACGTGAGCTTCGAGGGCACCTCGGTGCACGCGCGCTTCTCCAGCACCGACACGCAGATCCATGCGCGCGACGTGATCAACGCCGGCCTCAACGGTGGCGCCGACAAGGACGCGCCCCCGTACTCGGTGGCCCTCAACATGGTGCCGCGCGCCCCGCGCTGGATGGACTCGCTGCACGCGCTGCCCATGTACCTGGGCCTCGACCTGCGCGGCGGCGTTCACTTCCTGCTGCAGGTCGACCTGAAGGCCGCGCTCGACAAGAAGATCGAGACGCTGATCACCGACACCCGCACCACGCTGCGCGAGAACTCGGGCCTGAAGGACAAGTCGATCCGCCCGTCGGTGTCGCGCGACGGCATCGCCATCGACGTGCTGGTGCACCAGGCCGACGCCGCCCAGCAGGTGTCCAACGTCCTCACCGACGCGTTCCCCGACGTGCAATGGTCGTCGGCCCACGACGGCACCGACGTGAAGATCACCGGCACGCTCAAGCCCGCCGCGCTGATCAAGGAGCAGGACCAGGCCATCCGCCAGAACATGACCACGCTGGGCAACCGCGTGGCCGGTCTCGGCACCTCCGAGCCGGTGATCCAGCAGCAGGGCCCCGACCGCATCGTCGTCGAGCTGCCCGGCATCCAGGACACGGCCAAGGCACGCGAGCTGATCGGCCGCACGGCCACCCTGCAGATCCGCATGGTCGACCAGAGCGCCGAAGGCAACGCGGCGGCCAACCCCAACAGCCTGGTGCCGGTCAGCGACGACCGCTACGCCAACAGCCCCGAGGTGGCCGACCGCAACGGTCCGTACACCGTCGTCAAGAAGGACGTCATCGCCAGCGGCGACGACCTGGCCGACGCGCAGGCCAGCTTCGACTCGCAGACCAGCGGCAACATCGTCAAGCTGCAGATGAACGCCAAGGGCGCGCGCGCCATGACCGACACGTCGCGCGACAACATCGGCAAGCTGATGTCCATCATCCTGTTCGAGAAGGGCAAGGGCCAGGTCATCAGCGTCGCCACCATCCAGAGCGAGCTGGGCGACCGGTTCCAGATCTCGGGCATGCGTTCGGCCGAGGCCTCCACCGAGCTGGCGCTGCTGCTGCGCTCCGGCGCGCTGGCTGCGCCGATGGAGTTCATCGAGGAAACCGCCATCGGCCCCAGCCTGGGCGCCGACAACATCGCCAAGGGCCTGCACAGCGTGGCCTGGGGCTTCGTGGCCATCCTCGTGTTCATGTGCGCCTACTACCTGCTGTTCGGCGTCATCTCCACGCTGTCGCTGGGCGTCAACCTGCTGCTGCTGGTGGCGGTGCTGTCGCTGATCCAGACCACGCTCACGCTGCCCGGCATCGCGGCCATCGCGCTCACGCTGGGCATGGCCATCGACGCCAACGTGCTGGTCAACGAGCGCATCCGCGAGGAGCTGCGCGCGGGCAGCGCGCCGCAGACGGCCATCGCGGCCGGCTACGAACGCGCCTGGGCCACCATCCTCGACTCCAACATCACCACGCTGATCGCCGGCGGCTCGCTGCTGCTGTTCGGCTCCGGCGCCATCCGCGGCTTCGCCATCGTGCACTGCCTGGGCATCCTCACCTCGATGTTCTCGGCGGTGTTCTTCTCGCGCGGCCTGGTCAACCTCTGGTACGGCCGCCAGAAGAAGCTGAAGTCGGTGCTCATCGGCCAGGTGTGGAAGGGCGGAGCGCAGCCCGGCAACGTGCCGCAGCCCGACGACCTCACCGATGACGACGAGGCGGCCGCGGCCGCCGGCAACCGCCCGCGCGTCGCCCGCTGATCCGCCGAAGAGCCAAAGGAAACTGACATGGAATTCTTCCGTATCCGGCGCGACATCCCGTTCATGCGGCACGCGCTGGTCTTCAACATCATCTCGCTGCTGACGTTCCTCGCGGCCGTCTTCTTCCTGGTCACGCGCGGCCTGAACTTCTCCATCGAGTTCACCGGCGGCACGGCCGTCGAGGCCACCTACGTGCAGACCGCCGACCTGGAGCGCCTGCGCGGCGTGGTGGGCGGCCTGGGCTACGGCGACGCGCAGGTGCAGAACTACGGCACTTCGCACGACGTGATCATCCGCGTGCCCGCGAAGGCGGGCGTCGACCAGAAGATGGTGCCGGCGCACGTGTTCGAGGCGCTCTGCAAGGCCGAGTCCGGCGCCGTGGGCACCAAGACCGAGACCACCGACAAGGGCGAGTCGATCACGCGTCCATCGTGCGCCGCGGGCGCCACCGAACCGGTGGTGCTCAAGCGCAGCGAGCTGGTGGGCCCGTCCGTGGGCGACGAGCTGATGCGCAACGGCGCCTACGCGCTGGTCAGCGTGGTCATCGGCATCGCGCTCTATCTCGCGTTCCGCTTCGAGAAGAAGTTCTCGGTGGCCGCCATCCTGGCCAACCTGCACGACGTCGTCATCATCCTGGGCTTCTTCGCCTTCTTCCAGTGGGAGTTCTCGCTGTCGGTGCTGGCGGGCGTGCTGGCGGTGCTGGGCTACTCGGTCAACGAGTCGGTGGTGATCTTCGACCGGATCCGCGAGACGTTCCGGCGCTTCCGCAAGCTCACGACGATGCAGGTGATCGACCATGCGATCACCAGCACCATCAGCCGCACGATCATCACCCACTTCTGCACGCAGATGATGGTGCTGTCGATGCTGATCTTCGGCGGCCCGACGCTGCACTATTTCGCGATGGCGCTGACCATCGGCATCTGCTTCGGCATCTACTCGTCGGTGTTCGTGGCGGCGGCCATTGCCATGTGGCTGGGCGTCAAGCGCGAAGACCTCGTGCACACCGGCAACAAGACCGCGATCGACCCGAATGACCCGAACGCGGGCGCCGTGGTGTAGATTTCGCCCATAACGCAGAGCACAGCGAAGCAACCAAGGGAAGCGGACAAGCCGGATGGTCGAGGGCAAATCGTCGCCAGATATCGCACGCAAGGCCCGGCAGACGTTCGCCGAGCAGCTTGCCGAGGCGGGCCCGCGCCTGCTTGCCGCCGTCCTGGAGGCCGCACGGCTGCTCCTGGACAAGCCGGCCGAGCGCTCGGTGGCCCAGCAGCGTCGCGACACGCTGCAGGCCCTGATGACGCACGGCGAGGAATGGATCGAGCGCCAGGGCGAGATGCTGCGCGACGCCTGCGTGGCCGATCGCCCGTCCACGGGCACCGGCGCGCTGGTGGCCTCGATGCAGGGGCACACCCAGAAGCTGATGCTGGTCGACGACGAGACCGTGCAGAAGGAGATCTTCATCTCCCGCCTGACGCAGGCCATCGTGGATCTGGCCTCGTGGGAATACAACGACCTGAACACCCGCGTGTCCGCGCTCGAAGGCCTCGACGAGCTCTCGGATCACGATCTGTTTCGTCCGCAACAGCTGGCCAAGATCATCGTGCGGTCGTTCATCGACAGCGACTTCGGCCCGGACGCCTGGTCGGGCGTCGAGTCCGCGATGAAGGCGGAGATCCCGGCGCTGGCCACCGAGGCCTATCACGAGGCCAATCGCTTCCTGATCGAGAAGGGCGTGCTGCCCGACGTGAACCTGCGCACGCTGATCCGGCGCAGCGTCGATCGCGCGCCGGTGGTGGCCTCGCGGCAGATGCCGCTGGAAGACTTCAACAACTCGTCCAACGGCAACACCAGCACCGGTAGCGGCAACTCGCAGTTCGCGCCGACCATGTATGGCCAGGGCGGCCAGGGCGGCCAGGGCGGCCAGGGCGGCGCCTCGGGTGGCCAGGGTGGCTACGGCAACCAGGGTGGCTACGGCAACCAGGGTGGGCACGGCAACCAGGGCGGCTACGGCAACCAGGGCGGGCAAGGTGGCCAGGGCGGCGGGCAGGGCGGCGGCCAGGGTGGCTACGGCGGCGGGCAGGGCGGTCAAGGCGGGCAAGGCGGTGGCCAGGGTGGCCAGGGTGGCTACGGCGGCGGTTCCGGCGGCTATGCGGTTGGACAAGGCGGCCAGGGCAACCCAGGCGGCCAGTCGGGCGGCTACGGCGGCGGCACTGGCGGTGGCCAAGGCAGCCCGGGCGGTGTCGGCGTCGGGCCGGCCGGTGCGGGCGGTGGCGCGTCTGGCGGCAGCGGCGACTTCATGCGCAACGCCACGTTGCAGCCCATGGGCGGCGACGCCGGTGGCGGCGCGGGCGGTAACGGGGCGCCGAACGTGGGCATCAGCGTCACCGGCAACGTCAAGGCGCCCAACGGCGGCGGTGGGGGTGGCGGCCAGTTCGCGTCGCCCGCGCAGCTGCAGGTCGACGCCACGCTGAGGCGTTTCGGCCGGACGATGGAACGCCACGTCCAGGGTTTCATGAACACGCAGCGCTTCTCGATGCCGTCGGCCGAGATCACGGGGGCGATCGCCTCGGCGCAGCGCGTGTTCGTCGAGCGCGTCGAGGCGCGCCGCAACGAAGGCAGCGCGCTGGCGCCCGCCGAGATGGTGGACGCGCTGCGCGAGCAGAAGCAGGCCATCAAGAGCACGGCCAACACGCAGGAGGAGCGCGCCACGATCGAGGTCGTCGCGCTGCTGTTCGCCAGCATCCTCACCGAAGACCGCATCCCGCCGGCGGTGCGCGTGTGGTTCGCGCGCCTGCAGATGCCCACGCTGCGCGTGGCGATGGCCGAGCCCGACTTCTTCTCGTCGGCGCAGCACCCGGCGCGTCGTCTCATCGACCGCATGGGTGCCTGCGTGATGGGCTTCGACGCCGCGCCGCAGGGCGCCGGTCCCGAGCTCGAGGGCGAGGTGGCCCGCGTGGTGCAGGTCGTCGAGGCCTTCCCCGAGACCGGTCGCAAGGTGTTCCAGACCGTGCTCGTGGAGTTCGAGCGCTTCGTCGAGAAGTTCTTCCGCGAGCAGAACGAGACGACCCGCAAGGGCGTGTCGCTGGCCAGCCAGGTGGAGCAGCGCGAGACGCTGGCCATCCAGTACACCATCGAGCTGCGCAAGCTGCTCGACGGGGTGCCGGTGCAGGAGGGCGTGCGCGAGTTCCTGTTCCAGGTGTGGGCCGACATCCTCGCCACCACGGCCATGCGCCACGGCCTGCAGAGCGAGGAGACGCGCGGCGTGCGCGAGACCGCGCTGGAGCTGGTGTGGATCGCCAGCGCCAAGACCACCCGCGAGGAACGCGCCGAGGTCATCCGTCGCCTTGGCCCGCTGCTGGCCTCGCTGCGCCAGGGCATGCTCTCCGGCGGCCTGCCGCCCGAGCGCCAGGAGACTTCGCTGCGCGCGCTCAACATCGCCCTGACCGCGGCCTTCGCGGCGCGTTCGGCGGCCATCGACCCCGATCAGTTCGGACGCCTGAAGCAACGTCTCGAGGCCCTGGACGACATCCTGCCGGAAGCCGACTTCGAGATCGACGACTCGTTCGCGCTCGACCTCTCAGGCCACGAGTCCGACGAGCTCGAGATCGTGGCCGAGGGCGGCGCCACACCGTCGGCGGGCGCCCTGGCGGCCACCGACGAGATGCTGGTGGGCGCCTGGTACATGCTGGAGTACCGCGACCGGCAGGAGGCCGTGCAGCTCGCCTGGCAGGGCATGCGCAAGCAGCTGTCGCTGTTCGTGTCGGGCAGCGGCCGTTGCGTGCTGTTCCAGCGCCGCCGCCTGGCCGCGTTCCTGCAGGCGCAGTTGCTGGTGCCGGCCCAGGGCGAATCGCTCACCATGGCGGCCACGCGCAGCGCCATCGAGAAGATCAACGCGGATCCCGATCGCCTCAAGTGACCTGGCGCCGAGGCGCCAGGTCATCCTGCGCGAAGCGAAGCGTAGTCGCAGGATCCATGTGGCGGGAAGCGCTGCCTCTGGCGTGGATCCTGCGACTCCGCGCAGGATGACGGCTGACGGCTGACGGCTGGCACCCGCCGCCGCCGCCCTGCTCAATGGATGAGTCGTTCTTCCGGTGCGACGAACAGTTCGTCGAGGATCAGCGCGTCGGGCTCCTCGCCCAGGCTCCAGAACACCATCAGGATGATGATCTTCATGTCGTCGAGGTCGAGCGGGTTGCCACCGGCGG
This sequence comes from Burkholderiales bacterium, assembly GCA_038208735.1. Classification (GTDB taxonomy): domain Bacteria; phylum Pseudomonadota; class Gammaproteobacteria; order Burkholderiales; family Burkholderiaceae_C; genus Scleromatobacter. The sequence goes on from JBBQYL010000135.1 coordinate 6,582, forward strand.
CCATCGCGCGGTCGATGACCATCTCGCGCATGGGCGGGGGCAGAACGCCGGCCGACTCGAGGAAGGTGACGAAGCCGACGGAGGTCTCGCCCAGCGATTCGATCTCGCGATCCGAATACAGGCGGATGGCGTCGTCGGATTGAACGCCCGTGTAGCCTTGCGACGTGTCGGCCAGGCCGTCGAGCCAATGCAGCGCGTCCTGGATCTCGTCCGTCTCGAAGCCGACCGCGGTCAGCTTGCGCGACAACTGGTCGTGATCCGGACAGGCGTCCGGTCGCCAGTAGTTCTCGTACAGGTAGACAAGGACGTCAAACATGAACCTACTATACCGCAGCGACCCCCGCCGACAAGCGGGAGTTGGCCCGTCCGCGGGGTGCTGTTGAACCTTCGTGAAATCGTCGCTTCGTCGGCCGGATTTACATCCGGAACCGCACATGTCAAGCCGCTTGCGTGCGAGGATCTTCGGCTGGCCGGAGTGCGATCCGCCCCGATTCACGTCGCCGTGCGACGCTGCAGCAGGCCACCGGGAAGGCGCTGCAACCGTCCCGCCAACTCGAGTTCGAGCAGGCGACCGGCCAGGCGATCGGCGGGCAGCCCCGTGCGGGCCGCGAGCGCGTCCACCGTTACCGGGTCGTGGCCCAGCGCCGCCAGCAACGCCGCGTCGGCGCCCGGCGCCACCGCCTCGTCGCGCTGGCCGGCGAACAGCGAAGCTTGCGGCACCGACATCCGCGCGGCCGGCGCCCGGGCGCCCATGGCCAGCCGCAGCTCCTGCAGCAGGTCGTCGCCGGTGGCCACCAGCTTCGCCCCCTCCTGGATCAGCCGGTGGCAGCCACGCGACTGCGGCGCATGGATGGAGCCCGGGATGGCGAAGACCTCGCGGCCGGCTTCGAGCGCCATGCGCGCCGTGATCAGCGAGCCCGACGCCACCGCCGCCTCCACCACCAGCGTGCCCAGGCTGATGCCGGCGATCAACCGGTTGCGTTGCGGGAAGTGGTACGACAGGCCCTCGGTGCCCAGCGGAAATTCGCTGGCCATCAGGCCCTGCTCGGCGATGCGCTGCATCAGCGCGCCGTGGCGCCGGGGATAGACTTGATCCAGGCCCGTGCCGACGAACGCCACCGTGCTGCCCGGGCCGGCCAGTCCGCCCTCGTGCGCGGCGCCGTCGATGCCCATGGCCAGGCCAGAAACGATGGTGAGCTCGCGCTCACTCAGGAAGCGACCGAACGCCCGCGCATTGTCGAGGCCTTGCGGCGTGGCGTCACGACTGCCGACGATGGCCACGCTGGGCGCGGACAGCAGCTCGACCCGGCCGAGCGTGAACAGCAATAGCGGCGGATCGGCGGTGCAGAGCAGCAGGTCGGGGTAGCGCGGGTCTCCGAGAACGACGAGGTCGCGCGGCGCGCCGCCGCGCGTGTCGGCGAGCCAGCGTGCAGTGGCGTCGACCTGGGCGTCGTCGCGATCGTCGCGGCGCTTCAGGAGCCTGGCGACGTCGGGGCCGGCGAGCGCGGCCAGGGTGTCTTGGTCGGCGCCCAGCACGCGCTCGGGCGAACCCAGCGCGGCGAGGAGACGGCGGCCCGTGGCGCGGCCGATCCCGGCCGTGGCGCCCAGCCTCAGCCAGCCGGCAAGTTCCTCTGGGGAAAGCATGGACGCACCTGGCGGTGAGGGTCAGGCGAGAGGATGGCGTCCAGGAGCGGGCCGGGCAACGGCGAGCGTCGGCGGCCGGATCCGGTCAGGGCTGCGTGACGCGATCGCCCGGCAGCGACGGCTGCGTGGTGTCGAGCATCAGGCCGTAGGCCATGCGGTCGAACACCCGGAACACGAACACGATGCCGATGCGCTCGTCGGGTAGCTTCATCAGCGCGCCGTGGTTCACCGACTTGTCGTGCGTGACGGCGCCTTCGTGCCACAGCGCCAGCACGGTGCCGCGTTCGATGCCGTCGCGCGAGCCGCGGTTGAGCGACACGATCTGGTTCTGGCCGGCCGACATGGCGTCGCCGTACAGCGAGACCACCTTGCCGTTGACCGGCTGGGCGGGCGGATGCGGCACGAAGGGCGCGAAGTCGCGCAGGGTGGACGGGGCAAGGCGGTCGCCGATGGCGGCGTCTTCCTTGTTGCTGGTGATGATGAAGGTGGACGGCACGTTCAGGCCGCCGGTGGCCACGCCTGGACGGGCTTCGCCGTCCTGCTTGCGCTCGGCCGAACCGACGTAGCGGGCCTCGTAGCCAAGCACTTCCTTGGTGTCGGGATCGACCAGGGGCTTCGGCTCGCGGAAGACCTGCCAATTGCGCGTGTTGCCCAGCTCGCCACTGACGTAGGCGGTGTTGCCGCGGCCCATCATCAGGTGGCCTTCCTGCGCGGCCACGATGCGCGGGGCGGTGAGCAGCTGGTTGGCGTCGAAGATCATCGCGTCCGTGAGGAACGGCGCGATCAGATTCATCGGGATCGCGCCGATGGCCGCGGATTCGGACGATTCGCTGCGAATGGACGGCGAGAGTTTGATGGTGTCGCCGACACCGCCCACGGTGCTACCGAGTTTCAAACGGGCCATGCCGTCGATTTTCTCGAGCACCAGCAACTGGCCCGGATAGATCAGGTGCGGGTTGTGAATCTGATCGAGATTCATTCCCCACAGCTCGGGCCAGCGCCACGGGCTTTTGAGGAACATGCCGGAAATGTGCCAGAGCGTATCGCCACGCTTGACGGAATAGGTGTCGGGTGCGTTTTCCGTGAGCTCGGACAACGGCACGCCTTTGCTGGCGACCTGCTGCGCGGTGCTGCGTTCTGCGGGCGTGATGGGAAACGCCTGGGTGACGGACGGCGCGGCAGCCAGGACTGCCAGCGCGAGCGCTGCACAGTTCAGGGCCGCAGCGGGCTGCGCCAGGGCGGAACGTCGGAATCGAAAGGTCATGTCCAGAAAACTCCCGGGCCATCGAAGGCATTTGGGACGCAAGTGAGACGGAATCCGCGAGGGCTGCGACAATTCCGAATCGGCTGGAGTATCCAGCCTGTCAAAAACTACCAAATTTGCCGCAGATTCTGCCCGCAAACCCCTGATGTCGCAATGAACCGGACACTCCGTTACGACGGAGATAGGCATTCACCCTGAGTTCGATCGTCGCGGCGCAGACACATTCTGCACCGTCATTGCAAGGGCGCCCGCAGCATTGACGGCAATTTTCGTGGCAGATTTCCAGGAACTGTCTTTCCATGTCCGAACTCCAGATTCTCCGTTACCCCGATCCGCGCTTGTACACCGTCGCCAAGCCGGTGGCCGAAGTCACCGACGAGATCCGCGCGCTCGCCGACGAGATGACCGCGCTGATGTACGCCGCCGACGGCGTCGGCCTGGCCGCGACGCAGGTCGACCGCCACGTGCGGCTGATCGTGATGGACACCTCCGAGACGCATGACCAGCCGCGCGTGCTGATCAACCCGGAACTGGTCACCGGCTCGGACGACTGGATCCTGGGCGAGGAGGGCTGCCTGTCCGTGCCGTTGATCTACGAGAAGGTGGAGCGTCACGCCCGCGTGCGGGTGCGCGCGCTCGGCCGCGACGGCCAGCCCTACGAGTTCGACGCGGAGGGGTTGGCCGCCGTCTGTGTGCAGCATGAGATGGATCACCTGCTGGGCAAGGTCTTCGTCGACTACCTGAGCCCGCTCAAGCGCGAGCGCATCAAGACCAAGATGCTCAAGAAAACGCGCGACGAGCAGCCCGTCCGCAGGCGCTGATGTCTTTGCCCAGGGCTTCCGCGGCAAGCCGGGAATTCGCCCCGCTGCGCGTGGCATTCGCGGGAACGCCCGAGTTCGCCGCCGTCGCGCTGAAGGCCATCCACGCCGCCGGCCACGCGGTGCCGCTGGTGCTGACCCAGCCCGACCGCCCGGCCGGCCGCGGCATGAAGCTGACGCCGTCGCCGGTCAAGCAACTGGCGCTCGACCTGGGCGTGCCGGTGGCCCAGCCGCGCAGCCTGCGCCAGGACGGCAAGTTTCCCGACGAGGCGGCCGAAGGCCGTGCGGCGCTTGAGGCCGCTCGCCCCGACGTGCTGGTGGTGGCCGCCTACGGCCTGATCCTGCCCCAGTGGGTGCTGGACCTGCCGCGCCTGGGCTGCCTGAACATCCACGGCTCGCTGCTGCCGCGCTGGCGCGGCGCCGCGCCCATCCACCGGGCCATCGAGGCCGGCGACGCCGAGACGGGCATCACGATCATGCAGATGGACGCCGGCCTGGACACCGGCGACATGCTGCTGGTCGAGCGCGAGGCGATCGCCTTCGACGACACCACCGGCCTGCTGCACGACCGCCTGGCCGCGCTCGGCGCGCGCCTGGTGGTGCGGTCGCTGGCCGACGCGGCCGCGGGCGCACTCCAGCCGCTCCGGCAGCCGGAAGAGGGCGTCACCTACGCCCACAAGATCGCCAAGGCCGAGGCCGCCGTCGACTGGACGCTGCCGGCCGACCTGATCGAGCGCCGCGTCCGCGCGTTCGATCCGTTTCCCGGCGCCACCTTCCAGTGCGGTGCGGACACGGTCAAGCTGTGGCGCGCCCAGGTCGAGCGCCTGGACATCGCCGCCGGGCCCGGCACGGTGATCGCGTCCGACTCCCAGCAAGTGGTGGTGGCCTGCGGCGACGGCGCGCTGGCGCTGCTCGACGTGCAGCGGCCGGGCGGCAAGCGCGGCCCGGTGGCGCAGTGGCTGCAGGCGCACCCGCTGGCGGTGGGCACACTCCTGGGCTGACATCCAGACCGAGAAACGGGCGCCAAACCGCGCCCTGTTCGTCGAATGAGGGCCTCAAGCCCGGTGCAGGATGGCCGATAACGACGCATCAACCCGTCTTTGCCATGTCGCGCCGACTCCTCCTCACCCTCGCCGTCCTCTCCACGCTCGCCGGTTGCGACCAGCTCGGGCTGGAGGCGGCGTCGGTGACGGCCGCGCGCGTGGAGGCCGATGGCAAGGCCGTGGGCGCCGCCTGCCGCCACGGGGGGCGCGCCATCGAGGACTGCTTCACGCTCAACAAGCGCGTGGACAAGGCCGCCATCTATGCCGGCTGGCGCGACATGGACGACTACATGCGCGAGAACAAGCTGGAGGCCGTGGAGCCCACGCTGGGCCCGGGCGCGATGAAGACGGCCGACGCCAGCGACGACGCCAGGCCGGACGACGGCGCCGCCAAGGTGTCCGACAAGGGAACCGACAAGCCCGCCCCTGAGAAGGCCGCCAAGGCAGCGCCGGCCAAGATCGCCAAGATCGACAAGTCGGCCGCCGAGAAGCCCGTCGAGCACTGAGCGCCGCCGTCGCTTCGCACCTGGCGAAGCGGGTCTTCCCCGAGGCCACGCACCCGCCATCGCCGCCATAAGACAATGGCGCGATGACCGCATCGCAGCCCCTGTGGCGCCATCCTGAATTCGCCTTCGGCGCGCGCGAGACGCGCGATGTCGCGCTGGGCATCGGCGCGTGGGGCCTCGTTGCGGGCATCGCGATGTCCAAGGCGGGCCTCGGCCCGGTGTTCGCCGTCGCGATGTCGCTGTTCGTGTTCGCCGGCAGCGCGCAGCTGGCCGCGCTGCCGCTGATGGTGCAGGGCGCGCCGCTGTGGGTGATCTGGGCCACGGCGTTCTGCGTGAACCTGCGCTTCATCATCTTCAGCGCCGGCTGGCGGCCCTACTTCCAGTCGATGCCGCGCCTGCGACGGCTGCTTCTCGCGTACTTCACCGTCGACTTCACCTACATCGCGTTCATGCGCCGCTTCCCGCGGCCGGGCGACGTGCGCGCGCAGACCGCCTACGTGGCGGGCAACGTCAGCGTGGGCTGGCTGGCGTGGCAGACGATGACGCTGCTGGGCGTCGTGCTGGCCGACGTGATCCCCGAGCGCTGGGGCCTCGGCTTCGCCGGTTCGCTCGCGCTGCTGGGCATCACGGCGTCGCTGCTGGCCGATCGCGCCACCTGGATCGCCGCGGCCGTGGCCGCATGTGCCGCGCTGGCGGCATTCGCGCTGCCGTTCCACCTGAACGTCGTCGTCGCCATCGCCGCGGCCATGGCCGTGGGCGTGCTGATCGACCACTTCTCGCCGCCGGGTGTCGCCGAGCCCGCGAAGGAGGACGCATGACCGCCTGGATGACCGTCGCCGCGATCGCCGGCCTCACGGTGATCAGCGTCGTGACGCGCGGCTTCTTCATGTTCCCCGATCGCGAGGTGCCGATCCCTGCGTGGTTGCGCGAGGCACTGCGCTACGCACCGCTGGCCGCCCTGGTGGCCGTGCTGCTGCCCGAGATCGCCATGACGGGCGACCATCTCATCGCCACCTGGAGGGACGCGCGCCTCTACGCGACCGTCGTCGGCATCGCGGTGTTCGCCACCACCCGCAGCCTGCTCGGGACGATACTCGCGGGTACGGCGGTTCTGCTGGCGCTGCGACTGGGCCTGGGCTGGTAGGCCCTCCAACTCTTCTTTTCTTCGAACTGCATGAATGCCATGACCATGAAAGTGATTCGTTTCTCCGACCTCGCGGCCTCGGGCCAGGCCAAAGGCAAGCGCGTGTTCATCCGCGCCGACCTGAACGTACCGCAGGACGACGCCGGCAACATCACCGAGGACACGCGCGTCCGCGCCTCGGTGCCGTGCATCCGCATGGCGCTCGACGCCGGCGCGGCGGTGATGGTCACCAGCCACCTGGGCCGTCCCACCGAGGGCGAGTTCAAGCCCGCGGATTCGCTCGCACCGGTCGCGAAGCGACTGTCCGAGCTGCTCGGCCGCGACGTGCCGCTGGTGGCCGACTGGGTCGACGGCGTGGACGTGAAGCCGGGCGACGTGGTGCTGCTGGAGAACTGCCGCGTCAACAAGGGCGAGAAGAAGAACGACCCCGTGCTCGCGAAGAAGATGGCCGCGCTGTGCGACATCTTCGTCAACGACGCGTTCGGCACCGCGCACCGCGCCGAGGGCACCACCTACGGCATCGCCGAGTACGCGCCCGTGGCCAGCGCCGGGCCGCTGCTGGCCGCCGAGATCGACGCCATCACCCAGGCGCTCGCCGCGCCCAAGCGCCCGCTCGTGGCCATCGTGGCCGGCAGCAAGGTGAGCACCAAGCTCACCATCCTCCAAGCGCTGTCGGCCAAGGTCGACGGCCTGATCGTGGGCGGCGGCATCGCCAACACCTTCATGCTTGCGGCCGGACTGAAGATCGGCAAGAGCCTGGCCGAGCCCGATCTCATCGGCGACGCGAAGGCCGTCATCGAGGCGATGAAGGCGCGCGGCGCCGCGGTGCCCATTCCCACCGACGTGGTGACCGCCAAGGCCTTCAGCGCCGACGCCGTGGCCACCGTGAAGGCCGCTAACGCCGTGGC
>JBBQYL010000136.1:0-13901 GCA_038208735.1 Burkholderiales bacterium
CCCGACGATAGACATCGTCCTGATGGACATCATGATGCCGGAGATGGACGGCATCGCCACGATGCAGGAGATCCGCAAGCTGCCGCGCGGGCGCGAGTTGCCGATGGTGGCCGTCACGGCCAAGGCGATGAAGGGCGACCGCCAGAAGTGCATCGAGGCGGGTGCCTGGGACTACATCTCGAAGCCGGTGGATCCACGCCACCTGATGTCCGTCCTGCGGGGGTGGCTGTGCCGGTAACTTACGGAAGCGCAAGCGGAAGCTCCAACGCAGTCGCGAGCGAGACGCCCGCGCTGAACGCGCTCGACACGCGGTCCACCACGGGCTTCGGAGCGCTCGACGAGGCGGCCGAGCGCGCCGACATCCTCATCGTGGACGACCTGCCCGAGAAGCTGCTGGTCTTCGAAACGGTGCTGGGCGACCTGAACCAGAACCTCGTGTTCGCGCGTTCCGGTGCCGACGCCCTGCGCCAGATCCTGCGGCGCGACTTCGCGGTCATCCTGCTCGACGTCAACATGCCCGACATGGACGGCTTCGAGACGGCCGCGCTGATCCGCAGCTACAAGCGGGCCGCGCACACGCCCATCATCTTCATCACCTCGTACGCCGACGAGATGCAGACCGCGCGCGGCTACTCGCTGGGGGCCGTCGACTACATTCCCTCGCCCGTGGTGCCCGAGGTGCTGCGCTCGAAGATCCGCGTGTTCGTGGAACTGCACATCCTGCAACGCCGAATCGCTCGCCAGGCCGACGAACGCATCGCGCTGGCGGCGTCGGAGGCCGCGCTGCGCGTGGCCGAGGAGTCGACGCGCCGCTCGAGCCTGCTGGCCGGCCTCAGCCACGCGCTCAGCGGCGTGCTCGACCTGCGCGAGGGCATGCACGCGCTGCTGGCCCACGTGGTGCCGGCGCTGGCGCCCAACGCCACCGTGGCGCTGGTGGACGAGCGCGGCGTGATCACGCAGGCGGCCACGCGCTCCAGCCTGTCCGAGGACGACGCGGCGAGCGTCGACCTGGCGCCGGCGGCGCTGCCCAGCGCGCACTTCGCGCTGCTGCGCCAGGCGCTGGAGGTGTCGTCCGACGCTCACGCGCAGGCACAGGCGCCCGCGCTGTTGGACGGCGCGCTGCAGATGCTGCCGCTGGCCCACGGCGACCGGTTCCTGGGCGGACTGTGGATCGACGGCGAGCTCACGCCGCTGTCCGCCGCGCTGCTCGACGAGGTGGCCGAGCGCGCGGCGATCGCCTTCGCCACCGCGAGCCTGTACGGCGCGCTGCAGGTGGAGATCGCCGAACGGCGCCAGGCCGAGCAGCGTCTCGAGGAGGCCAGCCGCCGCAAGGACGAGTTCCTGGCGATGCTGGCGCACGAGCTGCGCAATCCGCTCGCGCCGATCCGCAACGCCGTCGAACTGATCCGCCTGGCCGCGCCGGCCGAGGCGAAGGTGCGCTGGGCCGCCGACGTCACCGATCGCCAGGTGCGCCAGCTCACGCGGCTGGTCGACGAACTGCTCGACGTGGCCCGCATCAGCCAGGGCAAGGTGGTGCTGCAGACGCAGTGCCTCGACCTGGTGACGCTGGTGTCGCAGTGCCTGGACTCGCAACGCGACCTGATCGACAAGCGTCGCCAGTCGCTGGCCGTGTCGTTGCCGGGCAGGGCGCTGAACCTCGATGGGGACGCCACGCGGCTGGCCCAGGTCGTCAACAACCTGTTGTCCAACGCGATCAAGTACACGCCCGAGGGCGGCGCGATCGCGGTCGACGTGCGGCACGCCGAGCAGGCCGACGGGGAGTTCGCGGTGCTGGAGGTCAGCGACGACGGCATCGGCATCGACGCCGAGCTGCTGCCGCACGTGTTCGAACTGTTCGAGCAGGGCAAGCCCGCCCTCGACCGCACGCAGGGCGGCCTCGGCGTGGGCCTGACGCTGGTGCAGCGTCTGGTGCAGCTGCACGGCGGCGAGGTGGTGGCCAGCAGCGCCGGGCCGGGGCAGGGCGCGCAGTTCCGCGTCACGCTGCCGTGCCCGGGGCTGGTCGATGCGCCGACCGATGCGGACGCTGGCGACGCGCGCCTTCCCGACGCCGCGGTGGCGCGCCGCATCCTGGTGGTGGACGACAACGTCGACGTGGTCGAGACCACCACGATGCTGCTGTCGCTGTCGGGCCACGCGGTGCACAGCGCCAAGGACGGCCTGCAGGCGCTGCACGCGGCCGCGCAGTTCCGTCCGGACGTGGTGCTGCTGGACATCGGCCTGCCGCTGATGGACGGCTACGAGGTGGCGCGCCGCCTGCGCCAGATGCCGGAGATGGCCGGCGCGTTGCTGGTGGCGCTCACGGGCTACGGGCAGCAGGGCGATCGCGAGCGCGGCAAGGAGGCGGGCTTCGACGCGCACATGCTCAAGCCGGTGGATCCGCACGCGCTGGCGCGCGTCATCGACGGCCAGCCCGCCACCCCCTGACGCTGCGCCGACGGCTCAGGCCGCGAAGGTGGTGCGCGAGAACATTGACGGGCGGCGCAGCATGGCCGCCTCGTCGGGGCGACCCTTGGGCGCGATGACGCGATCGAGGCGCGTCAGCAGCGTGGGCAAGCGCAACGGCTTGTGCCAGACATCGCAGAAGGTGGTGCCGGCCGGCATGAACTCGGCCTCGGCGGTGACGGCGATGGCGGGAATGTCGCGCCATCCCGGGATCACGCGCATGCGTTCGAGCAGCTCCGTGCCGTGGCAGTCGGGCAGGCGCAGGTCCAACAGCAGCAGCGACGGCCTCAGGGTGGCGGCGGCGGCCATGGCGGACTCGCCGTCGACGGCCACCACCAGGTCCAGCTCGGGCCTCAACTCGAACACCGTCTGCATCAGCAGCACGTTGACCGGGTGATCCTCGACATAAAGCACCACTTCGCGCATGTTCGTTCCCCTGAGTTCGCTGGCGCTGCCAGTCGTTGGCTCCTCGACCCAAGCGGAACTTGCAGCAATCGGGGTGCCCGACCGCTGGTCGCAAATCACGCCGATCGGGGTTCGCGGCGGCAGTGTCGTCGGCAACTCTTGCGTTCGACTCCCTGGTCGCCAAAGAGAACGGCACCCAGTGGGCGCCGTTTGGTCATGCTGCCGGGAAACTCACTCCGGCGTGGCGTCCGCCTTCTCGGCGGCGTACTCCTTGAGCCGGTTGTAGAGCGTCTTCAGGCTGACGCCCAACGCCGCCGCCGTGCGTTCCTTCTGCTGGTTGAAATGCTCCAGCGTCGCCAGGATCAGCTGGCGCTCGGCGTCGGCCATGGAGGTGCCGATGGTGATCGTGATGGACGGGCCGCTGGCCGGGGCCGTGGCTGCTGCTGCCGCCTGCACGGGCGCGGCGGGGGGGTTCTTGGGCGAATAGAGCGACGACGCATAGGCGCTGTTGGGACCGTGCGGGTCGTCGGGCAGCCATTCCTCGTTGATGCTGTTGCCCGAGGCCATCACGTAGGCGCGCTGCACCACGTTGCGGAGCTCGCGCACGTTGCCCGGCCAGCGGTAGGCCGTCAGGCGCTGGGTGGCGGCCGGCGTGAACGTCTTGGACGTGCCTTCGCGCTCGCAGATGGCCGTGAGGAAATGCTGCGCCAGCAGCGGCACGTCTTCCGAGCGGTCGCGCAGCGGCGGCAGCTCGATGGGGAACACGTTTAGGCGGTACAGCAGGTCTTCGCGCAGCTTGCCGGAAGACACCGCCAGCTCGGGCGGCCGGTTGGTGGCGGCGATCACGCGCACGTCGGTCTCCTGGGCGACGGTGGAGCCCACGCGCATGAACATGCCGGTCTCGAGCACGCGCAGCAGCTTGACCTGCAGCTCCAGCGGCATCTCGGTGATCTCGTCCAGGAACAGGGTGCCGCCATGGGCGCGTTCGAAGAAGCCCTGGTGCTGGCGATCGGCGCCGGTGAAGCTGCCCTTCTCGTGGCCGAAGATCTCGCTCTCGATCAGGTTGGGCGAGATGGCGCCGCAGTTGACGGCCAGGAACGGATGCTTGCGGCGACGGCTGAGGTCGTGCACGGTCTGTGCGACGACCTCCTTGCCGGTGCCGCTCTCGCCGGTGATGAACACCGACACCGCCGTGACGGCGACGCGCGAGATCTGCTCGTAGATGCGGCGCATCGGGGGCGAACGGCCCCAGAGATGGCCGAAATGGCCCGAGGTTTCCCATTCGGCGGTGAGCGAGGCCAGCTCGGCCTGGATGGCCGACGGCCGCATGACGCGCGACAGGATCCCCTGCAACTGCTTCATGTTGATCGGCTTGACCAGGTAGTCGGCGGCGCCCATGCGCAGCGCCTGGATGGAGCTCTCGAGGCTGGCATGGCCCGTGATCAGCACGATCTCGGAATTGGCCACCAGCTGGGCGTCCTGGAACAGGTCCATGCCGCTGCCGTCGGGGAGTTGCAGATCGAGCAGCACCAGGTCGGGCAGTTGCAGCACGATCTGGCGGCGGGCGTCCCGCATCGTCCGGGCGATCGCGACGGTGAAGCCCTGGGCGGAGATCAGGGCCGCCATCGTGTCGGCGGAGTCGGCGTCGTCTTCGACGATCAGCGCATGGGTCATGGTCGTTTCTTGTCTTCAGGCAGTCGTTCGGCTCGCCGGGCTGGGCAGGGCAAGTTGGGGCGTCCTTCTCTCGCGGATCCCTTTGCAGGATACGCCGAGTCAGGAACGATTCTGCCCACGGCCGAGTCGATTCCATGTCAGACGATAGCTCGACCGCGGCGGGATGTGCGCCTACGGCCGTGGGGGTCGCCGCCGACGGTCGGGTATGGGGATTGCCGTCGAGTTGGCGCCATGCCTGCCCGAACGTGGCAGCCCCAATTCAACCCGTTGGCCCCAGGATCCCTCCCGCATGTTCCACATCCTCACCTGGCTCGTCGTCGGCGCCCTGATCGGTTGGGTGGCCGGCCTGCTGATGCGCAACGACGACGACCAGGGCGTGTTCGTCAACGTGCTGGTGGGCGTGCTCGGGTCGCTGGTGGCCGGCTGGATCGTGGCGCCGTACTTCGGCCTGCACGCCGGCGACCCGAAGGTGCTCGACTTCGGCGCGCTGTCGGTCGCCTTGGTGGGGGCGATCATCGCGCTCGCGCTGATCAGTTTCGTACGCAGCCGACGCCGGCGCTGAGCGGCAAGGCATGGGGGTTGCCCGAGGCAGGACAACCATTGCCCTCCACAGGAGACTTCCCATGCCCGCACCCTCCATCCGACCCGCCGCCGACCCCCTGGACGACATCGACCGCGAAGCCGGCGGCGTCGATAACCTCATGGATCGCCAGGATCGCGCCGACCTGCCCGGCCAACGCTCCGACGAGCCCGACGCCGGCAAGGGCGACGTCTATACCGACGCGACGCGCGATGTGGTGCGCGAGTCGGTCGACCCCGACCAGGAGGCGCTGGACGCCGACCGCGACGCCGATCGCGGGATCAACGGCGACCCCGACATCGACCTGGCGCGCGACAGCCTGTCGCCCGCCGAGGTCGGCCTGGGCCCGGACGACGATGACACCATCGACGAGACGGAGCGCGCCGGCGACGATTCGCTGCGTTGAGGTGCCGTCATCCTGCGACTTCGCGCAGGATGACACGTCGGCTTCAGGCCGTCGCCCCCATCCCGATCACGCATGCCGCCATCACCGCGGTCGTGGCCCACCCCATCACGCGCAGCAGGCCCGAGATCGCGAAGCGTCCCATCGCGTCGCGCTTGGCCGCCACCAGCATCACCGCGGCCAGCATGGGCACCGCGATCACGCCGTTGATCACGGCGGTCCAGAACAGCGCCTTGATCGGGTTGACGTGGATGAAGTTCATCGCGGTGCCGGCCAAAGTGGCCACCGCGATCACCGCGTAGAAGCCGCGCGCCTTCGCCGGCTTGCTCTCGAGGCTGCTTTTCCACTGCATCGTCTCGCCGACGGCGTAGGCCGCACTGCCGGCCAGCACCGGCACCGCCAGCAGGCCGGTTCCCACCATGCCCATCGCGAACAGCGCGAACGCGAACTCGCCGGCCACGGGCTTCAACGCCTGCGCGGTCTGCGCGGCGCTCTCGATGTCGTGCACGCCGTGCGCGTGCAGCGTGGCCGCGGTGGTGAGGATGATGAAGAACGCCACCAGGTTGGAGGCGCCCATGCCCAGCCAGGTATCGATGTTCATGCGGTGCAACTGAGCGCTGGCCTGGCGCGGGGCCTCCCGCAGCGGCTTGTCCTCGTCGCAGGCGTCCAGCTCTTCCACCTCCTGCGAGGCCTGCCAGAAGAACATGTACGGGCTGATGGTGGTGCCGAAGATCGCGACGATGGCCGTCACGTAGTCCTTGCCCAGCTCGAGCCTGGGCAGGAAGGTCTCGTGCAGCACCTGGCCCCAGGGGATCTTCACCGCGAACACGGTGGCCACGTAGGCCAGCAGCGCCAGCGTCAGCCACTTCAGCACGCTCACGTAGCGGTGGTAGGGCACGAAGATCTCGAGCGCCACCGAACCGACGCCGAAGGCCACGGTGTACCAGCCGGCGTCGCCGGGCAGCAGCAGCGCGATGGCAGAGCCCATCGCGCCCAGGTCGGCGCCGATGTTGATGGTGTTGGCCGCCAGCAGCAGGAACACGAGCGGGTAGAGCGCCCAGCGCGGGTACCAGTCGCGCAGGTTGCCTGCCAGGCCCTTGCCGGTGACGCGGCCGATGCGCGCGCAGATCAGCTGGGCCGCCACCATCAGCGGGTAGGAGAACAGCGTCGTCCACAGCATCCCGTAGCCGAACTGCGCGCCCACCTGCGAATAGGTACCGATGCCGCTCGGGTCGTCGTCGGACGCCCCGGTCATCAGGCCCGGGCCGATCAACGCGGCGAGGCCTTTCTTGCCCGGCGACGCGGTGACATTGCCTGGCGCAAGGACGACGGCGGAAGCGGTGGGTTTCATGTCGCCGCCCGGCAATAGCCGTGCCCCGCGGCCGGTACATGTCCCGACCGTGGAACCTGGTCTGGGTGCGACCGGGGTCAGGCGCCTGTGGAGCCAGACCCGGGCGCGTGCGCGCTGCCCGCCAGCACCGCGTCGAAGGCGCTGCCGTGCACGGCGGCCTCCAGCGGCGCGTCGGCCACGCCGGTTCCGAAGTCGAGGTTCTCGCGCACGCTGCCTTCGAACACGTCGGCCTCCTGCGGGATGAGCGTGGCCAGCGCGGCGAGGTTGTGCACGCCGGGCTGGAGTTGACCGTCGACCTCGACCACCACGCCCGGCGCGGCGTAGAGGCCCGCCAGCACGCGCATGAGCGTGCTCTTGCCCGCGCCGCTGCCGCCCACCAGCGCCACGCGCTCGCCGCGCGCCAACGCCAGGGTGTCCAGGCCCAGCGGCGGCGAGTCGGGCGTGGCCGCGGCGTGGCGGAACGCGATGTCGCGCACCACGATGCGCTGCCAGTCGGCGGGCAGCGGAACGGGTACCGCGCCGGCGGGCGCGTCGAAGATGGGCCGGGCGCTGGTGAAGTCGGCGCGCAGGCGGGACAGGCCCTGCATGCGGCCCGTCATGTCGGTGGCCACGGCCGCCGTGCGGCTGGCGTACTGCTGCACCATGAACACGGCGCCGATGGCGATGGCCGCGCCGCCGCGGCTGGCCACCATGTCGACGTAGGCCACCACCAGCGCCCAGGTGACCAGCGTGCTCATCAGGTCCACCATGCACCACTTGGCCTCGTTGATGACGATGTTGCGGCCCAGCGGCACGAAGATGCGCGCCAGGCGCTGGCGCAGCAGGCGCCGCGACGCGTCCTGCAGGCGCAGGCTCAGCACGGTGCCGATGTGGCCCAGGAAGTCGGCCATGCCCGAGCCGTCGCGGCGCTCGGCCTCCATCTCCTGCAGCGACAGGCGCATCAGCACGCGGTCGATGCGCATGCTGGCGAGGGCCAGCACGCCGAAAGACAGAAAGGCCGCCACGCCGATGCCCGGCGCCAGCGCGGCCAGCGCCACCAGCGCCACCAGCGGCCCGACGAGTCCCACCAGGCTCTGCAGGTAGATGAACTGGTTGGCGGAGAACTCGTAGAGCGCCTGCGTCGATTGCCGCACGCGTTGCTGCATGTCGCTGGAATGATGGCGCTCGTGCCAACCGAGCGGTGCCGCGGCCAGCCGCGCATAGAGCTCGTCGGACAGCGACTCGCGCACGCGCATGCCCACGCGGCGCTCGAGCACGCGCCCGGGCCCGTGGACACCTGCGAGCCTACGAGCAGCGCCATGGAGCCGAGCATCGCCGCCCGGGCGCCGTCGGCATGGCGCCAGACGCCGCGGTACAGGCCGGCGTCGACCGGTTTGGGGGAGGAAGCGGGGGCAGGGGGCACGGCGGTGTCGGCGTCGTTGGGGTCAGCGGCCACCCTACGGCAAAACCATCGCGCCATGAGAAACGGCCGGGAGAGCCGGCCGTTCGAGGCAGAGGGGACGCCGCGCGTCCCGCCTGCTTACTTCTGGTTGTTCGACCGGTTGCCCTTGTCGCTGCCTTGCTGGGCCTCGCGGTTCTGGGCCTGGCCCGGGTCGGACTTCAGGTTGCTGCCATGCTGGTCGGTTCCGCCGCCCGACTGGCTCTGCTGGTTCGAGCCGCCGCTGGGCGTGAGCTTGCCGTGCTGGCCGCCGCTCTGCTGCGGCTGCTTGCCCGACGACTGGTTCTGCTGGTCGTTGCGGCCTTGCGAGGCGTTGTTGGCGCCTTGCTGGCCTGGCTGGTTCTGGTTGTTCGCCACGTGTTGCTCCTGGGTTGGGTTGCCCCGCCGTTCTCCGGTGGAGACGGCCTTCGAAGACGTTCGGAGGTCGTTGCCTGATGCGGCAAGGTGCATACCCAGGATGTGAAGCGGCTTCACATGGCCACGATCAGTTCGTGTAGTTCTCGACGGTGCCGATGTCGCGCGGCGTGGCCGACTCGGGATCGGCGCCGAACTCGCGCTTGGCGCGGCGCTGGCGCAGCAGGTCCCAGCACTGGTCCAACTGTTCGGCCACGCTCTTGAGCCGTACGGCGTTCGCCTCGGGCGCGACGGCGCCATCGCGCAGCTTGTGTTCTTCGTCGACGAGCGCGGTGATGCGGTCGAGGATGGTCTGGTCTTCCATGGTGGCTCCTGGTGTTCGGGCGGTCGCGGATGCGGCCGTATCGGGCGGCGCGGGCAATCGGCTCTCCCTGCTCGGCACGGCCCAAGGATGCGCCCTGTGGCCAAGCCGCCCCGGCTTCAGGGTCATACCCCCGTCCGTTTCGCCTGTGGTGGAAACCTTGACGATGATCCAACCTAGGGTTTCCACTTGGCTTCGCTCGACGATTCGGGCGCGCCGCCCAGTGGACAGCTGTGCGCCGCCACCGCATACTGCCAGTTGGTGTTCGAGCATCGAACCCACATGAGTTTTCGCCGATGCCTGCGTGAGCGGTACGAGTGGGAACCGCACGTCGCGCGCTTCGGCACGAGGGATTCTCAATGGTGGCAGCTGCTAAGCGGATCGAACGTCTCGATCGGCTCGAACGCATTATCCAGACGCAATCGCTGCTGGTTCAGGCCGATCTGGCGCTGAACCCGTTCATGCAGTTGGTCATCGACAAGTTGCGCGAGCTCACGCAGGCGCAGGGTGCCTCCGTCGACTTCGTCGACGGCGAGCACGTGGTCGTCCGGCGCGCCAGCGGCGTCCTGGCCGGCCACCTGGGCCTGCGCATCGCCCACGCCACCAGCCTGTCGGGCCACTGCGTGCGCACTGGCGCCTTGCAGCGGTGCGACGACTCCGAGATCGACGAGCGCGTCGACCGCGCCACCTGCCGCATGCTCGGCGTGCGCTCCATGATCTTCGCGCCGCTGCGCCAGGGCACGACCGCCGTGGGCGTGCTCAAGGTGTTTTCGTCTGAGCCGAACGCGTTCGACGACGGCGACGTGCAGATGCTGCAGCTGATGGCCAGCGCCATCGTGGCCGCGCTCGCCAAGAAGGCCGCGCTCGACGCGCGCAACGAGGCCGAGGCGCGCCTGCGCACCAGCGAAGAGCGCATGCGCGCCTTGCTCGAGCACGCGCACGACGCCGTCATCTCCATCGACGAGCATGGCCACGTGTCGCAATGGAACCGCGCCGCCGAACGCCTGTTCGGCTGGTCGCCCATCGAGACCATCGGCCAGCCCGTGGCCGACCTCATCGTGCCGCCGGCGCTGCGCGGCGAGGTGGCCAGCCTGGTGGCGCGCTACGCCAGCGCCGAGCGCCTGGAAGACGCCCACCAGCGCGTCACGCTGCAGGCCATCGACCGCGCGGGGCGCCAGCTGTCCGTCGAGGTGAGCCTCACCGCCACGCGGGTGGCGGGCCGCTGGGAGCTCACCGCGTTCGGGCACGACGTGTCGGAGCGCCGCGAATTCGAGGCCCGACTGCGCGCCATGGCGCTCAGCGACGGCCTCACCGGGCTGGCCAATCGGCGCGGCTTCATGGAGGCCCTCGAGAAGGCCGTCTCGCGTCACGCGCGCGGGGGGCCACCGATGGCGTTGCTGTTTCTCGACCTGGACGACTTCAAGGAGATCAACGACGTCCACGGCCACCACATCGGCGACCTGGCGTTGCAGACCTTCGCGCGCCGCCTGGAAGGCTGCGTTCGCAAGGGCGACACGGTGGCGCGGCTGGGCGGCGACGAGTTCACCGTGCTGGCCGAAGGCATCGTCACGCTGGAACAGGCCCGCGCCATCGCCGACAAGATCATCGACGCGATGAAGCCGCCGTTGGACGGCCACAAGGTGCTGCTGCGTGCGAGCATCGGCATCAGCCTGTACAAGCCGCCCGCCGACGCGTCGCGTTTCCTGCGCGAGGCCGACCACGCGATGTACCACGCCAAGCACAACCACGAAGAGGTGGAGGGCGTGTCGGCGTTCATGTCCGACATCGAGTTCCTGGATTAGAGAGCCGCATGACCGACGCGCCCTGGAAACACGACGGCGTTCGCGTCGTGCCCGCCGACAGGCTCGACGCCAACACCGCGCAGACACCCGGCATGGATCGCCAGGCCGCCATCACCTTGGCCCGCACCGGCGCGCAGAAGCTGTGGGCCGGCACCGTGCACATCCACCCCAACGCGAAGACCGGCGCCCACCACCACGGGCCGCTGGAGAGCGTGATCTACGTGGTCAAGGGCCGGGCGCGCATGCGCTGGGGCGAGCGCCTCGAGTTCACCGCCGAGGCCGGCCCGGGCGACTTCATCTACGTGCCGCCGTTCGTGCCGCACCAGGAGATCAACGCGAGCCCCACCGAGACGCTGGAGTGCGTGCGGGTGCGCAGCGACGGCCAGGCAATCGCGGTCAATCTCGACATCGAGCCGGCCGAGCCGCCCGAGGACGTGGCGTGGATCGACCCCACGCATCCCACCCCGTCGTAGTCCAGGGGCCTGGCCCCTTCCGGTCACTTCGGGGCCTGGCCCCTTCCGGTCAGTCCGGTTCGGCGAAGAACTGGCCGCGCGCGGCGCTGCTGATGGCCGCCACGCAGGGATGCGTGATGCGGCGCTCGATGGAGATCGCGTGGAACTCCTCCACCAGTTCGTCGCTGCGGCCCACCACGCGCACGCCGTACTGCGCCGCCGTCTCCGACTCGAGCACCGCGGGCGTCATGAACACGCCGCGGCCCTCGCCGCCGAACGCCTTCATCAGCGCCGCGTCGTCGAACTCGCCGATGACGCGCGGGCGGATCTTGCGCGAGGCCAGCCACAGGTCGAAGCGCTGGCGCATGGCCGAGGCGTGGCCGGGCAGCAGCATCGGCGCGTCGTCGAGGCATTCCGGGAACGCGCCCTTGAGCGACCGCTTGAGCTCGGGGGTGGCGAAGAAGCTCATGGACGTGCTGCCCAGCGCGTGGTTGAACGCCTTCATGCCGGCCTGGCGGCCCAGCGGTTCGTCGGCCAGAACCATGTCCAGGCGCTGCACGGCCAGTTGGCCCAACAGGTCGGCGAGCTTGCCTTCGTGGCAGATGAGGCGCACGTTGGGCGCGGCCGCCAACGCGGGTTCGAGCAGTCGGTAGGCGATCGACTTGGGCACCGAGTCGGACAGGCCCACGCGGAAGTCGAGCGCGGCCACCGCGCCGCTGGTCTTGCCGATGCGCGACTCCAGCTCCGCGCCGAGCGCGAAGATCTGGTCGGCGTAGCCGACGGCGAGGTGGCCCTCGTCGGTGAGCTCCAGCCCGCGGCCCAGCTTGCGGAACAGCGCGCAACCCACCCGTTCCTCCAGCAGCTTGATCTGGCCCGACAGCGTCTGCGGCGAGATGTTGAGCTGCTGCCCGGCGCGCACGACGCCGCCGGCTTTGGCCGCGGCCCAGAAGTAGTGCAGGTGCTTGTAGTTCATCGCGCGATTTCGGTGATGGTGCGGTTTATGCGAAGCGTTGACGCGTCCAATTCGACTTTACGCTGAATGTGGCGTTACCTAAAGTGACGCCACTCCCCGTTTCACCGATCGGCCTGCCATGGACCTGCTTCTGGACCCCACCCTGTGGGTCGCCTTCGCGATGCTCACCACCCTCGAGATCGTGCTGGGCATCGACAACATCATCTTCCTGACCATCCTCGTAGGCCGGCTGCCGGCCGCGCAGCGCGACACGGCGCGCCGCGCCGGCCTGGCGTTCGCGATGATCACGCGCATCGGCCTCCTGCTGTCGCTGAGCTGGGTGATGGGACTCACGACGACGCTGTTCTCCGTTCTCGGCCAGGACATCAGCGGCCGCGACCTGGTGTTGCTGGGCGGCGGCGCGTTCCTGCTGTGGAAGTCGGCCAGCGAGATCTTCGCGGCGGTCGAGCAGCGCGAGGAGGGCGGTCACGCGGGGCCGAAGCAGGGCGGCGCGAGCCGCTTCTGGAGCGTCATCGCCCAGATCGCCGTGGTCGACATCGTGTTCTCGCTGGACTCCGTGATCACCGCGGTGGGCATGGTCGACCGCGTGGTCGTGATGATCGCCGCCGTCGTGGCCTCGGTGGCGCTGATGATGTTCGCGGCGCGTCCCATCGGCGAGTTCGTGGAGCGCCATCCGTCCATCAAAGTGCTGGCGCTGGCGTTCCTCGTGATGGTGGGCATGACGCTCGCGGCCGAGGCCTTCGACGTGCACGTGCCCAAGGCAGTGATCTACGCCGCGATCGGCTTCTCGCTGGGCGTGGAGCTGCTCAACATCCGCGCCCGTGCGAAGCGCGAGGCGGCGCGGGCGGGCACGGGGACGGCGCTGGAACGGGTCGGGCAGGAAGCGTCGCCGACGACCTGAGACGGACACTGCGTATTTCTCGACGAATGGATTCGATTCATTCGAATTTACGCGAAGTGTCTACGGGGCCACAGTGAGACATTCCCAAGAAAGGAGTTTCATCATGAAACTGCAACCCGCTCCCCGTGACCGTTCGTTCGCCGAAGACGCCCGTGTCGTCTCCGCTGGCGGCAATGCGCGCGTGCTTCGCAACACCTACGCCTTGCTCGCGCTGTCGATGATCCCCACCGCGCTGGGCGCCTGGATCGGCCTGGCCACGGGCCTGTCCACCGCCATGACGGGCGGCATGGGCCTGGTGGTCTTCATGGTCGGCGCCTTCGGCCTGATCTGGGCGATCGAGAAGAACAAGAACTCGGCCGCCGCGGTGCCGCTGCTGCTGGGCTTCACGTTCTTCATGGGCCTGATGCTGTCGCGCCTGCTGGGCGTCGTGCTGGGCATGTCCAACGGCACCGGCCTGGTGATGATGGCGGCCGGCGGAACCGCCGCCATCTTCTTCGGCATGGCCTCGCTGTCGACCATCATCAAGCGCGACCTGTCGACGATGGGCAAGTGGCTGTTCATCGGCGCGGTCATGCTGATGGTGGCGGGCATCGCCAACATCTTCATCCAGTCGAGCGCGCTGATGATCACGATGTCCGTGATGGCCATCGGCATCTTCTCGGCCTTCGTGCTGCACGACCTGAAGCGCGTGCAGGACGGCCTGGAGACGAACTACGTCATCGCGACACTGGGCGTGTACCTCAG
>JBBQYL010000137.1:0-13806 GCA_038208735.1 Burkholderiales bacterium
AAATTGGTAGACGCACCAGGTTTAGGTCCTGACGCCTTCACCGGCGTGCGGGTTCGAGTCCCGCCCCGCGCACCAGAATTTGCGAACCAAGAGTCCCATCATGGCAGTTAACGTAGAAACCCTCGACAAGCTCGAACGCCGCATCTCGCTGAGCCTCCCGGCCGAAGAGATCAACAAGGAAGTCGAGACCCGCCTCAAGAAGCTGTCCCGCACGGTCAAGGCCGACGGGTTCCGCCCGGGCAAGGTGCCGATGTCGGTCGTGGCGCAGCGCTACGGCTACCAGGTGCAGTACGAGGTCATGAACGACAAGCTGGGCAACGCGTTCAACGCCGCCGCCAACGAAGCCAAGCTTCGCGTGGCCGGCACGCCGCGCATCGCCGAGAAAGAGACGTCGGCCGAAGGCTCGATGGACTTCGACGCCACGTTCGAGGTCTATCCGGAAGTCGTGCTGGGCGACCTGGCCTCGGCCGAGGTCGAGCGCGTCACCACCAGCGTCGACGACGCCGCCATCGACAAGACCGTCGACATCCTGCGCAAGCAGCGTCGCACGTTCGCCCAGCGTCCGGCCGCCGAAGGCGCCGCCGCCGGCGACCGCGTCACGATCGACTTCGAAGGCAAGATCGACGGAGAGCCGTTCGACGGCGGCAAGGCCGAAGCGTTCCAGTTCCTGGTCGGCGAAGGCCAGATGCTGGAGCAGTTCGACCAGGCCGTGCGCGGCATGAAGGTGGGCGAGTCGAAGACGTTCCCGCTGCAGTTCCCCGCCGATTACCACGGCGCCGACGTGGCCGGCCGCGAAGCCGACTTCATGGTCACCATGAAGAAGATCGAAGCCCAGCACCTGCCCGAAGTCGACGACGCGTTCGCGAAGTCGCTGGGCATCTCCGAAGGCACGGTCGACGGCCTGCGCGCCGACGTCCGCAAGAACCTCGAGCGCGAAGTGAAGTTCCGCGTGCTGGCCAAGAACAAGGCCGCCGCCATGGAGGCCCTGGCCGCCACGGCCACGCTCGACCTGCCCAAGTCGCTGGTGCAGGGCGAGACCGAGCGCCTGGTCAACGGCGCCCGCGAAGACCTGAAGCAGCGCGGCGTCAAGGATGCCGACAAGGCCCCGATCCCCGCCGAGATCTTCGTGCCGCAGGCCGAGCGCCGCGTGCGCCTGGGCCTGGTCGTGGCCGAGCTGGTGCGCGCCAACAACCTGCAGGCCAAGCCCGAGCAGCTCCAGGCGCACATCGAAGAGATGTCGCAGAGCTACGAGAAGCCGGTGGAAGTGCAGCGCTGGTACCTGTCCGACCGCTCGCGCATGGCCGAGGTCGAGGCCATCGTGGTCGAGAACAACGTCACCGAGTTCGTGCTGGCCAAGGCCAAGGTCACGGACAAGGAACTGCCGTTCGACTCGCTGATGACGGCCTGATCCTTCCCGGATCGGCCCAGAGCGCCCGGCACTGCCGGGCGTTGTTCTTTGTGCCGCCAGTTGCAATGCGGGGAACTGCCGCCATCTCCTGGCGGTGGGGTCGCGCGCCAGACGACATAATGGTCTCCACAGACCCATCAGCTACGAGAGAAGAACACCTCCATGAGCGCACTTGAAACGCAAGCCCTGGGCATGGTGCCCATGGTCATCGAGACCTCCGGCCGCGGCGAACGCGCCTACGACATCTATTCGCGCCTGCTGCGCGAGCGCATCATCTTCCTGGTGGGCCCGGTCAACGACCATTCGGCCAACCTCGTGGTGGCGCAGCTGCTGTTCCTCGAGAGCGAGAACCCCGACAAGGACATCTCGCTGTACATCAACTCGCCGGGCGGCAGCGTCAGCGCGGGCATGTCGATCTTCGACACGATGAACTTCATCAAGCCGAATGTCTCCACGCTGTGCATCGGCCTGGCCGCCAGCATGGGCGCGTTCCTGCTGGCCGCCGGCGAGAAGGGCAAGCGCTTCTCGCTGCCCAACTCCAAGATCATGATCCACCAGCCGTTGGGTGGCATGCAGGGCCAGGCCACCGACATCGAGATCCACGCCCGCGAGATCCTGAAGACCCGCGAGCAGATGAACCGGATCACGGCCGAGCGCACCGGCCAGCCCCTCGAAAAGGTCGAGAAGGACACCGAGCGCGACTATTTCATGTCCGCCGAGGAAGCCAAGACCTACGGCATCGTCGACCTCGTGGTCGCCAATCGCGGCTGAAAGCCCCCGGCCGGGCCCATTCCGGGCTTGGTCTATGATTGTTCGACCCTCCCCCCTATTTCAGCGAGTTTGAAGCACGTCCATGGCAGATAAGAAGGGCACCTCCGCCGAAAAGGTCTTGTACTGCTCGTTCTGCGGCAAGAGCCAGCACGAGGTCAAGAAGCTGATCGCCGGCCCGTCGGTGTTCATCTGCGATGAATGCATCGAGCTGTGCAACGACATCATCCGTGATGAAGCGCCGGCCGAGGGCGCGGGCGCCGCGAAGACCAAGTCCGACCTGCCGATGCCGTCGGAGATCAAGGCGAGCCTCGACAGCTACGTCATCGGCCAGGACCCGGCCAAGCGCATCCTGTCGGTGGCGGTCTACAACCACTACAAGCGGCTCAAGCACATGTCGTCCTCCAAGGACGAGGTGGAGCTCTCCAAGAGCAACATCCTGTTGATCGGGCCCACGGGCTCGGGCAAGACGCTGCTGGCGCAGACGCTCGCGCGCCTGCTCAACGTGCCGTTCGTCATCGCAGACGCCACCACGCTGACCGAGGCCGGCTACGTGGGTGAGGACGTCGAGAACATCATCCAGAAGCTGCTGCAGAACTGCAACTACGACGTCGAGCGCGCGCAACGCGGCATCGTCTACATCGACGAGATCGACAAGATCTCGCGCAAGTCCGACAACCCGTCGATCACGCGCGACGTGTCGGGCGAGGGCGTGCAGCAGGCGCTGCTGAAACTGGTCGAGGGCACCATGGCTTCGGTGCCGCCGCAGGGCGGGCGCAAGCACCCGAACCAGGACTTCCTGCAGATCGACACCACCAACATCCTGTTCATCTGCGGCGGCGCGTTCGACGGCCTCGAGAAGGTCATCCGCGGCCGCACCGAGCGTTCGGGCATCGGCTTCGGCGCCACCGTGCACAGCAAGGACGAGCGCCGCGTCACCGACCTGTTCCGGGAGGTCGAGCCGGAAGACATCATCAAGTTCGGTCTCATCCCCGAGCTGGTGGGCCGGCTGCCGGTGGTGGCCACGCTGGGCGAGCTCACCGAGGACGCCCTGGTGCAGATCCTCACCGAGCCCAAGAACGCGCTGGTCAAGCAGTACCAGAAGCTGTTCATGATGGACGGCGTCGAGCTCGACATCCGTCCCACGGCCCTGGCGGCCATCGCCCGCAAGGCGCTCAAGCGCAAGACCGGCGCGCGCGGCCTGCGTTCCATCATGGAACAGGCCCTCATCGACACGATGTTCGACCTCCCGCTGCTCGACGGCGTCGCCCAGGTGGTGATCGACGAGCACATCATCGAAGAAAACGCTAAACCGCTCCTGGTCTATCGAGAACAGGCCAAAGCCAGCGCCTGATCTCGCTGCAAGTCCTGCGGCTTTGCCGCAGCATCGGGTTGGCATCTTGTAAATGAATGCTCGGGCCACATGTTGGCTCGAGAAAGAGAGGTTTCTCCCCATGTCCGGACATCCCATCCTGCCCTCCGAGCCGATCACGCTGCCGCTGCTTCCGCTGCGCGATGTCGTCGTGTTCCCGCACATGGTGATTCCGCTGTTCGTCGGCCGCCCCAAGTCCATCAAGGCCTTGGAAGCGGCGATGGAGGCGGGTCGCCAGATCATGCTCGTGGCCCAGAAGGCCGCCGGCAAGGACGAACCCCGCGCCGACGACATGTTCGAGATCGGTTGCGTCTCGAGCATCCTGCAGATGTTGAAGCTGCCCGATGGCACCGTCAAGGTGCTGGTCGAAGGCATCCAGCGCGCGTCCACCAAGGAGATCAGCGACAACGGCGAGCACTTCGTCGCCGAGTCCGTCCCCGTGGCGCCGCAGACCGAGACCTCGCCGGAAGTGGAGGCGCTGCGTCGCGCCGTCACCCAGCAGTTCGACCAGTACGTCAAGCTCAACAAGAAGATCCCGCCGGAGATCCTCACGTCCATCGCGGGCATCGACGATCCGGGTCGCCTGGCCGACACCATCGCCGCGCACCTGCCGCTCAAGCTCGAGGCCAAGCAGTCCGTGCTGGACCTGTTCGACATCGCCCAGCGACTCGAAAAGCTGCTTGAGCTGCTCGAGCACGAGGTCGACATCCTCCAGGTCGAGAAGCGCATCCGTGGCCGCGTCAAGCGCCAGATGGAGAAGAGCCAGCGCGAGTACTACCTCAACGAGCAGGTCAAGGCCATCCAGAAGGAGCTCGGCGACGGCGAAGACGGCGCCGACATGGAGGAGCTCGAGAAGAAGATCAAGGCCGCGCGCATGCCCAAGGAAGCGCGCAAGAAGGCCGACAACGAGCTCAAGAAGCTGAAGCTGATGTCGCCGATGTCGGCCGAGGCCACGGTGGTGCGCAACTACCTCGACACTCTCATCGGCCTGCCGTGGTCCAAGAAGACCAAGATCAAGCACGACCTCGGCCATGCTTCCGACGTGTTGAACGAGGATCACTACGGCCTCGAGAAGGTCAAGGACCGCATCCTCGAATATCTTGCCGTGCAACAGCGCGTGGACAAGGTGAAGGCGCCCATCCTGTGTCTCGTCGGCCCCCCGGGCGTCGGCAAGACGTCGCTTGGGCAGTCGGTGGCGCGCGCCACGGGCCGCAAGTTCGTGCGCATGGCGCTCGGCGGCGTGCGTGACGAAGCCGAGATCCGCGGGCATCGCCGCACCTACATCGGCTCGATGCCCGGCAAGGTGCTGCAGAACCTCACCAAGGTCGGCACCCGCAATCCGCTGTTCCTGCTCGACGAGATCGACAAGCTCGGCATGGACTTCCGCGGCGACCCATCGTCGGCCTTGCTCGAGGTGCTCGACCCCGAACAGAACCACACATTCGGCGACCACTACATCGAGCTCGACTTCGACCTGTCCGACGTCATGTTCGTGGCCACCTCCAACTCGATGAACATCCCGCCGGCGCTGCTCGACCGGATGGAAGTGATCCGGCTGGCCGGCTACACCGAGGACGAGAAGCTCAACATCGCCCAGCGCTACCTGCTGCCCAAGCAGATGACGAACAACGGCGTGAAGGCCGACGAGCTCGACCTGACCGAGACGGCCATCCGCGGCATCATCCGCTACTACACCCGCGAAGCCGGCGTGCGGTCGCTCGAGCGCGAGATCTCCAAGGTCTGCCGCAAAGTGGTCAAGGGCGTGCAGCTGAAGACGCTCACCGAGAAGGCCGTCATCACCGAGGACAACCTCAACGACTATCTCGGCGTGCGCAAGTACGATTTCGGCCGCGCCGAGAAGAAGAACCAGGTCGGCCAGGTGGTGGGTCTCGCGTGGACCGAAGTGGGTGGCGACCTGCTCACCATCGAATCCGCCGTCATGCCGGGCAAGGGCCAGATCATCCGCACCGGCTCGCTGGGCGACGTGATGAAGGAGTCGGTCGAGGCCGCCCGCACCGTGATCCGCAGCCGCGCCGCGCGCCTGGGCATCAAGGACGAGATGTTCGAGAAGCGCGACATCCACATCCACGTTCCCGACGGCGCCACGCCCAAGGACGGCCCGAGCGCGGGCGCGGCGATGGCCACGGCCTTCGTCTCGGCCCTCACCGGCATTCCCGTGCGCGCCAACGTGGCGATGACGGGCGAGATCACGCTTCGCGGCGAGGTCACGGCCATCGGCGGGTTGAAGGAAAAGCTCCTGGCGGCGCACCGCGGCGGCATCACTACGGTGATGATCCCCGAAGACAACGTCAAGGACCTGCAGGACATCCCCGAGAACGTGAAGGGCCAGATCGAGATCATCCCGGTGCGCTGGATCGACCAGGTGCTGGGAGTGGCGCTCGAGACGATGCCGCAGCCGTTGCCGGACGAGGAGGCGCCGAAGGACGGCGTCGCGGCGCCGGTGGTGGAAGCCCCGGTTGCGAAATCCGACGTCTCCGAGTCGATCAAGCACTGATCTTGGGTTAGAATTCGCGCCCGGGTTGTCGCAAGACGACCCGGGCGCAGTTTTCCCGGCCTTCGAAGTTCACCGCGCAATTCTGACTAAATCAGTTGGGCTTGCAAGGAAAGATGGAATCGGTATAAACTGCTAGCTTCAGCAGGAAGACGAAAACTTCTAACGCAAAACGTTATCGATGCTTGAGTCGACAGGTTGAATCCACGCGGGAATAGCTCAGTTGGTAGAGCGCAACCTTGCCAAGGTTGAGGTCGCGAGTTCGAGTCTCGTTTCCCGCTCCAGGTCATTTGAAAAAGGGAAGCTCTGGCTTCCCTTTTTTGTCAGAATCGATGGCTCTGGCAGGCCTCCCCGGTCGGCCAGCCAACCGCGGCGCGATAGCAAATCGGTTATGCAACGGATTGCAAATCCGTCTAGCCCAGTTCGACTCTGGGTCGCGCCTCCAGACATCGCCGCGAAGCAGACGCCACGCCTCGGTAGCCCGAGGCGTTCTGCTTGCTGGCGATCCGTGCGCCTCTTTGATTCCAGCCCCTTTGCCCCCATCTGCGAGGGTTGTCCGAACGCCTCGGGCCTCCTGGAAGCGCCATGACCACCAAGCCTCTCCCTTCCTCATCGTCTTCCGCCGCGGTACGCGCTGGCGGCGCTCGCCTGGCCGACGAGGCTTCGACGAAAGCGCGGCCGTTGCGCGTCAACGTTCCCAAGTCCAAGGCCCGTGCGCTCAACCGCGAGTTCGGGCTGGACAGCGTTGCGCTGACCGCCGAGGAGTCCGCCCAGCGTCGCCTGGACCTGGCGGCGCTCGTGAGCCTGGGCAAGAGCCGTGGCTACCTGACCCAGCAGGAGGTCAATGACCACCTGCCGGAGCGGCTGGTGGATGTCGAGCTGGTCGAGGCGACCATCCGGATGCTGGCCGACCTCGGGGTCCAGGTGTACGAGCAGGCCCCCGACGCGGCGACGCTGCTGGTCGATGGCGCCTCGGGCGCTGTGGCCACCGCGGACGACGTGGAGGAGGCCACCGAGGCGGCGGTGAGCAGCGTCGACTCGAACTTCGGCCGAAGCGTCGACCCGGTTCGCCTGTACATGCGCGAAATGAGCGCGTTCGACCTCCTCACGCGGGAAGGCGAGATCGAGATCTCGAAGCGCATCGAGCAGGGCATGCAGGACATGGTCGAGGCCATGTCGGCAGCGCCCGTCATGATCGTGGAGATGCTGGCGTACGGCGAGAAGATCGCCTCCAACAGCCTGCGAGTCAACGAGGTGCTGGATGGGTTCGTGTCCGCCGCCGAGGCCGATGACTATGTCGCCGAGGAAGACGTCGACGCGTTCGAGGAGGCCGACGACGGCGACGACGACGGGGGTGCGCGAGCGACCACGGTGCGGCTCGAGGAGATGCGGGCGGAGGCGCTCGCGCGGTTCGGGAAGATCGCGTCCGCGTTCGAGGAACTGCGTCGCGCGTTCCTGAAGGGCGGCTTCGGTTCGCCGGCGTACGCCAAGGCCCAGAAGGCGCTCACGAGTCATGTGGCCGAGCTGAGGTTCACCGCCAAGACGATCGACAAGCTCTCCACGGCGATGCGTGCGCAGCTCGATGACGTGCGCTCGCACGAAAGCAGCCTGCGAAAGCTGATGGTCGAACGCGCGGGCATGCCGGTGCCGCACTTCCTCGCGCTCTTCGCGCAAGAGGGAACCGATGCCGGTTGGCCCACGCGGGAAGCCGCGAGCCGCAAGGCCTGGGCGAAGACGCTGGTTCGCCACCTCCCGGCCATCCACGAGCATCAGGCCGCGCTCGTGGACATCCAGGCGCGCAACGTCGTGCCGTTGGCGGAGTTGAAGGCCATCGGCAGGCGGCTCGCCGACGGCGACCGCGTCTCGCGCGGCGCCAAGGAGGAGATGGTCTCGGCCAATCTGCGCCTGGTCATTTCCATCGCCAAGAAGTACGTCAATCGAGGCCTGCAGTTCGGCGACGTCATCCAGGAAGGCAACCTGGGTCTCCTCAAAGCCGTCGAGAAGTTCGAATACCGCCGTGGCTTCAAGTTCTCGACCTACGCCACCTGGTGGATCCGCCAGGCGATCACGCGTGGCATCGCCGAGCAGGGGCGGACGATCCGGGTGCCGGTGCACATGATCGAGCAGATCAACAAGCTCAACCGCGTGAGCCGCAGCCATCTGTCCGAGTTCGGCGCCGAGGCGGATGTCGCGACGCTCGCGCTCAAGATGGGCATGCCGGAAGACAAGGTGCGGCAGATCCTGAAGGTCGCCAAGGAGCCGGTGTCGCTGGATGCGCCCGTCGGGGACGACCCCGGCGCCACCATCGGCGATTTCGTCGAGGACAAGTCGGCGTTCGCCGCCGCGGATGCCGTTGCGCAGGCCCAGTTGCGCGAAGTCGTCGAGCAGCTCCTGAACGAACTCACGCCCCGGGAGGCGGCCGTCATTCGAATGCGCTTCGGCATCGACGTGGGCGAGGCGCGCACGCTCGAGGAGGTCGGGGCGCAGTACGAACTCACGCGCGAGCGGGTGCGCCAGATCGAGACGAAGGCCTTGCGCAAGCTGAAGGCGCCGGGCACGGCCGCCAAGTTCCGCGGGTTGGCGTCGTCGCTCTGACGCCGCGCCTGGCCGGACGTTGGAGCCGGCTTTCGGGCAAACCCTGAGCAAAGCGCGCTGCCTCGGAAGGTGCGAGACTGCGCTGTACGACAACGCGAGGGATCGACGATGAGGCGATTGGCAAGAGGTCTCGCAATACTGGTGGGCATCGTGGTGCTCGCCCTGGTCGTCTTCACGATCTGGGCCTGGCGCGGCGCCATCGATCCGATCGCGCCGCCGGTGGCCTCGTCGTTCGACGCCGCGCTGGTCGCCAAGGGCGAGAAGCTCGCCGATGCCGGCTACTGCCTCACCTGCCACACGCCGCCCAAAGGCAGGCGTTACGCGGGTGGCCTGCCGATTGTGACCGCCTTCGGCACCATCTACTCCACCAATATCACGCCCGATCCGGCCACCGGCATCGGCAGCTGGTCGCAGGAGGCGTTCACGCGCGCGCTGCACGAGGGCGTCGCGCGCGACGGCTCGCACCTGTTCCCGGCGTTCCCGTACGACCATTTCACCAAGGTGTCCGACGACGACGCGAAGGCGTTGTACGCGTTCATGATGACGCGGCCGCCGGTGGCGCAGGCTACGCCCGCCAACACCGTGCCATTCCCGTTGAACGTGCGCCTGCTGCAGGCCGGCTGGAAGCTGCTGTACTTCAAGGAAGGCCGCTACCAGGCCGTCGCCGAACAGAGCGCCGCATGGAACCGCGGCGCCTACCTGGCCGAGGGCCTGTCGCACTGCGGCGCGTGCCACACGCCGCGCGGCCCGCTCGGCGCCGAGAAGAAGGGCGCCGACGCGCACCTGGCCGGCGCCGCCATCGACGGCTGGTTCGCGCCCGCGCTCACGGTGGCCAACCCCGCGCCGGTGCCGTGGTCGGCGATGGAACTGCACGATTACCTGCGCAACGGCGGCACGCCGTACCACGGCGTGGCGGCCGGCCCGATGTCCAACGTCGTCCACCAGGGCTACGCGCTGCTGGAGGACGCCGACGTCAACGCCGTGGCCACCTACATCGCCAGCGGCAACGGCTCGGCCGACCGCAAGGCCGACGTGGGCCAGATCGTCGGCGACGCCATCTCCAAGTCGCGCTACGTACCCTCGCTGGCTGGCGACCACGGCGCCCGCCTGTACACGGCGGCGTGCGCGGGCTGCCACTACAACCCGGTGTCGGGGCCGCAGCTGGCGCGTCCGGAGCTGGGGCTCAAGAGTTCCATCAGCGCCGCCGATCCGACCAACCTCGTGCAGGTGATCCTGCATGGCATCAGCGTCAAGGACGGCCTGCCGGGCATGATGATGCCGGCGTTCGGCGCGGGGATGACGGACGCCGACGTCGCCGCGATCGCCGTCTGGCTGCGCCAGTCGCGCACCACGCTGCCGCCCTGGACCGACGTGCCGGCCGTCGTGGCCCGCGTGCGCAGCGGCAAGACCCCATGAGCGCCGCCCGCATCCCCGTGTGCCCGTCCCGCAACCCCGCCTTCGAAGAGCCCACCGCATGACGACCACCTTCACGCTCAATGGCCAACCGATGACGGCGGAGGTGCCCGACGACACGCCGTTGCTGTGGGTGATCCGCGAGACGGCCAACCTCACCGGCACCAAGTTCGGCTGCGGCATCGGCATGTGCGGCGCCTGCACCGTGCACATCGAGGGACGCGCCACGCGCTCGTGCATCACGCCGGTGAGCCTGGTGGATGGCGCCGCGATCACCACCATCGAAGGGCTGTCCACCGACAACTCGCACCCGCTGCAGAAGGCTTGGGTGGCCTGCCAGGTGCCGCAGTGCGGCTACTGCCAGTCGGGCCAGATCATGCAGGCCGCGGCGATGCTCAAGGACATGCCCCAGCCCACCGACGCCGACATCGACGGCGTGATGAGCGGCAACCTGTGTCGCTGCATGGCCTACGTGCGCATCCGCAAGGCGATCAAGATCGCGGCGGTGGAGATGCATGGCGTGATGCCTGCGGTGCCGAGCACGCCCGCGGCATCCGCACCCGCACCCGCCGTGCCGGCGTCCGTACCCGAGGTGGCCAAGCATGCTTGATCGACTCCTGCGTCCCGCCGTCTCGGTCGGCCTGTCACGCCGGGGCTTCCTCATCGCCGCCGGTTCCACCGGCCTCGTCTTCGCGTTCTCGCGCGATGCGTTCGGGGTCGACAGCCCGGCCGCCGCCGTGCAGTCCGGCGACTTCGAGCCCACCATCTGGTACCAGATCGACACGGCCGGCATCGTCACGGTCAACGTGATGCGCGCCGAGATGGGTCAGCACGTGGGAACCGCGCTGGCGCGCATCGTCTCCGACGAGTTGGAGGCCGACTGGACCGACGTGCGCATCCACCATGTCGACAGCGACCCGAAGTGGGGCCTGATGGTCACCGGCGGCAGCTGGTCGGTCTGGCAGAGCTTCCAGATGCTGAGCCAGGCTGGCGCGGCCGGGCGCCAGGCGCTGGTCGCGGCCGGCGCGAAGATGCTGGGCGTCGACCCGTCCGCCTGCATCGCGGCGTCGAGTCGCGTGCACGCGGGTGCCAAGTCGGTGAGCTACGGCGACATCGTCAAGCAGGGCGGCCTCAGCGTGAGCTACACCGCCGACCAGCTCAAGACGATGCCGGTGAAGACGCCCGCCGAGCGGCGCCAGGTAGGCGTCGACACGCAGGCCATCGACATCCCCGACAAGACCGACGGCAAGGCCATCTACGGGCTCGACTCGAAGGTGCCGGGCATGGTGTACGCCGCGCCGAAGATTCCGCCGACGCGCAACGGCTCCACGGTCGTCGCGGTGGACGACAGCCGCGCCAAATCCTCGCCGGGCTACTCGGGACACCTGGTGCTGGACGACCCGAGCAAGACCGTGCCGGGCTGGGTGCTCGTCTTTGCCGACAGCACGTACAACGCGTTCAAGGCCGCGTCGTTGGTGGACGTCACCTGGAAGTCGGATGACACCGCCGACTTGTCCGAGGACGACGTGATCGGCTTCGGCGCCAAGCAGATCGACTCCGGCGAAGAGGGCGCGCTGGTCGTCGACGACGCCGGCGTCGACGCTGCGTTCAAGGGCGCGGCCCACACGCTGGAGGCCACCTACAAGACCGCCAGCGTGCTGCACTTCCAGCTCGAGCCGCTCAACGCGCTCGCGTTCATCAAGGACGGCGTGTGGCAGATCCACACCGGCAACCAGTGGCAGTCGCTGGCGCTGCCGGTGCTCGCCAAGGCGTTGGGCGTCGACGAGAAGAACGTCGTCATGGTCACCTACCTGCTGGGTGGCGGGTTCGGCCGGCGCCTGAACGGCGACTACGCGGTGCCGGCCGCGCTCGCGTCGAAGGCGCTGGGCAAGCCGGTGAAGGTTGTCTTCACGCGGCCCGACGACGTGCAGTTCGACTCGTTCCGCTCGCCGTCCATCCAGAGGGTGCGCATCGCGTTCGACGCCACCGACAAGGTGGTGGCGATGGATCACGCGGCCTCGGCCGGCTGGCCCACGCAGGTGATGATCCCGGCCTTCCTCTCCAAGGGCAAGAACGCCGGCGCGCCCTACGATCCGTTCGCGATCTCGGGCGCCGATCACTGGTACACCGTCGGCGCGCAGCGGGTGCGCGCGCTGTCGAACACGCTGGCCAACCGCGCGTTCCGTCCCGGCTGGCTGCGCTCGGTCGGACCGGGCTGGACGAACTGGGCCGTGGAGTCGTTCATCGACGAGGCTGCCCACTCGCGCCAGGTCGACCCGGTGGCGTTCCGGCTCAAGCTGCTGGACGCCGCGGGCCGCAACGCCGGCAACTCGCCGTCCACGGTCGGTGGCGCCGCGCGCCAGGCGGCGGTGGTCAAGCGGGCCGCG
This sequence comes from Burkholderiales bacterium, assembly GCA_038208735.1. Classification (GTDB taxonomy): domain Bacteria; phylum Pseudomonadota; class Gammaproteobacteria; order Burkholderiales; family Burkholderiaceae_C; genus Scleromatobacter. The sequence goes on from JBBQYL010000137.1 coordinate 12,456, forward strand.
GAGAAGGCCGGCTGGGGCGCCACGCTGCCGCCCGACACCGGCCTGGGGCTGGCCACCACGTTCGGCCAGGAGCGCGACATGCCGACCTGGGTCGCCTGCGTCGCGCAGGTGCACGTGGACCGAAAGACCGGCTACGTGAAGCTGCAGAAGCTCACCCTGGTGGTGGACGCCGGCACGCTGGTGCATCCGGACGGCGCGCTCGCGCAGATCCAGGGCGGCGCGCTGTGGGGCGCCAGCATGGCGCTGCACGAAGGCACCCGCTTCACGAAGGGCGTGGTCGCCGACACCAACCTGGACGGCTACACGCCGCTGCGCATGGGCGACGTGCCCGAGATGGACATCGAGTTCATCGCCAGCACCGAGATGCCTGTGGGCCTGGGCGAGCCGGGCACCACCGTGGTGGGCCCGGCCATCGGCAACGCGATCTTCAACGCGGTGGGGCTGCGCCTGCGCGACCTGCCGATGCGGCCTGCCGACGTGCTGGCCGGCCTGAAGAGCTGACCGGCCGGATCCGGGATCGGCTGGTCACGAGCGCCGGCGGAGAGGGCTAGGCCCGCACCACCGGCATCTCGTCCCACCGCGTGGTGTAGCGCGGCGAGCGTCGCTCCTGCTTCGCGGCCCACACGCGCAGCTCGGCGCCGTTGCTGGCCAGCGCCTGGCTGCCCAGCCGCACCGAGTCGCGGCCGAAGCGGTGGTTCAGCGCGTCCATGGCCGTCATCAGCTTGGTGCGCGCCGAGTCCGCATCGCTGCGCGGCGCGGCTTCCTCCGGCGACGACGAGAACAGGTCGAGCTCGCCTTGATGCTGGCCCGCCGGCCGCAGGTCGGACAGCACTGCGCCGGCCTTCGCGTAGCGAAAGCCCGCGCGGAACTGCGCGCGGACGGCGGCGGTGGCCACGGTCACCAGCGCGGCGGTGTCGCCGGTGGGCCGCACCAGGGGCAGCGTCACGTTGACGCCGTGCTGGCGGTCGTTCTGGCGGAACGGGCTGGTGGTGAAGAACACGCCGATCGCGCCCGCGACGCTGCCTTGCTCGCGCAGGCGCTCGGCCGCGCGCGAGGCGAACTCGCTGACGGCCTCCACGATGCCGTCGACGTGCGTGATGGGCGTGCCGAACGAGCGCGAGACCAGGATCTGCTGGCGCGGCGGAGGCGCGTCGTCCACTTCCATGCACGAGGTGCCGCGCAGCTCCAGCAGCGTCTTCTCCAGCGTGACCGAGAAGCCGGCGCGCAGCGTGGACGCGTCGGCGCGCACCAGTTGCTGCACCGTGGAGATGCCGCCGGCCTTCAGCCGCTCGGTGGTGCGCTTGCCCACGCCCCACACGCAGCGCACGTCGGTGACGGCGAACAGCGCGTC
>JBBQYL010000138.1:0-13769 GCA_038208735.1 Burkholderiales bacterium
ACACCCCGCAATCCGACGCACCCCTCCAGAACGGCCCAGGCCCCTCTAGAAACGATCCGCCAGCCGCAGCTCCGCGATGCGATGCACGTTGCGCAGGCACTCCTCGAACTCGGCCTCGGCGTCGTTGGCCAGCCGGCGCTCGAAGGTCTCGATGATCTCCGCCCGCGTCAGGCCCCGCCCCGTCGGCCCGCGCACCGCCAGGATGAACGGCCAGCCGAAGCGCGCGTCGTAGGCGTCGTTGAGCGCATGCAGGCGCGCGAACTCCTCCGGCGAGCACTGCGTGAGGCCCGACCGGGTCTGCTCGTCGGTGGACTCGGCGGTGAGCGCGCCCGCCACCATCGCCTTGCCGGCCAGCTTCGGGTGCGCGCGTAGCAGCGCGAGCTGCGCGTCCCGCCCGCCCGCGCGCGTGGCGTCGACCAGGGCGCGCTTGAGGTGCACGAGGTCACCGAAAGGACGTTCGACCATCGCGGCCGCCGCGATCCACGGCGAGTGTTCGTAGATGCCGTCCAGCAGCGCGACGGCGTCGTCGGCAGCCGCGGCGTCCAGTTGCGCGAGGCTGGCGTTCATGGCGTGGCCCCGGCCGGCGCCGGGAAGTGCTGGCGCCAGTGGTTGGCGATGTCGAGGCGCCGGCACACCCACACGCGGTCGTGCCGCGCCACATGGTCGAGGAAGCGCTGCAGCGCGCCGATGCGGCCGGGTCGCCCCAGCAGGCGGCAGTGCATGCCGACGCTCATCATGCGCGGCGTGTCGGCGCCTTCGGCCCACAGCGCGTCGAAGCTGTCGCGCAGGTAGACGAAGAAGTGCTCGCCGGTGGCGAAGCCTTGCGGCAGCGCGAAGCGCATGTCGTTGCAGTCGAGCGTGTAGGGCACCACCAGGTGCGGCACCTCCAGGCCATCGGTGCGCGTTACGCGGGTCCAGAACGGCAGGTCGTCGCCGTAGTAGTCGCTGTCGTAGGCGAAGCCGCCCACGTCGGCCAGCAGCCGGCGCGTGTTGGGGCTGTCGCGGCCGGTGTACCAGCCCTGGGGCGACTGGCCCGTCAGGCGCTGGATCGCCTCGATGCCGCGCCGCATGTGCGCGAGCTCGGTGGCCGCGTCCACCTGCTGGTAGCTGATCCAGCGCCAGCCGTGGCAGGCGATCTCGTGGCCCAGTTGCACGAACGCCTGCGTCACCTCGGGATACCGCTCGAGCGCCATGCCCACGCCGAACACGGTGAGCGGCAGGCCGCGGCGCTCGAACTCGCGCAGGATGCGCCACACGCCCACGCGCGATCCGTACTCGTAGATCGACTCCATGCTGAGGTGGCGATCGGCGAAGGCCGGCGGGGTGGCCATCTCGGAGAGGAACTGCTCGCTGCCGGCGTCGCCGTGCAGCACGGCGTTCTCGCCGCCTTCCTCGTAGTTGAGGACGAACTGCAGCGCCACGCGGGCGTTGCCGGGCCACTGGGCCTGGGGTGGCCGGGGGCCGTAGCCCACGAGGTCACGCGGATAGGGCGTCGATGCAGAGGTCATGCGAGCGGGCAGTGATGTTGTCGATCCGGACACGAAGCGATGCAGGTTCCAGGCCCGCTTCGGCATCGCGCCACCGAGCCTTCTTGCATGCCGGATTGCCGACAATCTGGCACACATTGTGCTGCAAACGCTTAGCCACCCAACCAAAGAGGAGCACCATGAAACGACATTCCCCAATCGCGGGCAGGACCGGCCTTGCGGCCGCCGCGATCAGTGCATTTGCCGGCCTTGCGTTCACCCCGATGGTGCAGGCCGCCGACTGGAGCGACACCTCTCTCAGCCTGCGCTACGGCACGAAGTTCGCCGAGCCCTACGACAACGATGCGAACGGCAAGCGCGTCGACATCACCAAGGAGATCATCGCGCTCACCAACGTGACGGGCTTCAAGTACGGCAGCACCTTCATCAACATCGACTTCCTGCAGTCCGACAGCAACGATCCGGGCGGCGGCATCGCCGGCCATGCGGGCGCGCAGGAGGTCTACGGCGTGTTCCGTGGCACCTTCGACATCGGCAAGATCACCGGCGCCAAGCTGGCGATGGGCCCCATCCGCGGCTACGCGCTAACGGCCGGCTTCGACGTCAACACGAAGAATGACGGCTATGCCTCGAAGAAGCGCATGATCGTCATCGGCCCCACGGTGCAGTTCGAGGTGCCCGGCTTCCTGAACCTGTCCGCGCTGCTGTTCGACGAGAGCAATGCGCCCGACGCCATCGCACGTCGCTACCACTACAAGAACCACGCCACCTTCGAGGCCGACTGGGGCATCGGCATCGGTGACCTGCCGCTGTCGTTCAACGGCTACGCGCAGTTCATCACGGCCAAGGGCAAGGACGAGTTCGGCACCCAGACCGCGCCCGAGACCCACCTCGACGCCGACCTGATGCTCGACGTGGGCTCGCTGACGGGCGCGTCCAAGAAGACCTTCCTCGCGGGCGTGGAGTACGAGTACTGGCGCAACAAGTTCGGCAACTCCGAAAAGGGATTCGCCGGCGAAGGCGCCACGGCCAGCACGCCGATGGTGCGCGTCGAGTACCACTTCTAGAGGCGCAGCGCGTCGGCCAGGTCCTCGATGCCCGGATTCACGCTGATGTGGCCGCGGATCACCAGCCGCCAGTGCATGTCGACCAGCCGGCGCAGCTTCGCCGCCGAGCCGTTCTCCAGCAGCTGGATGAGTTCGCCGTGGTGATCCTCCAGCTCGCAGTAGTCGAGTTCGGTCTTGAACACAGCGGTCACCACGCGATAGCGCAGCAGCAGCTTGCGCTGCGCGTCGATCAGCAGCGGATTGCCGGTGAGCGCCAGCAGCTCGCGGTGGAAGTCGATGGCCAGCTGCTCGGACAGGCGCATGTTGTCCTTGGCGTGCGCCTTCACCTGCTTGCGGTGCACGCCGCGCAGCGCGTCGAGCGAGGGCGGGCGCGTGGCGGCCAGGATGATGTCGACCGCCGAACGCTCGACGGCCGCGATGGCCTCGAACAGGAAGTTCGCCTCCGCCAGCGTGGGCTTGGCCACGAACGCGCCGCGGTTGGCCTCGAAGGTGACCAGGCCGTCGTGGTGCAGCCCCACCAGCGCGAACCGGATCATCGATCGGCTGACGCCCAGCAGGCGCGAAAGCTCCAGCTCGTTGAGTCGGCGGCCCGGCGCGAGGCGGCGATCAAGGATCGCCGCGGCGATGGTCTGGCCGATTTCCTCTGGCTGCATGTCGAAGTCGCACGGTGTCTTGGTGTGCAAGGCGCATGCAAGTATCGTGCGACCTTCGCGTGGCGGATCTACTTCGCGGCCGGCATGTCGGCCGTGAGCGCATCCAGTTCGTCGGTCAGCCGTGCCATGCGCGCCACCAGCGCGCGGTAGGGCGCGGGCGAGGCCATGTCCAGGCCGGCCTTCCGGATCAGCAGGTACGGATCGTCGGAGCCACCCGCCTTGAGCATGTCGAGATAGCGCCCACGCACGGCGGCGTCGCCCTTCTCGATGCCGTCGACGAAGAACGCCGCGGCGCTGATGCACGTGGCGTACTGGTACACGTAGTAGTCCGTGTAGAAGTGCGGCACCGCGGCCCACTCGATGCCGTACAGGTCGTCGATCTTCATCACGCCCTGCGCGTCGCCGTGGTACCGCCGCAGCAGGTCGAGGTAGATGCGGCTGAGGTCTTCGCCGGTGAGCGGCTCGCCCTTTTCGATGGCGGCGTGCGCCTGCAGCTCGAACTCGGCGAACATCGCCTGGCGGAAGAAGGTCGAGCGCATTCCCTCCAGCTGCATCGTCAGCGCGTAGATCTTCTCCTGCTTCGTCTTCGCGTTGTGGCCCACGTAGTCGGCCAGCAGCATCTCGTTGGCGGTGGACGGGATCTCGGCGACGAAGATGTCGTAGTTGGCGATGGCGTAGGGCTGCACGGCCTGGTCCAGCACCGAGTGCATCGCGTGGCCCCATTCGTGGGCCACGGTGGAGACGCTCTGGTAGTTGCCGTTGAACGTCAGCAGCACGTACGGATGCACACCATACCCGAACGGGTTCATGTACGCGCCCGAGCGCTTGCCCTCGCGCGGCACCGCGTCCATCCAGCCTTCCTGGAAGTGTTGGCCCAGGGCCTTGACGTAGTCCTGGCCCAGCGGCACCAGGGCCTGCAGCGTCAGCGCCTCGGCCTCGCCGAGCGTGTAGGTGCGCGGCGCCTTGGCGAGCTCCGCGTAGACGTCGGAATAGTGCTGCTGCTTCAGGCCCAGCAGGCGGCCGCGCAGGCGCAGGTAGCGCTGCAGCGTGGGCAGTCCGGCGTTGGCCTCGGCCACCAGGGTCCGGTAGACGGCCGCCGGCGTGTTGGACGCGTCGAGCTTGGCCTGCAGGGTGTCGTCGTACTTGTGGGCGTGGGCGTCGAAGGCCTTGCCGCGCAGGTTGGCGGTATAGGTGGCGCCGAAGGTGCGCTCGTACGCCGCATAGCCGCCCCAGTAGGCCTTGAAGACCTGCTCGCGCACGGCCGGGTCGCCGTCGTCGCGCAGCTTGCCGTAGGTCTCGGCGTCGAGGCGCACCGGCTTGCCGCGCACACTGATCGTCGGCCTGGGCATGTCGGCGTACGTCAGCATCTCGAAGATGTTCTTGGGCTGCGAGAGGGCGTCGGCCGCGGCCGCCAGGAGCGCCTCCTCGCTGGCCGGCAGCGTGTGGGCCGCCTGGCGCAGGATGGCGTGCAGCGGGTAGGCGAACGGGGCCAGCCGCGGCTCGGCGGCGATGAGCGCATCGATCTTCGCCTTGCCGATGGCGGACACCTCGGGCGCCAGCCAGGCGCTGGCCTCGGAGAGTTGCGTGCCGGCCGCGGTGGCCTGCTGGCGCAGCGCCTGGTTGGCGGCGACGCGGGTGTCGGCATCGGACTTCAGCGAGGCGTAGGTATCGAGGCGGTTGGCCTCGCGCTGCATGTCGTAGATCCGCGTCATCGCCGCCAGCAGGCCGGCGGCGCTGGTGCCGAGGGTGCCCTGCAGCGCCTTGACCTGCGGCAACTGCGCCAGCAGCTTCTGGCGCGTCGCCTCCCAGGCAGCGTCGTCGGCGTACAGCGGGGCGAGGTTCCACAGGTCGGGCGGATTGGCCGCGGTGCCGGTGAAAGAGTGCTCGGGGGCCGGGGGAGTGGCGGCCTGCGTCAGCGGCGGCGCAAGGGTGGCGAGCGCGGTGGCGAGTGCGATGGCGGTGAGTTTCATGAGTCCCGACGATGGAATGACAATGACCGAAGTGCACAATAACCGCGCGCGCGTAGCCTGCGGCCGGGGCGGGCCGCTCGACGCGACGAATTGCGGTTTCGGGGTGGCGGACGGCCGGGCATGGGCCTTGCCTCGTCGCCCGCTGTTGCCGTCGAGCAGTCTTTCTTGCCGCTGTCGGCGCGTCCAGTCACCGTCGCTGCCGAACCTTTCGTCGGCGCTCGCCCAGGATATCCATCTCATGAGCCCCAGCCGCCTCTCGCTCGTGGCCTTTGCCGCCGCCTTGCCCCTGCATGCGCTCGCGCAGGATCCGTCGCAATGTACCGGCCTCGACGACGCGAAGCGGCTGGCATGCTACGACGCGCTGTACGCGGCCAAGCCAGCGCCGGCGACGGGCGCCAATCCGACCGCGCCGCTTCCGGCGCGCAACGAGCCAAGCGCGCTGGAGGCCGTGGCCACCACGCCCAGCGGCACGGGCCTGGCGGCCGGTGACTACCTGGCCAAGGCCTGGGAGCTCGACGCCGACTCCAAGCGCGGCACCTTCGTCGTGCGCACCTACCAGCCCAACTTCCTGCTGCCCGCGCACTACTCCAGCAACATCAACAAGACGCCGTCCAGCCCCGCGCACCCCGACGGCGGCACGTTTCTGCAGTACCGCAAGGCCGAGGCCGCGCTGCAGCTGTCGCTGCGCGCCAAGGTGCTGGAAAACGCGCTCCTGCCCAACGCCGACCTGTGGTTCGGGTACACCCAGGAGTCCATCTGGCAGTTCTGGAACGGCCAGGACTCGGCGCCGTTCCGCAGCAGCGACTACCAGCCCGAGGCGATCTACGTGGTGCCGATCCCCGACAAGACCGGCGACCTCGGCGGCGGCTGGCGCTGGCGCATGGTGCAGGCGGGCATCGCCCACGAGTCCAACGGGTACGGCCTGCCGTTGTCGCGCAGCTGGAACTTCGGCTACCTCGGCACCACGTTCACGCACGACGACATCGCGTTGAGCGCACGCTTCAACCAGCGCCTGGGCGAGGCGGGCGTCGACGACAACCCGCATATCACCGACTACATCGGCAGCACCGAACTGACCGCGTCGTGGTTGCCCGGCGAGAACACGATGCAGCTGACGGGGCGCACCTCGTTCAAGTCGTTCAAGCGTGGGTCGCTGAAGGTCGAGTGGACGCACCCGGTCTTCCAGGCCAAGCCCGACGGCCTGCGCTACTACGTGCAGCTGTTTTCCGGTTACGGCGAGACGATGCTGGACTACAACCACTTCCAGAACAGCGTCGGGCTGGGCTTCACGCTGTTCCAGCTATGAACGTGTAGACCGACCGGCTGCGATAGGTCTCGCCCGGCCGCAGCACGGTGCTCGGCCAGTCCGGATGGTGTGGCGAATCGGGGCTGTGCTGCGGCTCCAGGCAGACCGCGGCGCCGCGCCCGTAGGTCTCGCCGCCGTGGCCCGTCAGCGTGCCGTCGAGGAAGTTGCCGGAGTAGAACTGCAGCGCCGGCTCGGTGGTGTGCAACGTCATCGCGCGGCCCGACGCCGGATCCTGCAGCGTCGCGGCCAGCCGCAGCGTGCCGCGAGCCTCGTCGTCCAGGAGCCAGTTGTGGTCGTAGCCGCCGGCCAGCATCAGTTGAGGGTGCGCGTCGTCCATGCGCGCGCGGATCCGCTTGGGCGCGCGGAAGTCGAACGGCGTGCCCTCCACGCTCGCCACGCCGGTGGGGATCAGGTTCGCGTCGATGGTGTTGAAGCGGCCGGCGGGCACGGTGAGCAGGTGATCCAGCGCGCTGCCATGGCCGGAGAGGTTGAAGTAGTCGTGGTGGCTCAGGTTGACCGCCGTCGGCTTGTCGGTGGTGGCCTCGTAGTCGACGCGCCACGTGAGGCCGTCGGCCAGCGAGTACGTGACGAGCGCCTCGACGCGTCCCGGAAAGCCTTCTTCCCCGTCGGCGCTCACGTAGCGCAGCGTGACCGACGGGCCGCCGCGTTCCTCGTCGTGTTCGCGCGTGGACGCGACCTCCCACAGGCGCTTGCCGAACCCGTCGGTGCCGCCATGCAGGCAGTTGGTGCCGTCGTTGCGCGAGAGCGCGTGCACGTGTCCGTCGACCGGCAGCTCGCCCTGCGCGATGCGGTTGGCGTAGCGGCCCACGATGACCCCGAAGTGCGGGTTGCGGTGCACGTAGTCACCGAGATTGTCGAAGCCGCGCACCACGTTGGCGGAGACGCCGTCGCGATCGGGCACCCACAGCATCGTGACGATGCCGCCCAACGTGATCAGGCTCAGCACCAGGCCGCCGTGCGAGAGAGTGATCTCCTCCACGAGGCGGCCGTCGGGCAGGTGGCCGTAGGGGCTGCGGTGCAGCGCGACGGCGGGATGGGTGGGCGAGGTCATGTGAAGCTCCGGCTTTGAAGGGCGGACAGGGGATGGGCGGCGGCTTCCGCCTGCACGCGGCGAGCGTGCTTGAGCCAGCGGCCGCCCCGCCAGCGTTGCAGCATGAACAGGCCGCGCAGCCACTCGTCGAGGATCATGGCCACCCACACGCCCACCAGGCCGAAGCCCAGCACCGTGCCCAGCAGCCACGAGCCCAGCAGCATGATTCCCCACTGCGAGATGAGCCCGGCGATCAGCGGAAAGCGGCTGTCGCCGCTGGCGCGCAGCGCGTTGATGATGATCAGGTTGAAGCTGCGTCCCGGCTCCAGCAGCAGGCCCAGCAGAATCAGCGTGCGACCGAGCGACACGATCTGCGGGTCGTTGGTGAACAGGCGCAGCGCCCACGGACCGACCACGGCGAAGACGAGCGCCACGCCCACGGTGACGATCAACCCGAGCCGCATGTTGGCCAGGCAGCGCACGCGCGCCTCCTCGAACCGGCCGGCGCCGACGAGGCGGCCGACGATGATCTCGTTGCCGATGCCGATGGACAGGCACGCGAGCATCTCGATCTGCGCGATCTGCATCGTGTAGGCCTGCGTGGCCAGCATGCGTTCGCCCATGCGGGCGGTGAGCGCCGTGATGATCATGAACGACGCGAACCAGCTCATGTTCTCCAGCACCGCGGGAAAGCCCAGCGACAGCAGGCGGCGCAGGTCGATCAGGCGGATCCTGACGAGATCGCTCGGGCGCAGGCGCAGGCCGATGTGCCGGTTCACCAGCACCCACAGCGCCACGCAGGCGAGCAGCCGGCTGGTGACCGCGGCGATCGCGATGCCGGTGACGCCCAGCTCGGGCAGTCCGCCGAGACCGAAGATCAGCAGCGCGCTGAGCCCCGCGTTGACCACGTTCTGCGCCAGGATCACGAACATCACCTCGCGCGTGTTGCCATGCGCGCGCAGCACCGCGCACAGCGCGAAGTTCATCGACTCGAGGAACAGCGTGCCGCCGATCCAGTGCAGGTACGGCACCGCGTACACCATCAGCGGCGGGGTGAGCTGGGCCCAGTGCAGCAGCGTGGGCGCGCTCACCGCCAGCAGCACGCTGAACAGCGCGCCCAGCCACAGGTTGGTGGCCACCGCGCCGCGCGCCAGGCGACGCGCGCCGCTGCGGTCGTTCAACCCCAGGTGATGGGTGGTGGCGATCGACGCGCCCACTGCCAGCACGTTGAAGCCGAGCAGGAACATGATCAGGATCTGGCTGGCGCTGCCCAGCGCGGCCACCGCGTTGTCGCCGATGCGGCTGGCCATCAGCGTGGACACCACGCTGGTGAGCATGTGCAGCGACTGCTCGGCGAAGATCGGCCACGCCAGCCTCAGCAGGCCGGGCGACGGGTCGTCGGCCGCGCCGGCGCCGGGCAGCAGGGTGTCTGTGGACATGGGGCGTCAGCTTAGCGGCGATTGGTTACGAGCGATTACGGCGGAGTTGCGCGTCTTGCGCTGATGCTGAATATAGTCATACTATATGATGCGGCGCCTGGTGCGCCATCCACATCGACAAGAGAGCCGAGACATGACTTCGACCCGTCCCGCCCCGCGTTTTCGCGGCGTCTTCCCCGTGGTGCCGACGATCTTCGACGAGGCCGGCGCGCTCGACCTCGCCGGCCAGAAGCGCTGCGTCGACTTCATGATCGACGCGGGCTCCAACGGCCTGTGCATCCTCGCCAACTTCTCCGAGCAGTTCATGCTGGGCGACGACGAGCGCGAGACGCTCACGCGGACGATCCTCGAGCACGTGGCCGGGCGCGTGCCGGTGATCGTCACCACCACGCATTTCTCCACCGACCTCTGCCTGGCCCGCGGCCAGCGCGCGCGGGCGCAGGGCGCGGCCATGGTGATGGTGATGCCGCCGTACCACGGCGCCACGCTGCGCCTGGGCGAGAAGCAGATCCATCACTTCTTCGGGCGCCTGAGCGACGGCCTGAAGATTCCCATCATGATCCAGGACGCGCCGATGGCCGGCACGCCGCTGCCCGCCACGTTCCTCGCGCGCATGGCGCACGACTTCGAGCAGGTGCGCTACTTCAAGATCGAGACCGCCGGCGCCGCCAGCAAGCTGCGCGAGCTGATCGAGATCGGCGGCGACGCCATCGAGGGCCCGTGGGACGGCGAGGAGGCCATCACGCTGCTGGCCGACCTCGACGCCGGCGCCACCGGCGCGATGACCGGCGGCGCGTATCCCGACGGCATCCGCACCATCGTCGACGCGTTCGCCGCCGGCCGCCGCGACGAGGCCGTCGAGGCCTACGGCCGCTGGCTGCCGCTGATCAACCACGAGAACCGCCAGGGCGGCTTTCTCGCCGCCAAGGCCTTGATGAAGGCCGGCGGCATCATCGACTGCGACGCCCCGCGCTCGCCGTACCCCGCCATGAGCGAGCATGTGCGCGCGGGCCTGCTCGACGCGGCGCGTCGCCTCGACCCGCTCGTCCTCCGCTGGGGCCGCTGACACCGACGAATGTCCAGCAGCGCCGAAAATTCCCCCTACCGTGCCAAGCCCGAAGGCAAGAGCATGCACGGCCGCATCGTGCGCGAGCTGGGGCTGCGCATCCTGGCGGGCGAGCTTGCGCCGGGCGAGCGGCTGCCAGGCGAGCCGGAGCTGGCCGCCAAGTACGAGGTGAGCCGGCCGGTGCTGCGCGAGGCGGTGCGCGTGCTGGTGGCCAAGGGCCTGGTGCTGTCGCGCCAACGTGCGGGAGCCATCGTGCGGCCGCGCAGCGAGTGGCACCTGCTCGATCCCGACGTGCTGTACTGGATGATCCAGACGCGTCCGGCGCCCGAGTTCGTGCAGATGCTGATGGCCATGCGCCGCAATTTCGAGCCCGGCGCCGCGGCGCTGGCGGCGCAGGCGGCCACCGACGAGCAGCTGGCCGGCATCGCGCAGGCCTACGACGGCATGGTGGCGGCGACCACGGCCGACGAGCTGCTGGAGCCCGACCTGGCGTTCCACCGCCGTATCGCCGAGGCCACCGGCAACGACCTGATGGCCTACATCGGCACGATGCTGTCGCTGGCGCTGCGCGAGTCGATCAAGCTCAGCAGCCGGCTGCCCGACACCCACGCGTCGTCGCTGCCGCGGCACAAGGCCATCCTGGCGGCGCTGCAGCGCCGTGACGCCGCCGCGGCGCACCAGGCGACGGTGCGGCAGCTCGACGCGACGCAGCTCGACCTGTCGGCCGCGATCGAGATCAGTTCGAGTCGTCGGTGACGACCAAGAACTGCTCGTCGAACGGCTGCAACGGCGGCATCGTTTCCGGACGTCGCAGGCGCGCCTCGGCGGCCTTGTCGGCGCCACTGGAGACGAAGCCGCTCCCGGGCGGCGTGGAATGGCAGCCCGACAACAGCACTAGCAGCGCGGCCGAGACCGCGGCGAGAATCATGGTGCCGATGGTGACGAATCCGCCGCTGGGCGGCCCGTTTCGGACGGGAAAGGTGTCTTGCATGATGGAGCCCCCTGATGCGGACATCTGGCGGCCCGCTGCTGACTGAATATTGATCCTTTGTGCGTCGCAGCACATCCCTCAGGGTGGGGAGACAGTCCTCTCCAGCCTGAACCGACGCTGAATCCTCCGGAGGAAATGAACATGAGCGAGTCTCTCGACAAGGTGGCGGTCGTCACGGGCGCCGGCAGTGGCATCGGTCGCGCCTGCGCGATCGCGCTGGCACGTGCCGGCTACGCGGTGGTGCTGGCGGGCCGGCGCGCCGATGCGCTGCAGGAGACCGTCGACGCCGCGGGTGGCGGCGACCGGCTGCTGGCGGTGCCCACCGACGTGACGAAGCCGGCCGACGTCGACGCGCTGTTCGCCGCCACGCTGGCGCGCTTCGGCCGCGTCGACGTGCTCTTCAACAACGCGGGCACCAGCGCCAACGGGATCGCGTTCGAGGACCTGACCCATGACACCTGGCGCTCGGTGGTGGACGTCAACCTCACCGGCATGTTCCTGTGCGCCCAGGGTGCGTTCCGGGCAATGAAGGCGCAGTCGCCGCGCGGCGGCCGCATCATCAACAACGGCTCGCTCTCGGCCCACGCGCCACGCCCCGACTCGGCGCCGTACACGGCTACCAAGCATGCGGTCACCGGCCTGACCAAGTCGATCTCGCTCGATGGGCGCGCCTACGACATCGCCTGCGGCCAGATCGACATCGGCAATGCGGTCACCGAGATGGCCGCGCGCATGGCCAGGGGCGTCAAGCAGGCCAACGGCAGCATGGCCGCCGAGGCCATGCTCGACGTCGAGCGCGTGGCCGATGCCGTCGTCCACATGGCCGCCCTGCCGCTCGAGGCCAACGTGCAGTTCATGACGATCATGGCCACCAAGATGCCGTTCGTCGGCCGCGGCTGAGCGGCGAACGCGCGTTGGCGGCGAAGCGGAGCATGTGGCGATTCTCCCCCGCGTCCGGCGTGCGCTTTTGCCGGATTCGGCAGCGCCGGAAACACTCGGTTGCTGGACGGAAATACAGCGCGCCTAGAATCGCGCCCCTTCGCCCCTGTTTTGTCTGCCAGCGCACATGTTCAAGAACGTCATCGTCTATCGCATCGATCAATGGGAACAGCCGCCGATGGCCGAGCTGGAGACGCGCCTCGACGCGGCCCGCTTCGTCGAGTGCGGCGCCTCGCAGCAGGAGTCGTTCGGCTGGGTGGAGCCGCGCGGCGAGAAGCACGGGCCGCTGGTGGAGAACGTGGGCGGCCAGTGGATCCTGAAGCTGTGCGCCGAGACCAGGGCCGTGCCCGGCGGCGCCGTCAAGACCCAGCTGGAGGCCCGGCTCGACAAGATCGAGCAGGAGACCGGCCGCCGTCCCAGGGGCAAGCAGGCCAAGGAGATGAAGGAAGAGATCGTGCACGAGCTGCTGCCGCGCGCGTTTCCCAAGCGCGGCAACACGCCCATCTGGATCGACCTGCAGTCCAAGCTGGTCATCATCGGCGCCGGCAGCGCCAAGAAGGCCGACAAGATCGTCACGCTGCTCACCGAGCTGCTGTCGGGCGGCATCCGCCTCGAGCTCGTGCAGACGCAGCAGTCGGCGGCCACCGCGATGGCCGAGTGGCTGTCCACCAAGGAGGCCCCGGCGGGCTTCAGCATCGATCGCGAGTGCGAGCTCAAGCAGCCCGACAGCGAGAAGGCGCTGGTGCGCTACGCGCGCCACACGCTCGACATCGACGAGGTGGGCGAGCACATCAAGCAGGGCAAGATGCCCACGCAGCTGGCGCTCACGTGGGACAACCGCGTGTCGTTCGTGCTCACCGAGCAGTTCGCCATCAAGAAGATCAAGCTGCTCGACGTGGTGCTCGAAGGCAAGGAGGCCGCGGGCAAGGGCGACAACAACTTCGACGCCGACGTGGCCATCGCCACCGGCGAGCTGGCCCAGCTGATTCCCGGCCTGGTCGATGCGCTGGGCGGCCCGCTCAAGCTGGGCGAGGCCGGCACGTCCACCGCCGACAAGGTGATCGCCGCGCTCACGGGCCAGACGGCCACCATGGGCGCGAGCTCGCCCTACGCGCCGGCCAACGCCGAGGACGCGTCGGCGCCGTTCTGAGTCCAGTCTCGAAGGATCCCGCCATGCGCCTCGCCCACGTCCTCGTTGCCGTCGCGCTGGCCGGTGTCGCCGCCGCGCACGCCGCCACCCCGGCCTGGGCCGCCGATGGCCACACGGCCAGCATCCCGGTGCGCGAGGCCCGCGGCGACGTCGCGCAGATGGTCACCACCTGGTTCCTGCCACCCGGCGCGGGCCCGTTCCCGGTGGTGGTGTTCTCGCACGGCCGCGCGCCCGGCGCCGACGGCCGCGCCAACGTCCAGATCGGCGTGAGCCGCGCGCAGCTGCACTACTGGTTGGCCAAGGGCGTGGCGGTGGTGTCGCCGGTGCGGCCGGGCTACGGCCAGAGCACGGGCGGCGACGTGGAGGACAGCGGGGTGCACCACGATGCCGCCGGACGCTGCACCACGCGGCCCGACTTCGGCAAGACCGCCGATGCCGCGGTGCTCACCGTCGGCGCCACGCTGGCCTGGCTGCACGACCAACCCTGGGCCGACACCAGCGACGTGCTGCTGGTGGGCCAGTCGGTGGGCGGCCTCACCACCGTGGCCGCGGGCGCGCTCGACCCGGGCGGCGTGGTGGGCTACGTCAACTTCGCCGGCGGCACCGGCGGCAATCCCGAGCGCTCGCCCGGCGCCAGCTGCGATCCGGGA
>JBBQYL010000139.1:0-13757 GCA_038208735.1 Burkholderiales bacterium
CGTCGAGAAGAGCGGCTTCGTGTTCATCGGCCCCACGCCCGAGTCCATTCGCATGATGGGCGACAAGGTGTCGGCCAAGCAGGCCATGATCAAGGCCGGCGTGCCGTGCGTGCCGGGCTCCGAAGGCGTGCTGCCCGACGACCCGAAGGAACTGATCCGCATCGCCCGCGCCGTGGGCTACCCCGTGATCATCAAGGCGGCCGGCGGCGGCGGCGGGCGCGGCATGCGCGTGGTCCACACCGAGGCGGCCCTGGTCAACGCGGTGCAGATGACCCGCTCCGAGGCCGGCGCGGCGTTCAACAATCCCGCCGTCTACATGGAGAAGTTTCTCGAGCACCCGAGGCACATCGAGATCCAGATCCTGGCCGACCAGCACAAGAACGCGGTCTGGCTGGGCGAGCGCGACTGCTCCATGCAGCGGCGCCACCAGAAGATCATCGAGGAAGCGCCGGCGCCGGGCATCCCGCGCCGCGTGATCGAGAAGATCGGCGAGCGCTGCGCCGCCGCCTGCAAGCGCATCGGCTACCGCGGCGCCGGCACGTTCGAGTTCCTGTTCGAGGACGGCGAGTTCTATTTCATCGAGATGAACACCCGCGTGCAGGTGGAGCATCCGGTCACCGAGATGGTGACGGGCATCGACATCGTGCAGATGCAGATCAAGGTGGCGGCCAACGAGGCGCTGCCGTTCACGCAGCGCCAGATCCAGATGCGCGGCCACTCGATCGAGGTGCGCATCAACGCCGAGGATCCGTACAAGTTCGTGCCGTCGCCGGGACGCATCACCATGTGGCACCCGCCGGGCGGCCCGGGCGTGCGCGTCGACTCGCACATCTACACGAACTACTACGTGCCGCCGAACTACGACTCGATGGTGGGCAAGATCATCGTGCACGGCGACACCCGCGACCAGGCGCTCGCGCGCATGCGCGTGGCGCTGTCCGAGACGGTGGTCGAGGGCATCCAGACCAACATCCCGCTGCACCGCGAGCTGATGGTCGACGCCAAGTTCATCGAAGGCGGCACCAGCATCCACTACCTGGAAGGCTGGCTGGCCCAGCACCAACGTTGATGTTCCAGCTGGTATTGCAGGCCCCGGAAGCGCTGGTGGAGAACGTCTCCGACGCGCTGATGGACGAGCTCGACGCGCTGTCGGTATCGGTGGAGGACTCCGATGCCGACACCGACGCCGAGAAGGCGCTGTTCGGGGAGCCGGGCATGCCCGCGCCGAGCGCCGGTTGGCTGCGGTCGACGCTGACCGCCCTGTTCGAGACGGAGCAGGCCGCGAGCGAGGCCGCCACGCTGCTGCTCGCGCAGGACTGGGCGACGCAAGCCGGTAACAGCGTCAGCATGACGTCGCTCGACGAGGTGGCCGAGCAGGACTGGGTGCGGCTGACGCAGTCGCAGTTCGACCCGGTGGAGATCACCCCCACGTTCTGGATCGTGCCCACCTGGCACGAGCCGCCGGCGGCCGCCACGCACCTGATCCGGCTCGACCCGGGCATGGCCTTCGGCACCGGCACCCACCCCACCACGCGCATGTGCCTGGGCTGGATCGCCGCGCACGAGGTCGACATCCGCGGCCAGCGGGTGCTGGACTACGGTTGCGGCTCCGGCATCCTGGCCATCGGCGCGGCGTTGCACGGCGGCACGCCCATCGACGCGGTCGACATCGACCCCGCGGCCATCTCCACCACCGCGCAGAACGCCAAGGACAACGGCGTGACGCTGCGCTCCGGCGCGCCGGACATGGCGTCGGGCGAGTACCCGCTGGTGCTGGCCAACATCCTCGCCACGCCGTTGAAGATGCTCGCGCCGCTGCTGTGCGGGCACGTGGCACCCGGCGGCCACCTGGTGCTGGCCGGCATCCTCGACCGCCAGGCCGACGAGCTCAAGGCCGCCTATGCGCCGTGGATCGCCCTGGAAGTGGCCAACACGTTGGACGGGTGGATATTGATGAGCGGGCGCAAGGCCGGTTGAATTGGCGTTACGCAGCGTGACCATTCCGGTACCCCGTGGGGTATCGTTTGATGGTTCTTCCGGCCCTGTTTCCCCCTCATCGCATCGTATGATCGCGGCATGAGCCTCGCCACCCGCTGCCCCGCCTGCGGCACGATCTTTCGTGTCGTGCAGGACCAGCTCAAGGTGTCCGAGGGCTGGGTGCGCTGCGGCCAGTGCCACGAGGTCTTCCACGGTATCGAGGCCTTGTTCGACCTGGACAGCGACCCGTCCGTCGCCGCGCGCCGGGCCTCGCGCGCCGCGGCCACGCCGCCCGCCACGCGCGCGTTCGCCGACCAGCGCGCGAGCGCGCCCATCCCGATGCCGACGTCCGGCGCGGCGTCCCCGTCGCCCATCGCCATTCCCGTACGGCAGGCCGCACCGCCGCCACCGCCCACCGGGCCGTCCACCTTCGGCCCGTCGGACTACCCGCCGGCCGCGCCCGCCACGCGGCCGGGCTACACCGGATTCACGCCGGCCACGCGGTCGATGCCGCCGCCGCCCGCGCCGCTGGCGCCTCCGCCCCAGGCCATGGCGCCCGCGGAGCCGACGCCGACCTCGTTCGCGCCCGTGGTCACTCGCGGCACCATCGCGCCGCGCTTCGCGGCTCGGCTGGCCGAGGAGGCCGCGCGCACGCAGGCTCCCCCCAGCGCGATCCCCTCGGCCTGGCCGCCGGCGCCGGTGCCCATGCCGCCTGTGACGCTGTCGCCGTTCGGCAGCGCGCTGCAGTTGCCCCGCGCGCCCGGCTGGCAGCCATCGCCCGCGACGGCGCCCGCTGATGCGCCCGCACCGGAGGTCGCGCCGGCTCCGCCGCCCCTCGCGAACCCTACGCACGAGACGTTCGACACGCCCCACCTGTTCGTGACGCGGGAAGCGTACGTCACGCGCCCGCCGTTCGATACGCGTGATGCGTACGCCGCGCCGCCGCCGTTCGATACGCGTGATTCGTACGCCATCCCCTCGCCGTTCGACACGTCTGCCGCGGTCGACTTCCCGATCGGCGAACCGCAGGCGGCGCACGGCGCCGAAGCCGCGCCGGCACCGGCACCGGCACCGGCACCGGCACCGGCACCGGCACCGGCACCGGAGCCTCCGCCGCCTCCGATCTACATTCCGCCGTCACTGCTCGCGCGGCGTCCGGAGCCGTCACCCGCGCCCGTGCAATGGCCCGCGCAGGCGCCCGAGCCCGCGCAGGCGGAGCCGCCGTTTGGCGCGTCCGTCCCCGTCTCGTCCGCGGCGCTCCCGTCGCAGTCCAGCGCCGCCGACCTCGCGTCGGCCTTCGCCGCAGGCTCGCCGGACGACGACTCGCTGCCCGCCTTCGCCGTCGTGCGCGAGCCGACGCCGGACATCGGCGGCTCGACGATGCCCAGCCTGCTGGCCGACGACGCCGCCGACGAGTCCCGCGCCGGGCCGCCCACGCTGGCGTCGATGCTGCCGGAAGACGCCGGCGACTGGCCGCCGAAGCGCAGCAAGCGGAAGGCCGCCGACCCGAACGCGCCCACCACCGAGGTGGCGCTGGTAGACCGGACCAAGGATCCGCGCTTCCTGCGCGAGGCCCGCAGCGGCGCGCGCTGGCGCAAGCCGTGGGTACGCGCGGTGCTGAGCCTCTCGCTGCTGCTGCTGGTGGTGGCCGCGGTGGGCCAGGTGGCCTGGCCGCAGCGCGACACGCTGGCGGCCCGCTGGCCCGCCACGCTGCCCGCATGGCAGTGGCTTTGCCAGCAGGCCGACTGCCGCATCGAGGCGCCGCGCGCGATCGCCAGCCTGGCGCTGGACGGCAGCTCGCTCACGCGCACCGACACCGAGCATGTGCTGCTGTTCGCCGCCGACCTGCACAACCGCGCCGACCACGCGGTGCGCATCCCGTCGTTCGACGTGACGTTCATGGATCTCAATGGCGAGATCGTCTCGCGCAAGGTGCTCACGCCCGATCAGCTGGGCATCCACCAGGACGCGCTGCCGGCCGAGGGCGAGCTGCACGTGCATGCCCGCCTCCAGGTGGGCACGCTGGCGGCCAGCGGCTTCCAGGCCGACCTCTTCTATCCCTGAGGCAGCCGCGAGGCTTCTTCGTTCACCCGTTTCCTGAAAGCGCCCCCATGGCCAGCCTCGTCTGCGGTTCCCTCGCGTTCGACACCATCACCGTCTTCCCGGGGCGCTTCGCCGACCAGATCCTGCCCGAGCAGCTGCACATCCTGAACGTGTCGTTCCTGGTGCCCACGCTGCGTCGCGAATTCGGCGGCTGCGCCGGCAACATCGCCTACACGCTCAAGCTGCTGGGCGGCGAGCCGGTGGTGCTGGCCGCGCTCGGCAACGACGGCGCCAGCTACCTGGATCACCTGAAAAGACTCGGCATCTCCACCGACAGCGTGCACGTGGCGGCCGACAACTACACGGCGCAGGCCATCATCATCACCGACGCCGCCAACAACCAGATCACGGCGTTCCACCCCGGCGCGATGATGCAGGCGCACGAGACCGGACTGCCGGCGCGCGCCGACATCAAGCTGGCCATCATCGGCCCCGACGGCCGCGACGCGATGATCCGCCGCGCCGCCGACCTGGCCGCCGCCAGGATCCCGTTCGTGTTCGATCCGGGCCAGGGCCTGCCGATGTTCGACGGTGCCGACCTGCGCGCGTTCGTGGCCCAGGCCACCTGGGTGACGGTCAACGACTACGAGGCCAAGATGCTCACCGACCGCACCGGCCTGGGCCTGGCCGAGCTGTCGACGTCGCACCTGAAGGGCGTGATCGTGACGCTGGGCGACCAGGGCTGCGAGGTGTGGGAGCAAGGCCAGCGCACGCACGTGCCGGGCGTGGTGGCCACCGAGGTGCTCGACCCCACGGGCTGCGGCGATGCGTTCCGTGGCGCGCTGTTGTACGGCCTCGAGCTGGGCTGGCCGCTGATCGACTGCGTGACGCTGGGCAACAAGATCGGCGCCGTGAAGATCGCCTATCGCGGCGGGCAGAACCATCCGGTGGACAAGGCGGCGCTGGGCGCCTGATCGGCCTCAGTCCGGCGTCGACAGCACGTCGGCGAGCCAGCTCGCGGCGACCTCGTGCGACACGGCGATCGCCACCTGCTTGCGCCGGCTCGACTCGCCGCGCAGCACCTCGACGTCGCGCTTGGGCACGCCCAGCGACTTCGCCAACCATGCCACCAGCGCCTCGTTCGCGCGGCCGTCGATGGGTGGCGCGGCCAGGCGCAAGCGCAGCGCGCCGTCGCGCAGTCCGTCGACCTGCGTGCGCTTGGCGTTGGGCGTCACGCTCAGCTGCAGCAGCACGCCTTCTGCGCGCATGGACAGGCAGAGGGGCTCAGCGGGGTTCATCGGAGCAGATGCGGGGGTTGCGGGGGTTGCGGGTCATGGGGCAGTCGCTGGGGCACTGCTGGGCGTCGCTGGGTCAGTCACGACTCACCGGGCAAGTCTCTTTTGTTCGTGTCCCCCGCCGGCCTGCGGCGCGGCTCCTCCTTGACCTCACAAAAGAGACTCGCCCGGTTCGCCGTTCCACGCCCGGTGTGCCAGCGGACAACATTTGCGGGGGAAGAAGTCCGCGAATTTGATAGGTGGTCTTGGCTTCGTCGGGCCATCGAGGCCGCGACGAAGCCCGCGGCCGGCTCGTTCACGCGCCGTCGGGCCTGACGCGAACTTCGCATCGCCACGCCAACACTCCTTCTCGTGACCAACGATGCGGGAGATTACCTCGGCAATAGCGTCATCATCGCGCCAACCGGGTCATCATCGCTCCAACTGCGTCATCGCCGCGCTAACTGGGTCATCGCCGCTCCAACTGCGGCATCACCGCGCCAACCCGTCATCACCTCGACAACCGCGTCATCCTGCGCGCAGTCGCAGGATCCATGCTGGCGAACGACGGTGTCTCAGGTGGGGATCTTGCAAAAGCGCGCAGGACGACGGGACCGTGCAGGTCGTCCATCACGAAAAGTAGCGCCGGCATCCCGATCCGCGATTCGCGTCAGGCCCGGCGGCGCGTGAACGAGCCGGCCGCGGGGCTTCGTCGCGGCCTCGACGGCCCGACGATGCCAACACCACCTCACAAATTCGCGGACGCCTTCCCTCGCGAATGTTGTCCGCTGGCACACCGGGCGTGGAACGACGAACCGGGCGATTCTCTTTTGTGAGGTCAAGGAGGAGCCGCGCCGAAGGCCGGCGGGGGACACGAACAAAAGAGACTTGCCCGGTGAGTCGTGACTGACCCAGAGACGCCGCAATCCGACACGCGGCAACCCGGCAACCCGGCAACCCGGCACTCTGCTATCCAACGCAGCCCGCAATCCGGCGATGAGCCAAGAAAAAGCCCGGCCGAGGCCGGGCTTCCATTGAAGCGAGAACGCTTCCCTCAGGGCTTGTTGCCCGTGGGGAACGGCCAGGCAGCTGCCGGGCTCAGAGCGGTCTTCGCAGCAGGCGCAGGCGCCGGTGCAGGCGCAGCGGGCGCCGCAGGCGCCGCCTTCTTGGCAGCAGCCTTCTTCGCAGGCGCCTTGGCAGCAGCCTTCTTCGCAGGCGCCTTGGTGGCAGCCTTCTTGGCAGGCGCCTTCGCGGCGGCCTTCTTCGCAGGCGCCTTGGCGGCCGCCTTCTTCGCAGGCGCGGCCTTCTTCGCCGGAGCCTTCTTCGCAGCGGCCTTCTTCGCCGGTGCTGCCTTCTTGGCCGGAGCCTTCTTGGCCACAGCCTTCTTTGCCGGTGCCGCCTTCTTGGCCGGAGCCTTCTTCGCGACAGCCTTCTTCGCCGGAGCCGCCTTCTTGGCCGGTGCCGCCTTCTTGGGCGGAGCCTTCTTCGCAGCGGCCTTCTTCGCCGGTGCTGCCTTCTTGGCCGGAGCCTTCTTTGCCGGAGCCGCCTTCTTCGCGACCGGTTTCTTCGCAGTTGCCATTTCAATCTCCTTGATCAAGTTGCATGAAACGCCGCCCCAAAAACCGGTGCGGCATTCATCGCCTGCTTGCCTTGCCCGCCGCATGAAGCGGCGGGTGGTTTGCATGACGATGAACTGGGTTGCAGCTCCAGCGAATCACATCTGACGGTGATTCTTCTGGCGCCGCGGATCTTGATCTCTCTACGACGTCCTGACGACAGCTCGCTCCGGCCTCGTGAAGGCGAGGGAACGATCAGTCCCAGGACAGTGCGCCACCGGATTGGTATTCGATGACGCGGGTTTCAAAAAAGTTGCGTTCCTTCTTCAGGTCGATCATTTCGCTCATCCAGGGGAACGGGTTTTCCTCGTTCGGGAAGAGCGGCTCGAGGCCGATCTGCTGTGCGCGACGGTTGGCGATGTAGCGCAGATAGCCCTTGAACATCGACGCGTTCAGACCCAGCACGCCACGCGGCATGGTGTCTTCCGCGTAGCGGTATTCGAGCTCGACGGCCTTCACGAAGAGACCCTTGATCTCTTCCTTGAACGACGCCGTCCACAGGTGCGGATTCTCGAGCTTGATCTGGTTGATCAGGTCGATGCCGAAGTTGCAGTGCATGGATTCGTCGCGCAGGATGTACTGGTACTGCTCGGCGGCACCGGTCATCTTGTTCTGCCGACCCATGGACAGGATCTGCGTGAAGCCGACGTAGAAGAACATGCCTTCCATCAGGCACGCGAACACGATCAGGCTGCGCAGCAGGGTCTGGTCGTTTTCCGGCGTGCCGGTGTGGAAGTGCGGATCCATGATCGCTTCGATGAACGGGATCAGGAACTGGTCCTTGTCGCGGATCGAATCGACTTCGTTGTACGCGTTGAAGATCTCGCTCTCGTCGAGGCCGAGCGATTCGACGATGTACTGGTACGCGTGCGTGTGGATCGCTTCCTCGAACGCCTGGCGCAGCAGGAACTGGCGGCACTCGGGGGCGGTGATGTGGCGATATGTGCCGAGCACGATGTTGTTCGCGGCAAGCGAATCGGCCGTCACGAAGAAGCCGAGGTTGCGCTTGATGATGCGGCGCTCGTCTTCGGTCAGACCGTTCGGGTCCTTCCAAAGCGCGATGTCGCGCGACATGTTCACCTCTTGCGGCATCCAGTGGTTGGCGCACGAGGCGAGGTACTTTTCCCACGCCCACTTGTACTTGAACGGCACCAGCTGGTTGACGTCGGTCTGGCCGTTGATGATGCGCTTCTCGGCGGCCGTGACGCGACGCGCGGACTTCACAGCATGCGTCGCGGCGATGGAGATCGCGGGCGAGACTTGCGGCTCGGAGTGCGGTACGGCGCGAGAGTCGACTGCTTGCGTCAGCACCGGCGCGGACTGCACATCGCGGAGCGACGGAGAGGCCGATCGTCCGTCGTTGTTGAACGCGGTGGACGTCGGCGGCAGTGAACTTTGTGGAGACCGGAGGTCGTCTTCCCAGACCAGCATGTGTGTGCTTCCTATGGCTACGAATTATCGGAGTGTTGTGTTGAAACACCAAGCACTTATTGACAGCGAGCCGCGCTCGTTGTTGCGGCTTCGCATCGAAGCGACGTCGTTCGACGCATGTGCTTCCGCGCAAATCGACGCATCGCAAACCCACGCGTCACGCACTCGCTCCGCGCTCGAATCTCGAGCGTGCGTTTGGTCGTGAGCGTGGATTCGCATGGACGCGTTTCGTCTTGGCTCTCGTTCGATGCATCACGCGCCGAGGCGCGTGATGGACTCGCTGTCGTGAAGCGTCACTGGCACGCTTCGCAGGTGGGATCGTCGACGCCGCAGAACTTGATGTCGGTGGCAGGCGTGGATGTCTCCGCCTCTGCCAGCATGGCTCGTGCCCGCTCCGCCGCGGCGTCCATCGCGGACACGCCGCCGCCCGACGACACCGAGTTCATCTGCTTGCGGTCGACCGTACTCTTCTCGGCGTGGGTGGCGCCCATCGTGCGCAGGTAGTACGTGGTCTTCAGGCCACGCAGCCACGCCAGCTTGTAGGTCTCGTCGAGCTTCTTGCCCGACGCGCCGGCCAGGTAGATATTGAGCGACTGCGCCTGGTCGATCCACTTCTGGCGACGCGCGCCGGCTTCCACCAGCCACGTGGCGTCGACCTCGAACGCCGTGGCGTACAACGACTTCAGTTCGTCCGGCACGCGGTCGACGGCGCGCAGCGAGCCGTTGTAGTGCTTCAGGTCCATCAGCATCACGGAGTCCCACAGGCCCAGGCGCTTCAGGTCGTTGACGAGGTACTCGTTGACGACGGTGAACTCACCCGACAGGTTGGACTTGACCGAGAGGTTGCCGAAGCACGGCTCGATCGACGCGTCCACGCCGATGATGTTGGAGATGGTGGCGGTGGGCGCGATGGCCACGCAATTGGAATTGCGCATGCCGTGCTGGGCGATCTTGGCGCGCAGCGCGTCCCAATCGAGCGTCATCGAGCGGTCGACCTCGACGTAGCCGCCGCGGTTCTTGACCAGCAGGTCGATGGAGTCGAACGGCAGGATGCCCTTGTCCCACAGCGAGCCCTTGAACGACGAGTAGCGGCCACGTTCGGCGGCGAGCTCGGTCGACGCGGAGTACGCGTAGTAGCAGACGGCTTCCATCGAGCGATCGGCAAATTCGACGGCAGCGTCGCTGGCGTACGGCGTGCGCAGCTGGTACAGGCAATCCTGGAAGCCCATGATGCCGAGACCGACCGGGCGGTGGCGCAGGTTGGAGTCGCGCGCCTTCTTGACCGCGTAGTAATTGATGTCGATCACGTTGTCGAGCATGCGCATCGCGGTGCGCACGGTCTTCTGCAGCTTGGCGTGGTCGACGCCCATCTTGCCGTCGGCGTCGGCCACCAGATGCTGCGACAGGTTGACCGAGCCCAGGTTGCAGACGGCGATTTCCGTCTCGCTCGTGTTCAGCGTGATCTCGGTGCACAGATTGGACGAGTGCACCACGCCCACGTGCTGCTGCGGCGAGCGCACGTTGCAGGCGTCCTTGAAGGTGATCCAGGGATGGCCGGTCTCGAACAGCATCGAGAGCATGCGGCGCCACAGATCCTTGGCCGGCAAGCGCTTGAACAGCTTGATCTCGCCGCGGTCGGCTTTCTCTTCGTAGGCGACGTACGCCGTTTCGAAGGCGACGCCGATCAGGTCGTGCAGGTCGGGGCAGGTGGAGGGCGAGAACAGCGTCCAGTCGGCGCCTTCCATCACGCGGCGCATGAACAGGTCGGGAATCCAGTTCGCCGTGTTCATGTCGTGGGTGCGACGGCGATCGTCGCCGGTGTTCTTGCGCAGCTCCAGGAACTCTTCGATGTCCAGGTGCCACGTCTCGAGGTACGCGCAGACCGCGCCCTTGCGCTTGCCGCCCTGGTTGACGGCCACGGCCGTGTCGTTGACGACCTTGAGGAAGGGCACGACGCCCTGGCTCTTGCCGTTGGTGCCCTTGATATAGGAGCCGAGCGCGCGGACGTTGGTCCAGTCGTTGCCCAGGCCGCCGGCGAACTTCGACAGCAGCGCGTTTTCCTTCAGCGCCTCATAGATGCCGTCGAGGTCGTCGGCCACGGTGGTGAGGTAGCAGCTGGACAGCTGCGAGCGACGCGTGCCGGCGTTGAACAGCGTGGGGGTGCTGGACATGAAGTCGAACGTCGACAGCACGTTGTAGAACTCGATGGCGCGCGCCTCGCGGTCGACCTCGCCCAGCGACAGGCCCATGGCCACGCGCATGAAGAACGCCTGCGGCAGCTCGATGCGCTCGTCGTTGTCGTGCAGGAAGTAGCGGTCGTACAGCGTCTGCAGGCCGAGGTAGTCGAACTGCATGTCGCGCGAGTGGTCGAGCGCGGCGCCCAGCCTGGCCAGGTCGTACTGGCCCAGCTTCTCGTCCAGCAGCTCGGCCTTGATGCCGCGCTTGATGAACTTGGGGAAGTACTCGGCGTAGCGCTCGGCCATCTGCTCCTGCGACACCTCCTCGTTGAGGATCTCGCGGCGGATGGTGTGCATCAGCAGGCGGGCCGTGGCGCGCGTGTAGCCGGGTTCCTTCTCGATGAGGGTGCGCGAGGCCAGGATGGCGGCCTTGTAGACCTCGTCCATCGGCACGCCGTCGTACAGGTTGCGGCGAGTCTCGGCGAACACGGGCTCGGGCGTGACGTCGGCGCCCAGGCCGGCGCATGCGGCCACGATCAGCGAGTGCAGGTGCTTCACGTCGAGCGGCACGCGCTCGCCCTTGTCGGTGACGAACAGCTCGGGCTCGGCCACTTTGGCCTCGACCTGCCCGGACTTCTGGCGATCCTGCGAACGGCGCTCGCGGTACAGCACGTAGGCGCGCGCCACTTCGTGGTGGCTGCCGCGCATGAGGCCCAGCTCGACCTGGTCCTGGATGTCCTCGATGTGGAACGTGCCGCCGGCCGGACGCGAGCGCAGCAGCGCACGCACCACGCTCTCGGTGAGGCCGTCGACGGTCTCGCGGACGCTGGCCGAGGCCGCACCCTGCGTGCCGTGCACGGCCAGGAAGGCCTTCATCAGCGCGACGGCGATCTTGCTGGGCTCGAACGAGACCACGGCGCCGTTGCGGCGGAGGATCTGATAGCCCTGGTAGGCCGAGTGCGTGCCGGCGACGGTCTGCGCGGGCGCGCTGCGCGCCGGGCTGCCGGTTTCATTGGCGGTGGATGCGATTCCCTGCATGTCGAACCCCTTCTTGCTTTATCTGGAAACTGGAAAAACCTGTGGATGACTTGTGAGTACCGTGTGCAGAACTCCAATTTCCAACACACAAAGCCGCAGCCCGACTCGCTGTGCAACGAGTGCGTTCTACGACGTGTGTTGGGACTACCCGCTCGGCGAGGCCGAGAACCGGACACTGCATCGCGGAGGGTTCCGGCGGGAGCCGGTACCAACCTCGCGGAGCGCGTCGAGTGAGGGTGTCATTGGAGTTTTTTCACTTCGGAAACCCGAATGATTCACTGTAGCAGCTACGCCCTGACAACGCTATACGTAGCGTCAAAAAACCTCTCAGGCACTACCCGTAGTGTGACGGCTGACTTCAAGAAATCCTGATGACAGCCGCTCGGCGACCTTTTTTCGAGACCGCGCGCGGCCAGCCCGCCTGGTTGTGCGACGCGCGTATCGAGACCCGCATGGCTGCTCGCCTGGCGTCGCATCGCGTGGCGCCAACCCGCATGGATCTTGGCTCGCGAGCGACGCGCGTCAGTCCGGCTGCGGTCCCGCGGGCGGGATGCGCGCCGCATCCCAGCGCAGGCGCGCCGCGAGCTCGCGCCAGTCGAAGCCCGGGCCCGGATCGATCTTGCGTCCGGGCGCCACGTGCTCGTGCCCGACCACGTGCCGGATCCCTTGAACGTGGTCGATCGCCGGCAGCAGTCGCTGCAGCGCGTCGTACTGCGCGGACTCGAAGGTGTCGCCCTCGAGCCCTTCCAGCTCGATGCCGATCGACCAGTCGTTGGCCGCCTCGCGGCCGTCCCAGGCGGAGCGGCCGGCGTGCCACGCGCGGTCGTCGATGGAGACGAACTGAAGCACCTCGCCGTCGCGCCGCACCACGAAGTGCGCCGACACCTCGAGCCCGCGGATCGTCTCGAAATAAGGATGCGCCGACCAGTCGAGCGTGTTGGTGAACAGCCGCCGGATGCCGTCGCCGCCGTACTGGCCGGGCGGCAGGCTGATGGAGTGCAGCACCACCGTGTCGACGCGTGCGCCGGCCGGCCGCGCCGAGAAGTTGGGCGACGGCACGCGCGTGGCGTCGCGCCACCAGCCGTCGTGCCACTCGCCGGCCACGGGCGAACTCAGCTCGGGTCGGACGTCTCGGACTCGGTGATGCCGAGCCGCGCCATCCGGTAGCGCATCTGCCGCAGCGACAGCCCGAGGCTGGCGCCGGCGGCGGTGCGGTTGAAGTTCTGGCGCTCGAGCGCGCGCACGAGGATCGTGCGCTCCACCTCGTCGAGGTAGCGCGCCAGGTCGTCGGGCACCGGCTCCTGGGCGGCGGGCGGCGCGGCGTCGGCGTGCGCCATCCCGCCCGCGCCCATCGCCTCGGCCACCGTCATGCCTTCGCCGGCATGGTCGACGACCACCGCCGCGATCTTGCCCGCGTCGGGATCGACCGGCGTGGCGACACGCGGGGGAGCGTCGGCGAGCAAGGCCTCGGGCAACGCCAGGTCGTGCGAGCGGATCACCTCGCCGTCGCTGAGCGCCACCGCGCGGTGCAGCAGGTTCTCGAGCTCGCGCACGTTGCCCGGGAACGCGTACCGTGCGAGCAAGGTGCGCGCGTCATCGGCCAGGCGCGGCGCGGGCGACACGCCCGCCTCGCGCGCGATGCGCGCGAGCAACGCGTCGGCGATGCCGGGAATGTCGGCCAGGCGCTCGCGCAGCGGCGGCACCTTGATGTCGATCACGTTGAGGCGGTAGAACAGATCCTGGCGGAAGCGCCCGGCCTGCACCTCGGAGGCGAGATCCTTGTGCGTGGCGCTGACGATGCGCACGTTGAGCGTCTGCTCGGTGGTGGCGCCGATCGCCCGCACCGCGCGCTCCTGGATCGCGCGCAGCAGCTTCGACTGCATCGCGAACGGCAGGTCGCCGATCTCGTCGAGGAACAACGTGCCGCCGTTGGCCGCCTGGAAGAACCCGTCGCGGTCGGCGTTGGCGCCGGTGAAGGCGCCCTTGCGGACGCCGAAGAACTCCGACTCGAGCAGCGTCTCGGGAATGGCGCCGCAGTTCACCGCCACGAAGGGCTGGCCGGCACGCGCGCTGACGTCGTGGATGGCGCGCGCGACGAGTTCCTTTCCGGTGCCCGACTCGCCCTGCACCAGCACAGGCGCCATGCTGCGCGCGACCTTCTCGACGAGCGAACGCACGTGCGCCATCGCGTCTGAACTGCC
>JBBQYL010000140.1:0-13616 GCA_038208735.1 Burkholderiales bacterium
ATAGCCGCCTGCAGCTTCTGCCAGAGGCCTCAACACGGCCTGCACTGAACCCCGACCGCCGCCGGTTCCCGAAATCAGCATCGCGCCGACTCTAAAGCCGATTCAATTCGCCTCCAAAGCTTCTGCCGCCCAGACTCCTAGTTCGTCTCGGCGAAGAACACGTCCAGCGTCGCGAACGCCAGTCTCCCGCGCAGGCAATCCCACAGGAAGATCGCCAACCCGATGTCGCCCGTCCACAGTGAGTGGCGCAGGTGGCCGGTGGCGGCCGTCTCGGCCTCGAACTGCGCGATCGCGTGCATCGCGAAGGCGCGCGCGCGGTCGCGCCAGCGCGTTTCGCCCGTGCGCGCGTGCAGCGCTAGGAACGCGCAGGCGTTGCCGGCAGTTCCGTGGCACAGGTTGGAGCCCTTGGCCAGCGGCCCGGCGGCCCAGGTGGCCTCGCCGGCCTCCACGAGCAGCGTGTCCAGGGCGTTGCCCGGCAGGTGCGCCAGGCAGATCACGAAGCCGGGTGCGCCGTGGCAGAACTGCATCAGCCACTTCTGCCCCGCGCCGAGCGGCTCGTCCGCCTGCGCGGGCCAGGTGGCGCGCCCGTTATCGCGGATGGCGGTGTTGGCCACAGTGTTTTCGATGCAGCGCTGCCACGCCACCCAATCGTCCGCGGGCAGCAGGTGGCGTCCCCGGATCAGCACGCTGGCGGTGGCCACGAACCCGTGCACAGCGTCGATGTAGCGGCTGTGATGGCCATACATGTCCTGCGACCAGAAGTGGCATTGCTGGCGCTCCGACCATTCAAGCTGTTCGCGCAGCCGGCCCGCGATGCGCCGGAACAACGCGGCCCAGCGCTCGTCGCCGCTGCGGCCATGCATCTCGAGCGCGCCCAGCATCGAGCCGGGCGAGCCCCACATCAGCTCACGCGCCGGATGCTCGATGTTGCCCTCCATCAGCGCGGCGATCGTGTCGGCGCGTGCCGCCGTCGGGGCCTGGCCCCAGGCCATCATCTCGAACGGCAGGTCGCCGGCGAGCCAGCTTGCGGCGTTGTCGCCAGGGGCCTTCGCGAGCCACGCGCGGTTGCGCTGCTGGATCGCCGGCAGGTGCTGCGCGAACGAGGGCGTCGAGGCCACGCCCGCAGCGCGTAGGTAGTCCAGCGCCCAGATGACGCCGGCCGCGCCGTAGTAGAGGCTGCTGGGGGGCGCGTCCGGATCGTCGCCGGGTTCGAGGTCGCGCGGATGCACGGGCCACAGCGTGTCGGGCGAGAACGCAGCAACCGTCTCTTCGACGATGTGCGTGACAGTGGCGCGAACGCGCGCCTCGTCCCAGGCGATGGGCGCGAGCGCCTCGTGGCGGGCGGGATCGTGGAGCATGGCGGCGTCGGCGGGGAGATCGGGCGCCGATGGTACGCCGGGCGCGACGCCGTCTGTGGCATCCTGCGTCCTCGCCCGCCCGCACACTGATGGAGATGCCTTGTCGACCCCGCCTGAACAACCCTCTGGCACGATGACGCCCGACCAGGCCATGCAACTGGCCGTGGCGCATCACCGGCAGGGCGATCTCGACGTGGCCGGGCGCATCTACGCGGACATCCTGCAGGCCGACCCGCGCCGGCCCGACGCCCTCAACTTCATGGGCATGCTGCAGTTCCAGCTGGGCGACGCCGAGCGGGCGCATGCGCTGCTGCGCAGCGCGTCGATGGTCGCGCCGCGCGAGGCTGGCGTGTGGAACAACCTGGGCAACGTGCTGGTGGAACTGGGTCGGGTGACCGAGGCCGACAAGGCGTTCCGGCGCAGCCTCGCGTTGGTGGAGGGCCCCGAGGCGCTGGTCAACGTGGCGCGGCTGCAGCGCCGCCGCAAGGAGTGGACGCGCGCCGAGAGCTCGTGCCGGCGCGCGCTGGCCCTCGCGCCGGGCTACGGCGAGGCCTGGCACTACCTGTCGCTGGCGTTGATGGGGCAGAAGCGCACCGAAGAGGCTTTCCAGGCCGCGGTGCAGGCCGAACTGCTGCTGCCCGCGCAACACGAGCGGCGCGAGAGCTACGGCCGCGCCTTGTCGGAGGCTGGCGAGCACGAGCGCGCCGCGGCGTTCTATCGCGACTGGCTGGCCCGGGAGCCCGACAACCCGTATCCGCGCCATCACCTGGCCGCCAGCCTGGGCGAGGTGCCGGAGCGCTGCAGCGACGCCTATGTCGAACAGGCATTCGACAAGTTCGCCGCCAGTTTCGACCGCCATCTCGCCACGCTGCAGTACCGCGCGCCCGAGCTGGTGGCCGAGGCGCTGCGCCTGTCGCTGCCGGCGCCGGCGGCGCAGTACGACATCGCGGACCTGGGTTGCGGCACCGGCCTGTGCGGCCCATTGATCCGGCCCTGGGCGCGCTCGCTGGTGGGCTGCGACCTGTCGGCCCGCATGCTGGAGCGCGCCGCGGCACGCGAGTGCTACGACGCGTTGCCCAAGGCGGAGCTGGTGCAGTTCCTGTTGCACCAGCCTGCCGCGTTCGACCTGCTGGTGTCGGCCGACACGCTGATCTATTTCGGCGAACTCGCGCCGGTGTTCGCGGCGGCACGCGCGGCGCTGCGTCCTGGCGGCAGCTTCGTGTTCACGCTGGAGTCGTCACCCGACGACGCGGCGGCGGACTTCACGCTCGGCCTCAGCGGCCGCTACGTGCATCGACGGGCCGGACTGGGGGCTCGCCTGACGGCGGCGGGACTCTCGGAACGCGGCGTGGCCTCGGCCTCGGTGCGCTACGAGGGCGGCAAGGCGGTGCCGGGGTTGCTGGTGACGGTCACGCGTGATCGAGCCTGAGGCGAGGGGCCTGGCCCCGGACGGGGCCAGGCCCTTTCGAATCGACTCGCCGATCTATGCGACGATCGGTCGCTCCCCCCTCGTTGCCCATGACCCCCTTGAACCTTCCCGACCGCGCCTTCGCCGCCTTCCTGTTCGACATGGACGGCACCCTCCTCAGCTCGATCGCGGCGGCGGAGCGCGTGTGGTCGCGCTGGGCCGCCCGGCACGGCCTGGACGTGCCGTCGTTCCTGCCCACCATCCACGGCATGCGCAGCGTCGAGACCGTGCGCCGGCTCAACCTGCCGGGCGTCGATCCCGTGGCCGAGGCCGCGGCCATCACCGCCGAGGAGATGCTCGACGTCGAGGGCATCGAGCCCATCGCCGGTGCGGCCGCGTTCCTGGCCACGCTGCCCGCCGGGCGCTGGGCGGTGGTCACGTCGGCGCCGCGCGAGCTGGCGCGCCGGCGCATCGCCGCGGCGGGGCTGCCGTTGCCCGACCTGATGATCACCGCCGAGGACGTGACGCAGGGCAAGCCGGCGCCCGACTGCTTCGAGCTCGCGGCCGCGCGCCTGGGCGTGTCCGCGCGCGACTGCCTGGTGTTCGAGGACGCGCCGGCGGGCATCGCCGCGGGCGAATCCGCGGGCGCGACCGTGATCGTGATCTCGGCCACCCACGCGCATCCGTTGCACACCGCGCACGCCTCGGTGAACGACTACCGCGTGCTGGCCAATCGCATCGATGCGGACGGCGCGCTGCGCGTGGTCGTCGACGCGGGCCGAACCCCCTAGGCTGCGTTCGAGGCCGCCTCGGGACACTAAACTCTCGCCGATGACTTCGACCCTCGCCACCGCCACCCGACGTGCCCACGAGCTGCACGCGATCCTGCACGAGCACGCGCACAAGTACTACGTCCTCGACGAGCCCAGCATCCCCGACGCCGAGTACGACAAGCTGTTCCAGGAGCTGCAGGCGATCGAGGGCGCGCATCCCGAGCTGCGGCGCGCCGACTCGCCCACGCAGCGCGTCATCGGCCAGGTGCTCGAGGGCTTCGACACGGTCAGGCATGCGGTGCCGATGCTCAGCATCCGCACCGAGACCGACACCACCGCGGCCGGCGCGCAGGCGTTCGACGCCCGCGTGCGACGCGAATTGAAGCTCACCGACGCCGACCCGCCGGTGGCCTATTCCGCCGAGCTCAAGTTCGACGGGCTGGCCATCAACCTGCGCTACGAGCACGGCGTGCTGGTGCAGGCGGCCACGCGCGGCAACGGCGAGGAGGGCGAGGACGTCACGTCCAACATCCGCACCCTCGGCCAGATCCCGTTGAAGCTCCGTGGCGTGGCCGCGCCGGTGCTGGAGGTGCGCGGCGAGGTCTACATGCGGCGCGACGACTTCGAGGCCTACAACAAGCGCCAGCGCGCGTTGATCTCCGGCGGCGCCAAGAACGAGAAGACCGTGGTCAACCCGCGCAACGCCGCGGCCGGCGCGGTGCGCCAGCTCGACCCGAACCAGTCGCGCAGGCGGCCGCTGAGCTTCTTCGCGTACGGCTTGGGCGACGTGCAGGGCTGGACGGTGCCGGCCACGCACGGCGAGTTGCTGGACGCGCTCGATGCCATGGGCTTTCCGGTGGCGAAGCAGCGCACGGTCAGCCAGGGCGCCGACGGCCTCGTGGCCTACCACGAGGCCATGGGCGAGGAGCGCGAGAAGCTGCCGTACGACATCGACGGCGTGGTCTACAAGGTCGACTCGCGCGAGCTGCAGGCCAGGCTCGGCTTCGTCAGCCGCGAGCCGCGCTGGGCGGTGGCGCACAAGTACCCTGCGCAGGAGCAGGTGACGCTGCTGCTGGACATCGACGTGCAGGTGGGCCGCATCGGCACGCTCACGCCGGTGGCCAAGCTGCAGCCGGTGTTCGTGGGCGGCACCACGGTGAGCAACGCCACGCTGCACAACGAGGACGAGATCCGCCGCAAGGACATCCGCATCGGCGACACCGTGATCGTGCGGCGCGCGGGCGACGTCATCCCGCAGGTGGTGGGCGCGGTGCTGGAGCGGCGCAGCCCGGCGGTGGCGGCGCTGGCGCCGTTCGACCTGTTCGTGCACGTGGGCGGCCAGTGCCCGGCCTGCGGCAGCCCCATCGAGCGCCGCGAGGGCGAGGTGGCGTGGCGCTGCACTGGTGGCGTCACGTGCCCGGCCCAGGTCAAGCAGGCCATCCTGCATTTCGCCAGCCGGCGCGCGGTCGAGATCGAGGGGCTGGGCGACGAGATCGTCGAGCAGATCGTCGACATGGGGATCGTGCGAACGCTGCCCGAGCTCTACAAGCTGGGCTTCGCCAAGTTGAGCGAGCTGGAGCGCATGGGCGAGAAGAGCGCCAACAAGCTGGTGGACGCCATCGAGCGCAGCAAGGCCACCACGCTGCCGCGCTTCCTGTTCGGCCTGGGCATCCGCCACGTGGGCGAGACCACGGCCAAGGATCTGGCGCGCCATTTCGGCGACGTCGACAAGCTGATGGACGCCAGCGTCGAGCAACTGCTGGAGGTGCCCGACGTGGGGCCCATCGTGGCCACCAGCGTGCGCGCGTTCTTCGAGCAGCCGCACCACCGCGAGATCGTCGAGCAGCTGATCGCCGCCGGCCTTCGCTGGCCCGCCATCGAGGGCACCGCCAGCGACGCGTTCCGTCCGCTGCTGGGCAAGACGCTGGTCATCACCGGCACGCTGCCCACGCTGAGCCGCGACGACGCGAAGGATCTCATCGAGGCCGCCGGCGGCAAGGTCAGCGGCTCGGTCTCGAAGAAGACGACCTGGCTCGTGGCCGGCGAGGAGGCCGGCAGCAAGCTGGAGAAGGCGCAGTCGCTGGGCGTGGCCATCCTCGACGAGGCCGGCCTGCAGGCGCTGCTGGCGGCGCCGCCCGACGCGGTCGATGCCGCCGCGGGCGACGCGACCCTTTGAGCACGCGCCAGCTCGCCGCGCTGCAAAATCCGTTCACGACTCTCTTCAAGACTCTCTTCAAGGCCTCTTCCATCATGACCGTCCGTGAAATCCTCAAGATGGGCGACCCGCGCCTGCTGCGCATCGCCAAGCCCGTCGAGCAATTCGACACGCCCGAGATGCGCGAGCTCATCGCCGACATGTTCGAGACCATGAAGCACGCCAACGGCGCCGGCCTGGCCGCGCCGCAGATCGGCGTCGACCTGCAGCTGGTCATCTACGGCTACGAGAACAACGTGCGCTACCCCGAGGCGCCACCGGTGCCCAGGACGGTGCTGATCAACCCCGTCATCACGCCGCTGGACGAGGCCGAGGTGGACGGCTGGGAGGGCTGCCTGTCGGTGCCGGGCCTGCGCGGCGTGGTGCCGCGCTGGGAGCGCATCCGCTACACGGGCTTCGACGAGCTGGGCAACCCGATCGACCGCGCGGCCGACGGCTTCCACGCCCGCGTGGTGCAGCACGAGTGCGACCACCTGATCGGCCGCCTGTACCCCACGCGCATGCGCGACCTCACGCAGTTCGGCTACACCAGCGTGCTGTTTCCCGACATGGATCCCAATGCCGACGACTGACGACGCCGCCAGAGGGGCCTGGGGAAGGGGCCTGTCCCCCGCCTCGCTGGCCCCGACCTCGCTGGCCCGGGCCTCGCCTGTCATCCTGCTCGCAGTCGCAGGATCCACGTGATGCCGCGCCGCTGGTTCGCATGGCTGGTCGTCGCCCTCGCGTCCGCAAGCGTGCACGCCCAGGAAGACCCCCCGTCACGCGTCGGCCGCGTGGCCGAGCTTGCCGGCACCGTGCGCACGCTCAACGCCGAAGGCGCGTGGGCCGACGTCGTGCGCAACCAGCCGCTGTCCAC
Organism: Burkholderiales bacterium; assembly: GCA_038208735.1. GTDB lineage: Bacteria > Pseudomonadota > Gammaproteobacteria > Burkholderiales > Burkholderiaceae_C > Scleromatobacter. The sequence continues at coordinate 6,611 of JBBQYL010000140.1, forward strand.
CGGCGACCGCCTCACCACCGACAAGGCCAGCGGCGCGACGCTGCAGTTCGGATCGACCGTGGTGCGGCTGGGCGCCGGCTCCGACCTCGTGGTGACCCAGCTCGACGACCAGCGCATCCGCTTGCGCTTCGACCACGGCGAGCTGGCCGTGCGCGTGCGTTCCGACGACATCCCCGGCGAGCTGTTCATCGACACCGACGAGGGCGCGTGGGTGCCCCATCACCCAGGCCAGTACCGCTTCGATCGCGCCGCCTCGAACCAGCTGCTGGCCGCGCAGGCGTGGAGCGGCGACATGCTGCTGGAGGCGCCCGACAGCTCGCTGCCGGTGGCCGCGCCGCAGCGCGCCGAGGTGTGGCGTGCCGGCGCGCAGCAGGCCACGCACTACCGCCTGGTGCCCGCGGTGAAGGACGCCTTCGGCGACGCCGTGCTGGCGCAGGACAAGGCCGACGACCGGCAGGCCGCCGCCAACGCCGCGGCGCAGCTGCCGCCCGAGATGACCGGCGCGGCCGACCTCGCGCGCTTCGGCGCTTGGAGCCTCGCGCCCGGCGGCGCGCACGTGTGGATCCCCGCGAAGCTGCCCGCCGGCTGGCAGCCGTTCCAGCAGGGTGCGTGGTGGTGGAGCGCGCGCTGGGGTTGGAGCTGGGTCGACGACCAGCCCTGGGGCTTCGCACCGTCGCACTACGGGCGCTGGTCGATGCTGCGGGGGCGCTGGGCCTGGACGCCGGGGCAGTGGGGCACGACGCGTCCCGTATACGCGCCCGCCGTGGTGGGCTGGTTCGGCGGCCCCGCGCTGACCGTCGGCGACGCGCCCGCCACGGGGTGGGTGGCGCTCGCGCCCGACGAGTCGCTGTTCCCGGGCTACGCGGTGTCGGCCAGGTACTGGATCGCGCTGAACAACGCCAGCGTGGCGCCGGCGGCGCGGCGCGCCGTGGCCATCAACGGCCGCGCGCACGTCGTTCCGACGGGCGCGATCGCGTACGCGAATCGCGGGGTGCCGGGCGCCGTGAGCGTGGTGGCGACGTCCGGGCTGCATCCGCAGGTGCCCGTGTCCGAGATGCCCGCGGTGCGCGGCGCGGAGCTGCGCAAGCCGGCGTTCGCGGCCCGCGTGGCCAGCGCCGTGCTCACGCCGCCGCCCCCGGCGCCGGCGGGCCGCGGCGCGCTGTCTCCTGGCACTCCGACGGTGCCCGTGCGCTAAGAATCTGGCATCTCCGCTGTACCCAGCGGCAATGCCTGACGCCGATCGTGGACGAGCGAGTAGCGGGAGATGCCGGACACCTTCTGTCTCTTCACTTCAGTAGCGGCGTGAGCAGCGGCCAGATGTTGTCCAGGATGATCGGATGCGCCTTGGCCACTGGATGGATGCCATCGGCCTGGAACCAGTCGACCGCGTCGGGCCGGTCGGCGATGCCCTTGAAGATGAAGGGCACCAGCGCGGCGTGGTGGGCGGCGGCCACGTCGACGTACACCTGCGCGAAGTCGGCCTGGTACTTGCGGCCGAAGTTGGGCGGCACCATGATGCCGGCGATCAGCACCTTGGCGCCCGCGGCCGCGGCCAGCGAGGTCATCGCGTCGAGGTTCTTGCGCGTATCGCTCATGGGCAGTCCGCGCAGCGCGTCGTTGCCGCCCAGCTCGATGATCACCACCTTGGGATGATGCTGCCTCAGCACCTGCGGCAGGCGGGCGAGGCCGCCCGACGTGGTATCGCCGCTGATGCTGGCGTTGGCCACCGTCCAGGGCAGTTTCTGCTCGGCCACGCGCTGGCCCAGCAGCGCCACCCAGCCGCTGCCGCGGGCCAGTCCGTACTCGGCGGAGATGCTGTCGCCCACGACGACGATCTGGCAATCGCCCTCGGCCCGCGCGGGCGCGGCAAAGGCGGTGGCCAGCGCCGCCGCCACGCTCACGCTAAAGTGCAGGAACCTGCGGCGCGAAGGCCGCGCCCCGAAAAGTGAATGCATGTCTGAGCCCATCATCGTCGTCGACCGTCTCACCCGGCAGGTGAGTGACGCCACCGGAACCCTGACGATTCTCCATGACATCTCGTTCACCCTGAACGCCCGCGAGTCGGCCGCCATCGTCGGCGCCTCCGGCTCGGGCAAGAGCACGCTTCTTGGACTGCTGGCGGGGCTGGACGTTCCCACCTCCGGCAAGGTCATCATGGCCGGCAGCGACCTGTTCGCATTGAGCGAGGACGACCGCGCCGCCGTGCGCGCCGCGCGCGTGGGCTTCGTGTTCCAGAGCTTCCAGCTGCTGGCGCACCGCACCGCGCTCGAGAACGTGATGCTGCCGCTGGAGCTCGCCGGCGCGCGTGACGCCCGCGCGCGGGCCACCGAGATGCTGGGCCGCGTGGGCCTCGGCGAGCGCCTGCAGCACTATCCGCGCGTGCTGTCCGGCGGCGAACAGCAGCGCGTGGCCCTGGCGCGCGCCTTCGTCGTGCGCCCGCAGGTGCTGCTGGCCGACGAGCCCACGGGCAGCCTCGACTTCGCCACCGGCGAGACGGTGATGCAGCTGATGTTCGACCTCAACCGCGAGATCGGCACGACGCTGGTGCTGGTGACGCACGACAAGGCGATCGCGGCGCGTTGCGACCGGCAGTTGCACATCGAGGCGGGGCGGCTGGTCGCCTAGGGAAAGGGGCCTGTCGCGACCGCGGAGGCGGCGCCTGGCGCCTGGCGCCTGGCGCGGCCGGCGGCCTACTGGACCCGAAGTACGTCGAACCGCTGTCGGAACGGCGCGACCTGCAGTGACACCTCATCCCCCTCGAACTTGCCCAGCATGGCCCTGCCCAACGGGGCGTCGCTGCTGATGACCTGGACGAGCTGGGCGCCGTCGGCCAGCTTCATGCTGCCCCCATCCGGGCCGAGAAAGAGCTGTTGCTGCCTGGCGTCGGAATCGACCAGGCAGACGAGCGCGCCGAGCTGTATGCCGTTGCTGGCGTCGTACGGACGCGGGCGGAAATGGCGCCAGGTGGCCATCGCCTGGCGGATGGCGTCGGCGCGACGAGCTTGGCCGGTGGCCAGGTAGGCCGCTTCGAGACCCAAGGTGTCGTATTTGTTTTCGGCGACGTTTTCGGCGTGAGTCGCCGTCTGATGGGCCGCCCGCGCGGCCTCTTCGGCTTGCAGCAGGTCTTCGGCGAGCCGTTCCAGCACCCGCTGCTGGAGCCAGAATTTATCCATGATGACGTCGGAATCTCGAACAGGCCGGGGTCGGGGCTTGATTATGAAGGGCTCCGGCAGTACTTTGGCGCAGGGCAGTCATGGCAGGGGGATGAGCACGGAAAAAGGTTCATCGCGGGATTACCGGGGGGCGTCGGATTGCGGGGTGTGTCGGATTGCGGGGCGCGCGGGATCAGTCACGACTCACCGGGCAAGTCTCTTTTGTTCGTGTCCCCCGCCGGCCTGCGGCGCGGCTCTTCCTTGACCTCACAAAAGAGACTCGCCCGGTTCGTCGTTCCAGCCATGGGCGGCCCGCAGGCGGGCTCACACGCCGTCGGGCCTGACGCGAACTTCGCATCGCCACGCCCCCGACGCTCCTGCTCGTGACCAACGAATGGGGAGATCACCTCGGCAATAGCGTCATCGCCGCGCCAACTGCGCTATCGCCGCGCCAACTGGGTCATCGCCGCGCCAACCTTGTCATCCTGCGCGCAGTCGCAGGATCCATGGTGGCGAACGACGGTGTCTCAGGTGGTGGATCCTGCGACTCCGCGCAGGATGACGGGACGGTGCAGGTCGTCCATCACGAAAAGTAGCGACGAAATCCCGATCCGCGATCCGCGTCAGGCCCGCCGGCATGTGAGCCGGCCGGCCGCGGGTATCGTCGCGGCCTCGACGGCCCGACGATGCCAAGATCAACTCACAAATTCGCGGACCCTTCTCCAGCGAATGTTGTCTGCAGGCACGCTGGGCGTGGAACGACGAACCGGGCGAGTCTCTTTTGTGAGGTCAAGGAGGAGCCGCGCCGCAGGCCGGCGGGGGACACGAACAAAAGAGACTTGCCCGGTGAGTCGTGACTGACCCCGCGCGCCCCGCAATCCGACGCACTTCGCAATCCGACACACGCCGCAATCCGACGTCCCCTTTCAATCCGGCGATGAACAAAGAAAAAGCGCCCGACCTTCACAGGCGGGCGCTTTCGCATTGCAGCTCGCGGCGCACGAGGCGCCGTGGCTGGCGGGTCTTACTTGGAGGCCGCAGCGGCAGGGGCAGGGGCAGGCGCCTGCGCTTGCTGGCTACCGAACTTGTAGTCGGTCTTGGCGGCGGTGCGCAGCTTTTCCTGGTATTCCTGCAGCTTGACCTGTTCCATCTGCTGCTTGACCTTGTCCTTGACTTCGTCGTAGGACGGGAACTGCGCGGTGCGCGTGTCTTCCAGGCGGATGATGTGGTAGCCGAACTGGGTCTTGACCGGGGTGTCGGTCATCTGGCCCTTCTTCAGGCCTTGCAGCGCCGTCGAGAACTCGGGCACGTACGAGGCCGGCTTGGCCCAGTCGAGGTCGCCACCGTTTTCGGCGGAGCCGGTGTCCTTGGAGCTCTTCTTGGCGACGTCTTCGAACTTGGAGCCGGCCTTGATCTGGGCGATCAGCTTCTTGGCTTCGTCTTCGCTGTCGACCAGGATGTGGCGGGCGTGGTACTCGGTGCCCGACTGCTCGGCCTTGATCTTGTTGTACTCCGCCTGCGCGTCGGCGTCGCTGACCGGATGCGCCTTGATGTAGTTCTGGAACAGCGAATTGATGAGCACCGTCTGGCGCAGCAGGTCGAGCTGGGTCTTGTAGTCGGCGGTGGCGGCGACGCCTTGCTTTTCGGCTTCCTGCGCGAAGATCTCGCGGATGACGACCTGGTCCTTGGCCTGCTGGCGCATTTCCGGCGTGGCTTCCTGGCCGTGCGTGGCGGTCTTGATCAGCGCGTCGACGCGGGCCATCGGAACCGGCTTGCCATTGACGGTGGCGACGTTCTGCGCCATCACGGCGAACGGCAGCACGAGGGTGCCGATCAGGGCGGCCGAGATTTTGAAATTCATGCTGGGAGACTTTCGAGCAAACGGTTTTGGAAGTGAACAGGAAGGATTAAGTTCCTGGGGGGTTTCACTATGTCGAAGGTAATTCAGGTTGGTGAAACCCGAATCCCTTAGGGCGCAGTCATGCAACTTCGTCCGGCGTGCGGGCATCGATGGCGAGCGCATGGATGCCCTCGGCCATCCATGGGCGGAGGGCATCATACACGAGGCGATGGCGCGAAATTCGGGGCAATCCGGCGAACTTCGCGCTCACGATGCGCACGTTGAAATGCGAGCCTTCGCGGGCTCCGGCGTGGCCCGCATGGGCCGCGCTGTCGTCCACCAGCTCGAGCTCGACGGGCTGCAGGCGCTCCTCGAGGGCCTGCGTGATCGCGGCATGCAGCGGGGTCGTCGTCATGGTCAGGCGCCCGGCTTGTCGGCCGCGAGTTCCGGCTCGATGTGCTTGCTGAGGTAGTAGAACGCGGCGGCGCCGAACACGAATGACAGGCCCGTGCTGACGAAGGTGTGGAAACTGACCCAGTAGTCCCGGGCGAAGTACACCACCACCAGGTTGAGGAGCCCCATCAACGCGAAGAAGGCCACCCAGCTGAAGTTGAAGCGCTGCCATACGGTGTCGGGCACGACCAGGTCCTCGCCCAGCGCCGAGCGCCAGATGTTCTTGTGGAAGAAGGTCTGGCTGGCCCAGAAGATGAGGCCCGAGACCCAGAAGTAGATGCTCGGCTTCCACATGATGAACATCTGGTTGTGGAACCACACCGCCAGGGCGCCGAAGATCACGATCAGCGCCGTGCTCACCCACAGCATCAGGTGGATCTTCTGCCTGGTGGCCTTGTACCAGAGCACCTGTGCGATCGTGGCCACCACCACCACCGCCGTGGCCAGCAACGCCGGCGCCTCGGCCTGGCCGACGATGCCGCCCTGCACGAGCGTGCCCAGCCAGTGCGTGGCGAGCGCCGCACCCTGGTCGGGCATCCTTCCGGCGATCTTGTACATCGCGAAGAACAGGATGACCGGCAGGATGTCGAAGATGAATTTCATGGTCTGCGAGAACGCCCGTCAAGGCTGGAAAGGGGCGCTGGCGGCCGCGGGGCGGCGCGTCGGAAGGGGCAGCGGCGCGGCCCGCGAAAGGCGGCGCGCCGGGGGGCGAAGTCTAGCGCAGGCGTGTGTCAGGAGGTTTCAGGCGCTCATGACGAGCACGACACTTCGATGCGCCGCGCCCAGTCCGGCGGCAGCGCCGCATAGCGGGCGTCCACGGGCTGCTCGTCGAAGGGGCGGCGCAGCGCTCGGTACAGCGCTCGCACCTCGCCGAAGTCCCCGGCCACGGCCTGGTCGATGGCGGCCTGCGCCAGGTGGTTGCGCAGCACGATCTTCGGGTTGACGGCGTCCATCGCGGCACGGCGCTCGGCGTCGGCACGCGTCTCGGTCTCGAGCCGGCGCAGGTAGCGCTCGCCCCAGGCGTCGGCCGCGGCGCGGTCGATGAACAGGTCGCGCAGCGCCGCCGGGGTGGCGCCGGAACCGCGGTCGAACCGGCCCAGCGCGCGCCAGGCGATCGTGTGGTCGACGCGCTCGCCGGCCATCAGCACCAGCAGGTCGTCGAGCAGCGCCTTGTCGCCGTCCTCTGCCAGCTCGAGGCCCAGCTTGGCGCGCATGTTGTCCGAGTACGCCTCGGTGAAGAGGTCGCCGAAGGCGTCGAGCACGGGCGGCAGGCTGGCGTCGGGATCGGCGCACAGCGGGCGCAGCGCGTGGCCCAGCGCGTGCAGGTTCCACCACGCCACGTTGGGCTGGCGCGCGAACGCGTAGCGGCCGCCGCTGTCGGAGTGGTTGCAGATGTGGCCGGGGTCGTAGCCGTCGAGGAAGCCGAACGGGCCGTAGTCGATGGTGAGGCCCAGGATGGACATGTTGTCGGTGTTCATCACGCCGTGGGCGAAGCCCACCGCCTGCCACTTCGCCACCATCGCGGCCGTGCGACGCACCACCTCGGCCAGCCAGGCGTGCA
>JBBQYL010000141.1:0-13581 GCA_038208735.1 Burkholderiales bacterium
ACGAATTCATCGGTACCTCCCACAAGCCACGTCACACTTCACACGCCAAACGCCAAACACCTGCCCCCCGCCAAACGACGCACCCGCAACCAGCAACGGCCGCCGCGCCACACGCCCTGCGGTATCCTCGCGCACCATGCATTCGCCATTTCCGATGACTTCAGCGCCCGTCGCCTTGCCAGGCCTTTCCCGATGAACGACCTGACCCCGATCCATGAAGACGACGACGGCGAGGACGCCCACGCGGCGCCGCGCCCGCGCCGAAAGGGCGTCTACATCCTGCCCAACCTGTTCACGCTGGCCGCCTTGTTCGGCGGCTTCTACGCCATCGTGATGGCGATGAACGGCAAGTACGAGCAGTCGTGCTACGGCGTGTTCTGCGCCATGGTGCTCGACAGCCTGGACGGCCGCGTGGCCCGCATGACCAACACGCAGAGCGCGTTCGGCGCCGAGATGGACAGCCTGTCCGACATGGTCAGCTTCGGTGCCGCGCCGGCGCTGATCGTCTATGAATGGGCGCTCAAGGGCCTGGGCAAGGCCGGCTGGGGCATCGCGTTCTTCTACTGCGCCTGCGCCGCGCTGCGCCTGGCGCGCTTCAACACCAACCTGGCCGTGGTGGACAAGCGCTACTTCCAGGGCCTGCCCAGCCCGGCCGCGGCCGCGCTGGTGGTGGGCTTCATCTGGGTGGTGGTGGACACCGGCGGCTACACCGACGTCAATGGCGACGGCGTGCTCGCCTGGGCCGCCGCGGCGTGCACGTTCTATTCGGGCGTGACGATGGTGGTCAACGTGCCGTTCTACAGCTTCAAGGATCTCAGCCTGAAGCGCTCGGTGCCGTTCATCGTGATCGTGCTCATCGCGCTGGCGATCGGCATCATCAACCTGTACCCGGCGCGCATCATCTTCGCGATCTTCTGCCTGTACGGGGTGTCGGGCTACTTCGTCTACGCGTACAAGCGCGCCAAGGGTCGCCCGGTGAGCGCGATCGCGTTGTCCACCGACGAGCCGGACGAGGTGGGCCTGCACCGGTAGCGTCATCCTGCAAAGGCGTGTCATCCTGCGCGCCGTCGCAGGATCCACGTGACGAAGAAACCCTACGCGAACGGCGAAGTATTTGCTGCCACACGCGCTTTCCACCGTGCTATATTCATTTTCATGACGTCCCGCATCTCGCCCATTACGCTATCCCTAGCCGGAGAACCGCGGGTGCTTTGATCGTTCACGTCTGAACATATTCCCGGATCAACGGCCCGCTCTGCGCAACGCAGCGGGCCGTTTCCTTTTGCGGCGTTGCCTTTCAAGAAAATCCCTGGAGAACAAGCGATGTCCATGCTCAAGAACCCCGCCACCAAGTACCGTCCCGTCGCACCGGTTCGCCTGACCGACCGCACCTGGCCCGATGCCGTGCTGACCAAGGCGCCCGTGTGGTGCAGCTCCGACCTGCGCGACGGCAACCAGGCGCTGATCGAGCCGATGGACGCGGAACGCAAGCTGCGCATGTTCGAGACGCTGGTGCGCGTGGGCTTCAAGGAGATCGAGATCGGCTTCCCGTCGGCCTCGCAGACCGAGTTCGACTTCGTGCGCAAGCTCATCGAGGACAACCTCATCCCCGACGACGTCACTATCCAAGTGCTGACGCCGGCGCGCGCGCCGCTGATCGAGCGCAGCTTCGAGGCGGTGCGCGGCGCGAAGCGCGTGATCATGCACCTGTACAACGCGACCGCGCCCATGATGCGCAGGGTCGTGCTGGGCCTCGACGTGGACGGCATCGTGGAGCTGGCCAGCAGCCATGCCCGCATCATCAAGGACCTGGCCGCCAGGCAGCCCGCCACCGACTGGCGCTTCGAGTACTCGCCGGAGATGTTCTCCGACACCGAGCTGGAAGTGTCGCGGCGCGTGATCGACGCCGTCACCGACGTGTGGCAGCCCACGCCCGAGCGCACCTGCATCATCAACCTGCCGACGACGGTGGAGCACTCCACGCCCAACATCTACGCCGACATGATCGAGTGGACGTGCCGCAACATCGCGCGCCGCGACAGCATCGTCATCTCCGCGCATCCGCACAACGACCGGGGCACCGGAACGGCCACCGCCGAGCTGGCGCTGATGGCCGGCGCTGACCGCGTCGAGGGCTGCCTGTTCGGCAACGGCGAGCGCACCGGCAACGTCGACATCGTCAACATCGCGCTGAACCTCTACACGCAGGGCGTCGACCCGGAGCTCGACTTCTCCGACATCGACGAGATCCGTCGCGTGGTCGAGTACTGCAACCAGCTGCCGGTGCATCCGCGCCATCCGTACGTGGGCGACCTCGTGTTCACGTCGTTCTCGGGCTCGCACCAGGACGCCATCAAGAAGGCGTTCACCGCGCGCCGCGAGGGCGACATGTGGGAGATGCCGTACCTGCCCATCGATCCGAAGGATCTCGGCCGCAGCTACGAGGCCATCATTCGCGTCAACAGCCAGTCGGGCAAGGGCGGCATCGCCTACCTGCTCGAGTCGGAGTACGGGCTCGAGCTGCCGCGTCGCCTGCAGATCGAGTTCAGCCAGGTGGTACAGGCCGTGATGGACGCGCAAGGTCGCGAGGTCACTGCCTCCGATATCTGGAAGATCTTCGAGTCCGAATACCGCATTGCCGAAGGCGTGGTCACGCTGTCCGACCTGACCCAGACCGACGTGGGCGACGGCCGCGTGCGGGTGGCCGCCGACGCCATGGTGATGGGGCGCCGCATGGCCTTCGACGGTTCGGGCAACGGCCCGGTCGACGCGTTCGTCGACGGCCTGTCGCGTGCGGCCGGCGTTCCGGTGAAGGTGCTGAACTACCACGAGCACTCCATTGGCGGCGGGGCGCAGGCGCGCGCGGCGGCCTACCTCGAGGTGCGCGTGGGCGACGCTGCGCCGGTATTCGGCGTGGGCATCGACGCCAACATCGTGCGGGCCACGCTGCTGGCGGTGCTGTCTGCCACGTCGCGCGGCACCCACCCCGTCTCCGTGGAGGCGGCGGTCGCGCAGGCCGTCTGACCCCGGGTCGAGTCGCAGGCCCCTGTTGCGTTGGGAAACGCGCTCAGGGGCCTGGTGACGTTAATGGGCTTGACAGGGCCTAAAGCTGTGGCAAACGCCCGCTTATCCGGCCATGGCCGGCGCGCCAGATGCGCACAATCCATTCCTGAGACCTGAAGATGCGTCCTTTCCACCTCGGGCGTATTGGTCCAGGCGTGCTCCCCGACCCGATTTTCGAGCCGACGTCAGCCAAAACCGACCTCGTTGCGTTAGACAGTTTCAACCGGCTGTCCGCCGCTTCGAGAATTGGTAACAAGCCGTCGTGCTGGTTCGACGTCCGGTTGAGGAAGTTCACGCAAGTTTTTGATCTTGCGTGGATTTTTCCTTTGCCTTAGACTGAAACAAATGGTGATGCAACTGGCTTCCAGCTCTTCCGTGTCGCGGAAATTCACGCAACTGTCGCGTTGGGCGGTGTCCTGCGCCGTCGGCGGGGCGCTGGTTTGCGCCTCTTTCGCCAGCTCGGCCACCACCACCGCGACGTCAGTCAAGCACCATCGCAAGGCGGCCGCTTCGGCCCATGCGGCGCCACGCGCAAGGCACGTGGCCATGGTCAGCCGCAAGACGGTCACCACCGTCACGCGCACCACGGTCCGTGTCGCCGACATCCCGTCGCAGTCGGTGGGCTACGCCTCCGGCCTGCATGCCATCGACGACCCGCTGCTGCTGCGCTCCGGTGCCGCGCTGGTGCTCGACCAGGACACGCACGAGGTCCTCTACAGCAAGAATTCCGAAGCCGTCCTGCCGATCGCCTCGCTCAGCAAGCTGATGACCGCGCTGGTCATCAGCGAGGCCAACCAGTCGCTCGACGAGCCGATCCTGATCACCAACGACGACATCGATACCGAAAAGGGCACGCACTCGCGCCTGACGCCCGGCACCCAGCTGCCGCGCGGCGTGATGCTGCACCTCGCGCTGATGTCGTCCGAGAACCGCGCCGCCAACGCGCTGGGCCGCAACTACCCGGGTGGCCTGGCCGCCTTCGTCCCCGCGATGAACGCCAAGGCGAAGGAACTGGGCATGATGGACACGCACTACGTCGAGCCCACAGGCCTGTCCAGCCAGAACAAGTCCAGCGCGCGCGACCTCGCCGTGCTGGTGAACGCGGCCCACCAGGTGCCGCTGCTGCGCGAATACTCCACCACGCCGTCGCTCGACGTCGAGCTGGGCCGCCGCAACGTGCAGTTCCACACCACCGACCGCCTGGTGGCCAATCCCACCTGGGACATCGGCCTGCAGAAGACCGGCTTCATCAACGAAGCGGGCCAGTGCCTGGTGATGCAGGCGCAGATGGCCGGCCGCAAGCTGATCATGGTGCTGCTCGATTCGGCGGGCAAGTACTCGCGCATCGCCGACGCCGAACGCATCCGCAAGTGGGTCACGGCCAACCACATGGCCCCGGCCGCCACCGCTACCGCCCGCGCCACGGTCGCCGCGAGCTGAACCTCATAACAACGCGATGGGAAAAGGGCCGGTGGCGAAAGTCACTGGCCCTTTCAATTTGCGGTGTCAGGCCGCGGTGCCGTGCCCCAGCGCCGCCGAGATGCGCGCCGCCGTTTCCTTCACGCGTTCCAGCCACGACTCCTCGAGACGGTCGGCGGGGGCGGAGACGGACAGGCCGGCCACCAGGCGGCCCTGGTCGTCGTAGATGCCGGCGGCCATGCAGCGCACGCCCAGCTCCAGCTCCTCGTCGTCGCGCGAGACCGAGGTCTTGCGGATCTTGTCGAGCTCGCGTTCGAGCAGCGTGAGCTCGGTGAGGCTGTTGCGCGTGTGGCCGGTGAGGCCGGTGCGCGTGGCGTAGGCGCGCACGCGCTGGGCCTCGTCGTTGGCGAGGAACAGCTTGCCCACCGACGTGAGGTGCAGCGGCGCGCGGCCGCCCACGGCGCGCACGACCTGCATGCCCGAGCGTTCGCTGTAGGTACGTTCGATGTAGACGATCTCGTCGCCCTGGCGCACTGACAGGTTGACCGGCTGGTGGGTGAGCTTGTGCAGCTCGCGCATGGGGCCGATGGCGGCCTCGCGCACGTCCAGGCGGGCCTTGACCAGGTTGCCCAGCTCCAGCAGGCGCATGCCCAGCCGGTAGCTGCCCGCCTCGGGGCGCTCGACGAAGCGGCCTTCGGCCAGGTCGTTGAGAATGCGGTGCGCCGTGGACGGGTGCAGCCCGGTGCGGGCGCTGAGCTCCTTCAGCGGCACCGGGTCGGTGTGCGCGGCCAGCACGTCGAGCAGCGCGTAGGCGCGTGCGAGTACCTGGATGGTGGGTCCGGAGCCGGCTGTCTTGGACATGGGATCGGCCTGGGGCTGTTGGGATCCCATTCTCGCATGGTGAAACCCGAAATCACCTTGCGATCCTGTCGGCGACTGTTTCTCGGAGCCTGGGTGGCAGACGGCGACTTGCGCCGCACGGACTCCTAGGCCGGCGCGGCCGCCGACTCGCCGGCGCGCACGGCGGCCTCCAGCGTGGCCGGGTACGGGCCGGCGACGTAGTCGCCCGCGGCACGCAGGCCGCGCAGGATGTGCATCGCCGGCCGCACGACGCCGGCCGTGCAGCGAAAGGTGGCGCGCTTGTCGGTGCGCACGCTGCCCACGTCGACGCGCTGGGCGTCGGCAATGTCGAAGTCGCGCCGGTATTGCGCGACGGCGGCCGCGGTGAGCGCGTCGATGCCGCGTTCGAGCCAGCGCCCGGCGGCGCTGATGACCAGCGTCACGCGATCGCCGTCGTCGGGCTGCGCGCCCAGCTTGAACGCGAACTGAGCGGGCGACCGCGCGTCGTCGCTGTGCAGCGCCAGCATGGGCGCGGGCCAGGCGCGGCGCGGCGCGGTCAGCGCGATCGTGACGATCGGCTCGTGGGCCAGCGCGGCGGCGGTGGCCGACCACGCGGGCGCCAGCGCTTGCGTCAGGCGCGCGGCCTCGGTGGCGGGGGTGGCGAGGATCACCTGGTCGAATGCGGTGCCGAAAGGGTCAGGCACCTTGGGAGCCAGACCCTCGCCTGCGGCTGCATTCGACGTCACCTGCCACCGCGCGCCGTCTTGCGCGAGCTTGGCGACGCGTGTGCCCAGGTGCACCTGCGCGCCATGCGCGCGCAGCCAAGCGACGGCCGGCAACGGCAGCAGCTGCGCGAGCGGACGCTGCGGCAGCAGCAGGTCGGAGGCGTCGCGCGCGCCGAACAGGCTGTCGCGCATCACCGCCAGGAAGACCTCGGCGCTCGCCTCGGCCGACGACGTGTTGAGCGCGGCCACGCACAGCGGCTCGATGAGCAGGCGGTGGACGCGGGCGGTGGGCACGCGCCGCAGCAACTGGTCGACGGTCAGGCCGGGAGCGCAGCGGAATCCGCGCAGCTGCCACGCGAGCGACATCGCGACCGACGAGAGCTTGTCGGCCAGGCCGAAGCCGCGGGCGCCCGCGAGCGCGGCGCCGGCCGCCAGCAGGCGCGATCCCGACGGCGACAACGCGAAGCCGGCGCCGTCCGGATAGGTCACGCGCAAGGGCACGCGCAGGAGCGCGCGTTCCACGTCGACGCCCACGTCGCGCATCAGCGCCAGCGTGCGCGCGTAGCCGCCCAGCAGGATGTGCTGGCCGTTGTCGGTGGCGTCGTCGCCCGCGTCGTCGGAGCGGGCTCGGCCGCCCGGCATGCCAGCGGTCTCGAACAGCGTGATGCGGTGGCCGGCCTGCGTGGCGCGCACCGCCGCGGCGAGCCCGGCCCAGCCGGCGCCGACGACGGCGAGTTTCATGTCAACGGCCGCGCCACTGCGTCTGGCACGCTATCCACAGCTTGCGGATGGGCGTGAGCGAGATCCGCTGGTGCAACACCTGGAACCCGCCGGCCTCCACCTCGCGCAGCAGGCGGCGATAGATGTTGCCCACCATCAACGCCGGCACCTGGGCCTTGCGGTCTTCGGGCGGCAGCAGCGCCAGCGCCTCGTCGTACAGGCGGTGCGCCCGCTCTGCCTGGAACTTCATCAGCGCGGTGAAGCGGTCGCTGTAGCCCCAGGGCGCGTCGCGCTTGAGGATCTCGGCGGCCTTCACGTCGAACTGCTGCATCTCGGACATGGGCAGGTAGATGCGGCCGCGGCGCGCGTCGTCGCCCACGTCGCGGATGATGTTGGTGAGCTGCATCGCCAGGCCCAGCCGGTGCGCGAACGTCACCGTCTGCGCCTGCGTGCGGCCCATGATGTTGCTGGCCACCTCGCCGACGATGCCCGCCACCAGGTGGCAGTACTTCTGCAGGCCCGGGTAGTCGAGGAAGCGCGACTGCTCGAGGTCGGTCTGGCAGCCGGCGATGACGGCGTGCAGGTGGTCGGCGCGCACGCCGTAGTTGCCTGCGTGCGGCATCAACGCCTTCATCACCGGGTGGGTGGGGTTGCCGGCGAAGGCGGCGTCCACCTCGCGGCGCCACCAGTCGAGCTTGGTGGCGGCCACGCCAGGATCCTGCACGTCGTCGGCGACGTCGTCCACCTCGCGGCAGAACGCGTAGAACGCGGTCATGGCCGCCCGGCGCGCGGGCGGCAGGAACATGAAGGCGTAGTAGAACGACGAGCCGCTTTTCTGCGCCTTGTCCTGGACGTATTGTTCGGGCGTCATGCGGGGCGCTTGGAGTCGGGAAGGGAAGGGCGCATGGTGAGGGCGCGGGCGCCCACGACCAGATGGTCGAGGCCATTCAGTCGGGGCCGGCGGGCGAAGCTCGCAAAGTTCATGGCGTCGATTTTCGCAAGAATTCGCAAGCCCCCCTGGACGACCACGCGAAGTTCCCATCCGATGCGTCCCGGCACGTCGAGCGCGATCGACTGGCCCTCGCGCATCAGCGCCTGCGCCCACGCGCACAGGTCGCGCACGAGGGCGCGAGACGCGTCCGCGTGCGGGGACTGCAGGCAGGCCTCCACGCTGGTGCCGTGCGCCTGCGCGTCGGCCAGCGGCACGTAGCGGCGCCCGCGCGGCAGGTCGACGCTCAGGTCCTGCCAGAAGTTGATCAGCTGCAGCGCCGAGCACACGGCGTCGCTGCGCTGGAGCAGCAGGGGATCGTCGAGTCCGTGCAGGTGCAGCAGCAGCCGGCCGATCGGGTTGGCCGAGCGGCTGCAGTAGCGCAGCAGCGACGCGCGGTCGGCGTAGCCGGCGTGGCGGGTGTCTTCGTCGAAGGCGTCGAGCAGCGCGGCCAGCAGCGCCACGGGCAGGCGGTGGCGCGCGATCATCGCGGCCAGCGGGTCGAACACGCCGGACCAGCGTGCGGAGCCGGGCGTGCCGGCGGCAGCGTGCATCAGGTCGGCGCGGTAGTCGGCCAGCAGGGCCTGGCGCTCGGCGGAGGGCGCGTCGCCCTCGTCGGCGATGTCATCCGCCGTCCGTGCGAACCAGTAGATGGCGCGCACGGCGGGGCGCAGCTCGGGCGGACATAGCCACGAGGCGACGGGGAAGTTTTCGTAGTGTTCGACGCTCACAGGCGGCGGATTGTGCCGTGCCGGGCGCCAGGCATGCGTGTTCGGGGCCCATTTACAGTCGAGTTGTCCCTGATTCTCGAAATGAGTGGATTGACGAGCTGGCCGGCAATTCGTATATTACTGACTGACCGGTCAGTAACTACGAGCCACTCCCATGCCCCTTCGCCACCCGCCCCGCCTTCTTCCGACCCCGCCGCGACGCGCCCTCCCTGCGTTCACCCTGGGGCTGTCGCTCGCCGCGGCGCTGGTGCTGGTGGCCTGCGGCAAGGAGCCCGTCGCGGCCGAGCCGGTGCGCGCGGTGCGCACGATGACCGTGGGCCAGCTGTCGAGCGCCACCACGCGCGACTATGCCGCCGAGATCCATGCCCGCGTCGAGTCGAAGCTGGCGTTCCGGGTCGGCGGCAAGATCACGCAGCGTCCGGTCAACCTGGGCGACCGCGTGAAGGGCGGCCAGGCGCTGGCCCAGGTCGATCCGGCCGACCTGCGCTTCGGCCAGGACGCCGCGCGCGCCGGCCTCGCCGCCGCCCAGGTCAACTACGAGCAGACCGCGGCCGACTACAAGCGCTATGAAGACCTGCGCGCGCAGGGCTTCATCAGCGCCGCCGACCTGGATCGCCGCAACAGCGGCCTGCAGGCCGCCAAGGCGCAGTTCGACCAGGCGAAGGCGCAGTCCGGCATGCAGACCAACCAGGCGGCCTACGCCGCACTCACCGCGGACGCCCCCGGCGTCATCACCGCCGTCTACGCCGACGTGGGTGCCGTGGTGGGCGCCGGCACGGCGGTGCTGAGCCTCGCCCACGACGGCCCGCGCGACGTGGTGTTCGCGGTGCCCGAGGACCAGCTGCAGATATTCCGCAAGCTGCAGGGCAAGCCCGGCGGCGTCAGCGTGACGCTGTGGGGCGGCAGCGCCGCCATTCCCGCCACGATCCGCGAGGTGGCCGCGGCCGCCGACCCCGCGTCGCGCACGTTCCAGGTGAAGGCCGACGTGCCCGCCGGCGCCGCCGAGCTGGGCCAGACGGCCACGGTGCACGTCGAGTTGGCGCCCGCCGACGGCAAGCTGCGCCTGCCGCTGCAGGCCGTGGCCGGCAGCGGCAACCAGAGCCACGTTTGGATCCTCGACAAGGCCACGATGAAGGTGCACGAGCAGCCGGTGGTGGTGCTGCGCCCCGAGGGCGACAACCTGGTGCTGGACGGCGGCCTCAAGGCTGGCGATACGGTGGTGACCGCCGGCGCGCACGCGCTCAGTCCCGACCAGCAGGTGAGCCTGTACGTCGAACCGTCGAAGCGCTGAGGCCCGCGTGAACAACGAACAGACGACGCCGACCCCCCATCCGGGCGAGGTCGAGGACACCAGCCGCTTCAACATCTCGCGCTGGGCGCTGCAGCACCCCCAGCTCACGCGCTACCTGATGATCGTGCTGATGCTGCTGGGCCTGGCCGCGTACTTCCAGCTGGGCCAGGACGAGGATCCGCCGTTCACCTTCCGCGCGATGGTGGTGCAGGCCTACTGGCCGGGCGCCAGCGCGCATGACATGGCCGAGCAGGTGACCGACAAGATCGAGCGCACGCTGCAGGAGGTGCCTTACTCCGACAAGATCCGCAGCTACACCAAGCCGGGCGAGTCGCTCACCATCCTGCAGCTGGCCGACTGGTCGCCGGGCCACGAGGTGCCCAACACCTGGTATCAGGCGCGCAAGAAGATCGGCGACATGCGTTCGACGCTGCCCGCTGGCGTCATCGGCCCGTTCTTCAACGACGAGTTCGGCGACGTGTACGGCTCCATCTACGCGCTGTCGGCCGACGGCTTCTCCGACGAGGAGCTGCGCGTGCGCGCCGAAGATATCCGCTCGCAGCTGCTGCGCGTGCACGACGTGGCCAAGGTGGAGCTGTTCGGTGTGCAGTCGCAGAAGATCTGGGTGGAGTTGTCGCAGAAGCGCGCCGCCGAGATGGGCGTCGACGTCAACGCCGTCATCACGCAGCTCAACGCGCAGAACGCCGTGCAGGGCACGGGCGTGGTGGACGCCGGCACGCAGAACGTGCAGGTGCGCGTGGCCGGCGCGTTCCAGTCGGTGGACGCCATCCGCGCGCTGCCGATCCGCGTGGTCAACGCGGCCACGGGCCAGGCCACCAGCATCCGCCTGGGCGACATCGCCGACGTCAAGCGCGGCTACTCCGACCCGCCCGACGTGAAGGTGCGCGCCAACGGCAAGCAGGTGGTGGCCATCGGCATCTCCATGGCCAAGGGCGGCGACATCATCGCGCTGGGCAAGGGCCTGCAGGCGCAGGTGACCGACGTGCGCAAGCAGTTGCCGGTGGGCATGGAGCTCACGCAGGTGCAGGACCAGCCGCAGGCCGTCAGCCGCTCGGTGGGCGAGTTCGTGCGCGTGCTGATCGAGGCCATCGTCATCGTGCTGCTGGTCAGCTTCGTGAGCCTGGGCCTGCACTTCAACCCGATCCGCATCGACATCTGGCCGGGGCTGGTGGTGGGCATCACGATCCCGCTGGTGCTGGCGATCACCTTCGTCACCATGTACTACTGGGGCGTGGGGCTGCACAAGATCTCGCTGGGCTCGCTCATCATCGCGCTGGGCCTGCTGGTGGACGACGCCATCATCGCGGTGGAGATGATGGTGCGCAAGCTGGAGGAGGGCTACTCGAAGGAGCGCGCCGCCACGTTCGCGTACGAGGTGACGTCGATGCCCATGCTCACCGGCACGCTGATCACCGCCGCGGGCTTCCTGCCCATCGGGCTGGCCAAGTCGATGACCGGCGAGTACACGTTCGCCATCTTCGCGGTCACGTCGGCCGCGCTGCTGATCTCGTGGGGCGTGTCGGTGTACTTCGTTCCCTACCTGGGCGCGCGCTTGCTGCATACGCGCGTGAAAGCGCACAACCCGGACGGCACGCTCTCCACCGAGCCGCACGAGACCTTCGACTCGGCGTTCTACATCCGCTTCCGCCGCGTGATCGCGTGGTGCCTGCGCCATCGCTGGATCACCATCGGTGCCACCATCGCCACTTTCGTGCTCGGCCTGGTGGGCATGGGCCTGGTGCAGCAGCAGTTCTTCCCCGACTCGAGCCGGCCCGAGATCCTGGTCGACCTGTGGCTGCCCGAGGGCGCCACCATCCAGCAGAGCGAGGCGTCGGCCAAGCGCTTCGAGGCGCGGTTGCTGAAGGAGCCGGGCGTGAAGTCGGTCACCACGTGGGTGGGCAGCGGCACGCCGCGCTTCTACCTGCCGATGGACCAGGTGTTTCCGCAGAGCAACGTCAGCGAGGCCATCGTGGAGCCCGTCGACCTGAAGGTGCGCGAGAGCCTGCGCAAGAAGCTGCCGGCCATGATGGCCGCCGAGTTTCCCGAATTGCGCACCCGCGTCAAGCTGCTGCCCAACGGACCGCCGGTGCCGTACCCGGTGCAGTTCCGCGTGATGGGACCCGACTCCGACCAGGTGCGCAAGTGGGGCGACGAGGCCAAGGCCGTGCTGCGCGCCAACGAACACATGCGCGGCGTCAACGACAACTGGAACGAGAACGTGCTGGCCATGCGCCTGGCCGTCGACCAGGACAAGGCGCGCGCCCTCGGCGTGAGCACGCAAGCCATCGCGCAGGCCACGCAGACGCAATTCTCGGGCTCCACCATCGGCCAGTACCGCGAGGGCGACCAGCTGATCGACATCGTGCTGTGCCAGCCGCTGGCCGAGCGCGACGCCGTCACCGACCTGTCCAGCGCCTACGTGGCCACCAGCAACGGCGGCGTGGTGCCGCTGGCCCAGGTGGCGAAGTTGTCGCTGGGCTGGGAGCCGGGCGTGCTGTGGCGCGAGGGCCGCAGCTACGCCGTCACGGTGCAGGGCGACGTGGTCGAGGGCCTGCAGGGCCCGACGGTCACCGACGAACTGTGGGGCAAGGGCAGCACGGTCGGTCCGCTGCGCGCGCTGATGAAGAAGATGCCGCCGGGCTACCAGATCCAGGTGGCCGGCGCGGTGGAGGAGGCGTCGAAGGGGCAGGGCGCGATCGCGGCCGGCGTGCCGGTGATGCTGTTCATCATCTTCACGCTGCTGATGCTGCAGCTGCACAGCTTCTCGCGCGCCGTGCTGGTGTTTCTCACCGGCCCGCTGGGCGTGGCCGGCGCGGCGGCGGCGCTGCTGGTGCTCAACCGGCCGTTCGGCTTCGTGGCGCTGCTGGGCGTGATCGCGCTGATGGGCATGATCATGCGCAACTCGGTGATCCTGATCGACCAGATCGAGCAGGACCGCAGCCAGGGAGTGCACGCATGGAACGCCATCATCGAGTCGGTGGTGCGAAGGTTCCGCCCCATCGTGCTGACCGCCGCCGCGGCGGTGCTGGCCATGATCCCGCTGTCGGAGAGCGAGTTCTGGGGCCCGATGGCCGTGGCCATCATGGGCGGGCTGGTGATCGCGACGGCGCTGACGCTGCTGGCGCTGCCGGCGATGTATGCGGCGTGGTTCAGGGTGCATCCGCCGGGGAAGTGAGATTCGTCGGCGGTTATGTGGTTGTGCGGGTTTGCGGGTTTGCGGGGCGCGCTGGATCAGTCGCGACTCACCGGGGGAGTGCTTTTTGTTCGTGTCCCCCGGCCTTCGGCCTCCTCCTTGACCTCACCAAAAAACATTCCCCCGCCTCGCCGTTCCACGCCCGGCCTGCCAGCGGACGACATTCGCTGGGGAAGAAGTCCGCGATCTGGTTTGTTGGTCTTGGCATCGCCGGGCCGTCGAGGCCGCGACGATGCCCGCGGCCAGCCGGCTCACACGCCGTCGGGCCTGACGCGAACTTCGCATCGCGGTGCCGACGCTACCTCTCGTGACCGACGAAGGGGGGCATTGCCTCGTCAACGGCGTCATCACGGCGCCAACGGCGTGTCATCCTGGGCGCAGTCGCAGCATCCATGCGGGCGCACCGTCGTCATCCTGCATGTAGTCGCAAGATTCACGCTCGCGCACCGTCGTCATCCTGCGCGCAGTCGCAGGATCCATTCTGGCGAACGGACGGGGTTTCTGGGGTGGATCCTGCGACTGCGCGCAGGATGACCCGGTTTGCGCGGTGATGACCCGGTCGTCCATCACGAAAAGTAACGCCGGCATCC
>JBBQYL010000142.1:0-13447 GCA_038208735.1 Burkholderiales bacterium
GGGCCAGATGGACTATCCGACCCTGACCAGCGACCTGCACCACGAGATCGAGCTGGTGGTGGCCATCGGCGACGCCGCCGCCGGCAACGGCCGCGACGTGGCCGAGGAGGACGCCACGCGTCTGATCTTCGGCTACGCCGTGGGCCTGGACATGACCCGGCGCGACCTGCAGGCCGTGGCCAAGAAGGCCGGCCGCCCGTGGTCCATCGCCAAGGGCTTCGACCAGTCGGCACCGATCGGCGCCATCCACCGCATCGAGGAGACCGGCGAGCTCTCCACCGGGGCGATCACGCTCGACGTCGACGGCACGCCGCGCCAGCGCGGCGACCTGTCCGACCTGATCTGGAACGTGCGCGAGACGATCTCCTGGCTCAGCCGCGCCTGGACGCTCAAGCCCGGCGACCTGATCTTCACCGGGACGCCCGCGGGCGTGGCCGCCGTGAACCGCGGCCAGACGCTCACCGGCCGCATCGCCGGGCTCGGCGACCTGGTCGTGACGCTTCGCTGAGCGGGCGATGCAGCTCTACAGCTACTTCCGTTCGTCGGCCAGCTGGCGGGTGCGGATCGCGCTGGCCCTCAAGGGCGTCACGGTCGACTACCTGGCCGTGCACCTGTTGAAGAAGGAGCAGACGTCGCCCGAGTACCTGGCCGCCTCGGACGGCACTGGCCTCGTGCCGCTGCTGGTGCTCGACGACGGCCAGCGGCTGCATCAATCGATGGCCATCATCGAGTACCTCGACGAGACGATTCCCGAGCCGCCGCTGCTCCCGCGTGACGCCCTCGGCCGCGCTCGCGTGCGCGCGCTGGCGCAGGACATCGCCTGCGAGATCCATCCGCTGAACAACGTCCGCGTTCTGGGCCACCTCACCGGCACGCTGGGCGTGGACGACGCGGCGCGCGGCGCGTGGATCCATCGCTGGATCGAGGACGGCCTGGCCGTGGTCGAGCGCCAGCTTGCCGCGCGGCCGGCCACCTTCTGCGACGGCGACACCCCCGGGCTCGCCGACTGCCTGCTGGTGCCGCAGGTGTTCAACGCGCAGCGTTTCGATTGCGCCCTCCACTTCCTGCCCAACGTGATGCGCGTGCACGCCACGTGCATGGCCCACCAGGCCTTTTCAAGTACCCAACCGTCCGCCTGTCCGGACGCCTTTTGACATGCCTGTCGAGATCGTCGAACCCCTGCCGCTGGACGCCTTCTTCCGCCCCGAGCACTGGCCGTCGGGCACCGGCGCGTTGATGACCACGCGGGTAGGCGGCGTCAGCCTGGCGCCGTTCGACTCGCTCAACCTCAAGGCGCAGACGGCCGACCCGCTCGACCAGATCGCCGTGGCCGAGAACCGGCGCCGTTTCGCCACGACGCTGGGCGCCACTCCGGTGTTCCTCGACCAGGTGCACGGCACGCGCGTGGTGCGGCTGACGGCGGCGGACGCCAGCCCCGACGCGGCCATGGAGCGCGCCGACGCGAGCATCACCATCGTGCCCGGCATCGCCTGCACGGTGATGGTGGCCGACTGCCTGCCGGTGCTCTTCGCTACGCGCGACGGCCGCGCGGTGGGTGCGGCGCACGCCGGCTGGCGCGGGCTCGCGGGCGGCGTGCTGGAGGCCACGGTCGACGCGATCCGAGCCGCGGCGCCGGTGCCCGCGGCCGACATCGTGGCGTGGTTGGGCGCGTCGATCGGGCCCCAGGAGTTCGAGGTGGGCGCCGACGTGCTGGCCGCCTTCCACGACGCCGAGTCGCGCCACTTCGTGCCGGCGCCCGCGCGGGACGGCGTGCCCAAGTGGCGGGCCGACCTGCCCGCGCTGGCCGAGGGCCGGCTGCGCCGCCTGGGACTCACCGACGTGAGCGGCTGCGGCCAGTGCACCGTCAGCGACGGGTCACGGTTCTTCTCGTACCGGCGCGACCGCGTCACCGGGCGGCTGGCCGCCGCCGCGTGGATCGTCGTCGCCTGAGGCCGGGGGCGGCTCGTCACGGAGTGGCTCGCTCGCCCGCTGGCGCGCCAACGCGCGGCCGCGAGCCCCGCCGATGTACCAGATCACGCTCATCGGCAACGCGCCGTACAGCAGCGCCGTGACGATCGCGCCCAGCACCGAGCCGCTGGGCCCGACGGCCTCGGCCAGCGCCATCATCGCCACCACGTAGCCCCAGCCGACCAGGACGATCAGCACGGCCGTGCTTCTTCGAAGAAATGCATCGTTCGTCGTTTGCCAAGGATCAAGGCAAGCATTCTTGCGCAATGCCGGACGACTTGTTCGTGCGGTAAGCTCGGGTCGCTACGAGGAGACATGACGATGCCCCGCACAACTGCCGCCAAGACGGCTGCCCGTCCCGCACGCAAACGCGCGACCCCTGCCGCGCCCAAGGCGGTCCGCACGGACAAGGAGGTCGAGGCATCGATCTCGGAGGCCTCGGCGCACGCGCACACGGCGGCGCATCCGCACGGTCCCGAGGCGTTCGGCGCGGCCATCAGCGGCTTCCTGCAGTCGCTCGGCGGCCTCCAGGTGCCGCAGGCCACGCTGTCCGAGCTGCGGGATCAATATGTGAACCAGGCCACCGCACTGTGGAACGGCGTGGTCGACCAGATCCCCGTGGACGACGAGGTCGCGCCGGTGGTCGCGCCCAAGCCCATCGGCGACCGCCGCTTCGCCGCGGAAGACTGGCTGAAGAACCCGGCCTCGGCGTTCACGGCGCAGCTCTACCTGCTCAACGCGCGCACGCTCACGAAGCTGGCCGACAACCTGCGGGGCGACGACAAGACCCGGGCGCGCGTCAAGTTCGCGGTGCAGCAGTTCGTGGACGCGGCCAGCCCGTCCAACTACCTCGCGCTCAACCCGGAGGCGCAGCGCAAGGCCGTCGCCACGCAGGGCGAGAGCCTGTCGCAAGGCCTGCAGCACCTGTGGAAGGACGTGCAGCAGGGCCACCTGTCTCAGACCGACGAGTCGGTGTTCGAGGTGGGCCGCAACGTGGCCACCACCGAGGGCGCGGTCGTGTTCGAGAACGAATACCTGCAGCTGATCGAATACAAGGCGCTCACGGCCAAGGTGCATGCGCGGCCGATGCTGTTCGTGCCGCCGTGCATCAACAAGTACTACATCCTCGACCTGCAGCCCGAGAACTCGCTCATCCGCCACACGGTGTCGCAAGGCCACCGCACGTTCGTCATCAGCTGGCGCAACCCGGACAAGGCCATGGCGGCCCGCACCTGGGACGACTACATCGAGAACGCGGTGATCCGCGCCATCGACGTGGTGCAGGAGATCACCGGCGCCAGGACGATCAACACGCTGGGTTTCTGCGTGGGCGGCACGCTGCTGGCCACCGGCCTGGGCGTGCTCGCGGCGCGCGGACGCCAGCCGGCCGAGAGCGTCACGCTGCTCACCACCTTCCTCGACTTCTCCAACACCGGCATCCTCGACATCTTCGTCGACGAGGCGTCGGTGCAGCTGCGCGAGATGACCATCGGCGCCGACGCGCCCAACGGCCCGAAGCTGCTCAAGGGCGGCGAGCTGGCCAGCACGTTCAGCTTCCTGCGCCCCAACGACCTGGTGTGGAACTACGTGGTGGGCAACTACCTCAAGGGCGAGACGCCGCCGGCGTTCGACCTGCTGTACTGGAACAGCGACGCCACCAACATGCCGGGCCCCATGTACTGCTGGTACCTGCGCAACACCTACCTCGACAACGCGCTGCGCCAGCCGGGCGCGCTCAGCGTGTGCGGCGAGTCGCTCGACCTGTCGAAGATCGAGGCGCCGGCGTTCGTCTACGGCTCGCGCGAGGATCACATCGTGCCGTGGAAGGGCGCGTGGGAGTCCACCCGCATCCTGGGCGGCCGCACGCGCTTCGTGCTGGGCGCGTCGGGCCACATCGCCGGCGTCATCAACCCGCCGAAGTCGGGCAAGCGCAGCCACTGGACCAACGAGAAGCCGGCGCCTTCGGCCGACGCGTGGCTGGCCGGCGCCACCGAGCATCCGGGCAGCTGGTGGACGGGCTGGACGCAATGGCTGGCCGGCTTCGGCGGCGGCGAGGTGGCCGCGCCGAAGGGCGCCGGCGGCCGCGGCCATGCGGTGATCGAGCCCGCGCCTGGCCGCTACGTCAAGCAGAAGGCCTGAGCCCTCTTTTCAATCGGACAAAGTTCCGAAATACCCCAAACCGTATCATCGTCTCCAGGAGAACAACCATGACCATGGACATCGTCATCGTCGCCGCCGCCCGCACCGCCGTCGGCAAGTTCGGCGGCTCGCTCGCCAGCATCCCCGCGTCCGAACTCGGCGCCACGGTGCTGAAGGCGCTGCTCGAGCGCTCGAAGCTCACCGGCGAGCAGATCAGCGAGGTGATCCTGGGCCAGGTGCTGCAGGCCGGCACGGGCCAGAATCCGGCCCGCCAGGCCGTCATCAAGGGTGGACTGGGCCACGGCGTGCCCGCGATGACCATCAACAAGGTCTGCGGCTCGGGCCTGAAGGCCGTGATGCTGGCGGCCCAGGCCATCCGCGACGGCGACGCCGAGATCGTGATCGCCGGCGGCCAGGAAAGCATGAGCATGTCCCCGCACGTGCTGCCCAACTCGCGCAACGGCCAGCGCATGGGCGACTGGAAGTTGATCGACACGATGATCACCGACGGCCTGTGGGACGTCTACAACCAGTACCACATGGGCATCACGGCCGAGAACGTCGCGAAGAAGTACGGCATCACGCGCGAGCAGCAGGACGCGCTGGCCTATGCCTCGCAGTCCAAGGCCGCGGCCGCGCAGGACGCGGGCTTCTTCAGGGACGAGATCGTGGGCGTGTCCATTCCGCAGAAGAAGGGCGATCCGCTCGTGTTCAACGCGGACGAGTTCATCAACCGCAAGTCGACGGAAGAGGCGCTGGCCGCCCTGCGTCCCGCGTTCGACAAGGCGGGCTCGGTGACGGCCGGCAACGCGTCGGGCCTCAACGACGGCGCCGCCGGCGTGGTGGTGATGTCGGCCGCCAAGGCCGAGTCGCTCGGCCTGAAGCCGCTGGGCCGTATCGCCTCGTACGCCAGCGTCGGGATCGACCCGGCCTACATGGGCATGGGCCCGGTGCCCGCGGCGCGCAAGGCGCTGGAGCGCGCGGGCTGGAAGCCGGCCGACCTCGACCTGCTGGAGATCAACGAGGCCTTCGCGGCCCAGGCCTGTGCCGTCCACCAGGAGATGGGCTGGGACACCGAGAAGGTGAACGTCAACGGCGGCGCCATTGCCATCGGGCACCCGATCGGTGCGTCCGGCGCGCGCATCCTCGTCACGCTGCTGCACGAGATGCAGCGCCGCGACGCGAAGAAAGGCATCGCCTCGCTGTGCATCGGCGGCGGCATGGGCGTGGCGCTGACGATAGAACGGCCCTGAGCCCGCGCCGGGCCCATGGGGGTAGCCCCTGAGACCGTGCGCGTGGACAAAGCGCGATAGTGAAGCTGCCCACCGAGGCACCTCAAAAATTCAAGGAGACATGACATGAGCCAGAAGATTGCGTACGTGACCGGGGGCATGGGTGGCATCGGCACCTGCATCTGCCAGCGCCTGCACCGCGACGGGTTCAAGGTGATCGCCGGCTGCGGCCCCAGCCGCGACCACGCCAAGTGGCTGGGCGAGCAGAAGGCGCTGGGCTACACGTTCTACGCGTCCGTGGGCAACGTGGCCGACTGGGACTCCACGGTCGAGGCGTTCAAGCACGCCAAGGAAGAGCACGGCATCGTCGACGTGCTGGTCAACAACGCCGGCATCACGCGCGACCGCATGTTCCTGAAGATGTCGCGCGACGATTGGGACGCCGTCATCGGCACCAACCTCACGTCGATGTTCAACGTCACCAAGCAGGTGGTGGCCGACATGGTCGAGAAGGGTTGGGGCCGCATCATCCAGATCTCGTCGGTCAACGGCGCCAAGGGCCAGGCCGGCCAGACCAACTATTCGGCCGCCAAGGCGGGCATGCACGGCTTCTCGATGGCGCGGGCGCTCGAGATGGCCGCCAAGGGCGTCACCGTCAACACGGTCAGCCCGGGCTACATCGGCACCGACATGGTCAGGGCCATCAAGCCCGAGGTGCTCGAGAAGATCGTCGGCACCATCCCGGTCAAGCGCCTGGGCACGCCCGACGAGATCGGCTCCATCGTGGGCTGGCTGGCCGGCGACGAGTCGGGCTTCACGACGGGCGCCGAGTTCGCCGTCAATGGCGGCTTGCACATGGGCTGATCGCCCGCTCATCGTTTTCCCGCAAGGCCCCGCTCGCGCACGCGATCGGGGCCTTTTCATTGGCGACGAGCGCTTCATAATGTCCAGCACAACGAGGAACGTCTCCAGGGGGGAGATCAAATGGATGAAACACGCTACACGCCGCCGAAGGCGGCAGTGGTCGACCTGGCCGCGGACGAGGACGCCATCACCGTGCCGGATGCGGTGCTCAAGAAGATCCGCAATGCCTGGATCGCGGCGCTGATCTCGGCCGCCGTCACGCTGGTGGTGTCGTTGCTCGCGCTGGCCGGCAACCGCGTCGGTCCGTTCACCGGCGCCGAGCTGCTGGACGTGGTGTTCATCCTCGCGCTGGCGTTCGGCATCAGCCGCAAGAGCCGGGTGTGCGCGGTGGTGATGTTCGTCTATTTCGTGTTCTCGAAGTACCTGCTGATCCGCCAGACCGGACAGTTAAACGGCCTCTTCATGGGCGTCGTGTTCCTCTATTTCTATGCCCTCGGCGTGGCGGGCACGTTCGAGTACCACAAGCTGCGCAAACGCTGAGTCGGAGCATGGAGATGCGACCACTGGCCGCCCGCAACCCCGGCATCGACCTGTTGCGCGGCCTGTCCATCGTTCTGGTGGTGATCCACCACACTGCCATTCGCGTGCCGCTCGAGAAAAGCCTGCTGGCCGACTGGGTGCCCTCGCGGCTGCTCGACGGCCTCCAGTACAACGGCTTCGAGGCCGTGTTCCTGTTCTTCGTGATCTCGGGTTTTCTCATCACGTCGAACTCGCTGGCACGCTGGGGCACGCTGTCTGCGATCAACGTGCGGTCGTTCTATCGCCGGCGCGCCGCGCGCATCGTGCCGTGCCTGCTGGCCCTGGTGGCGGTCTTGTCCGCGCTCGCGCTCGCCGGCGCGCCGCACTACACGATGGAGCAGCCGAAGCAGACGCTGCCAGGCGCCGCGCTGTCGGCGCTGTGCCTGTATCTCAACGTCTACCAGGCGCGTACGGGCTGGCTGCCGGCGGGTTGGGGCGTGCTCTGGTCGCTGTCGATCGAGGAGGTCTTCTACCTTGCATTCCCGCTGGTGGGCCTGGTGCTGGGGCGCACGCGCCTGCTGGTGCCTGCACTGGCGCTGCTGGCGCTGTCGATCCCGGTCGTGCGCGCGAACATCCATCACGACGAGATCTGGGCAGAAGAAAACACCCTGCAAGGCATGGCCGCCATCGCCACCGGCCTGCTCGCGGCGCTGCTCGTCCACCGCTGGCCCGCGCCGCGCCCGGCGACGGTGCGCTGGACGCTGGCGCTGGGCGTCGTCGGCCTGCTGGCCGTGTTCTTCGCGGGCACCGAGCTGTGGCACACGTTGCGGCTCAAATACATGCTGGTGCTGACGTTCTCGGCAGCCGCGGTGGCGATCGCGGCGCACTGGCGCGCCGGCACCGTCACGACGCCGCCTTGGCGGGCGTTTGGATGGCTGAGGGCGTTCGGCCGCCTCAGCTACGAGATCTACCTGACCCACATGTTCGTGGTCTGGCTCGTCGTCGACCGGTTCTCGGCCGCCGGCTCCGACCTGCGCCTGGGTTTCGTCTGGTACCCACCGATCCTGGCGGGCGCCGGGGCGCTGGGATGGGTCGTGGAACGCGTCTTCTCGGGGCCGCTCGCGCGCGCCATCGTCGGCACGAGCGCGTCTCGCGTGCCCGCGCACGCCGGTACGCTGGCGGCAAAGGTCTCCTCATGAACCTGCGGCTGGTCATCGCTGTCGTGGTCGCCGTCGGGCTGGCCGCAGCGGCCTGGTTCTATCGCGGCTCCGCGCCCCTGGCCGGCGCGGCCCGCGCCGTGGGGCTTCCGGCCGACGTGTCGCAGCCGCCGTCGCTGCAGGCCGCCGGCGTTCACAAGTGCGTGGGCAACGGCGGCACGCGCTACCTGGACGAACCGTGTCCCGCGGGCACCCGCGAGGTCGAGGCGACGCACGGCACGATGACGGTGACATCGTTCCCGAAGCCGCCAGCCGCGCCGTCAGCGCTCGCGTCGTCGGCGCTGGGCGGCCCCGTCGTCAAGCCGATCGATCCCGAGGAGCGCGACCGGCTGCGCGACAAGGCGATCGAGGACGCGGCGAACCGGCGCTAGGCTCCTCGCTCCGTCATCCTGCGCGCAGTCGCAGGATCCATGCGTTTCTGTGGGGGGTGGATCCTGCGACTTCGCGCAGGATGACAAGGGCCGCGGTCTACGTCGCCGAAATCGCGTCCAGCAGCTCCGTCTCCACCTGGATCTGCAGCCGGTTGTTCTGCAGCGCCGCGCCGTCCACCAGGAAGGTGTCTTCCACGCGTTCGCCCAAGGTCGACACCTTGGCGAGCTGCAGGTTGATGCGGTACTGCGCCAGCACGCGGGCCACGGCGTAGAGCAGGCCGGAGCGGTCGCTGGTGCTGATGGACAGCAGCCAGCGCTGCGCGCGCTCGTCGGGGCGCAGCGACACGCGCGGCACCACCGGGAACGACTTCACGCGGCGCGACACGCGGCTGGAGCGCGGCGTGGGCAGCGGGCCGGTGGACGCGGCGGCCAGCGCGGCCTGGTGCTCCACCAGCGAGATGAGGTCGCGGTAGCCGGCCGGGCCGTCGTCCTCGTAGGCCGCGTTGACCACCTGGAAGGTGTCGAGTGCGTAGCCGGCGTTGGTGGTGTGGATCTTGGCGTCCTGGATGGAGAAGCCGGCGCCGTCGAAGTAGCCGCAGATGCGCGCGAACAGGTCGGAGCGGTCGGGCGAGAACATCAGCACCTGCAGGCCTTCGCCCAGCGGCGACGGACGGGCGCGCACCACCGGGATCGTGGTCTCGATGTGGCGCCACAGCGAACGCGCGTGCCAGGCCAGCTCGTTCGGATCGTGGCGCGCGAAGTAGCTCAAGTCGAGCTGCTTCCACAGCGGCGCCTCGGTGCCCGGCAGCGCGGAGTGGAGGGCCAGGATCTGGCGCGCCTCCTTCTTGCGAGTCTCGGTCTCGGCATCGATCGCCAGCACGTCGCCGCCGAGCTTGCGCATGCCCAGGCGGTAGAGGTCTTCCAGCAGCTTGGCTTTCCACGCGTTCCACACCTTGGGGCTGGTGCCGCGAATGTCGGCCACCGTCAGCAGGTACAGCGCGGTGAGGCGGTGCGGGTTGCCCACCTTGGTGGCGAAGTCGGCGATGACGCTGGCGTCGGACAGGTCTTCCTTCTGCGCCGTATGGCTCATGGTGAGATGGTGGCGCACCAGGAACTCGATGAAATCGGCGTCTTCCTTGGCGATGCCGTGATCCTTGCAGAAGCGCCGCACCTCGCTGCCGCCCAGCTCGGAGTGGTCGCCGCCGCGGCCCTTGGCCACGTCGTGGAAGAGGGCGGCCACGTACAGCAGCCACGGCTTGTCGAAGCTCGCGGCCAGCGCGGTGCACTTCGGGTACTCGTGGGCGTGCTCGGGGATGAAGAAGCGGCGCACGTTGCGCAGCACCATCAGGATGTGCTGGTCGACCGTGTACACGTGGAACAGGTCGTGCTGCATGCGCCCGACGATGCGGCGGAACACCCACAGGTAGCGGCCCAGCACCGAGGTGGCGTTCATCAGCCGGAACGCGTGCGTCTGGCGCTGCGGCGCCTGCAGGATGGCCCGGAAGCGCGCGCGGTTGACAGGATCCTTGCGGAACTCGCCGTTCATCTGGTTGCGCACGTTGTACAGCGCGCGGATGGTGCGTGCCGACAAACCGCGCAACTGTTCCGTGGTCTGGTACAGGTGGAACGTCTCCAGGATGGCGTGCGGCTCGCGGTTGTACAGGTCGTCGGAGACGATCTCCAGCAGCCCGCCGCGATCGAGGAAGCGCTCGTTGAGCGGCAGCATCGGCAGGTCTTCCGAGCCGTTGATGCGCTCCTCCAGGTTCAGCAGCAGCACCTCGTTCAACTGGGACACGGCCTTGGCCGCCCAGTAGTAGCGCTGCATCAGCATCTCGGACGCGCGCATCGTGGTGTTGCCGTGGTAGCCGAACGACTCGGCCACGGCGGTCTGCAGGTCGAACACCAGGCGATCCTCGCGCCGGCCCGCCACCAGGTGCAGTCGCGCTCGGATCAGCTTGAGCGTGCCTTCCTGGCGGTTCAGCTGTTTCACCTCGAACGGCGTCAGCAGGCCGTTGGTCGCCATCTCGCTCCACGTGCGGCCCAGGCTCGCGGCGCGCGCGATCCAGGTGAGCACCTGAAGGTCGCGCAGGCCGCCCGGGCTCTCCTTGCAGTTGGGCTCGAGGGAGTAGGGCGAGTCTTCGTACTTGACCTGGCGCTGGCGCATCTCGAAGGTCTTGGCGCGCAGGAACGCGCGCGCGTCCATGGCCTCGGTGTTGACGCGCCGGAATGCGTTGAACATGCGGCGCGAGCCGGTGAGCAGGCGGCTCTCCAGCAGCGCCGTCTGCACCGTGACGTCGGCGCGCGATTCGAGCAGGCATTCGTCGATGGTGCGCACCGACGAGCCGATCTCCAGGCCGACGTCCCAGCACGCGGTGATGAAGCCCTCGATGGTGGCGCGCATCGCGTCGGACGAGCCCCCGTCACCGTTGGGGAGAAGCACCAGCACGTCGACGTCGGAGTACGGGAACAACTCGCCGCGGCCGTAGCCGCCCACGGCCAGCAGCGCGGCGCTGGCGGGCATGCCGGCGTGCGCCCACAGGTCGATGAGCATCTGGTCGACGTGGCGGGCCAGCGCCCGCAGCAGCGCGGAGGCGGCCGGCGCGGTGGCGCGCGACTCGCCGAAGTGGTTCAGCAGCGCCGCCTTGCCCGAGCGGAACCGCTCGCGCAGCTCGGCCACGGAGGCGCGCGGCACGGCCGCGGGCGCGATGTCCGGGATCGAGTCGGTCAGCGCCACGCGGGGATCAGGCCGCGCTGACGTCGCTGAGCAGCCGGTTGAGCACCGGCGCCTGCACGAACGCGGGTACCGGCGGGCTGCCGGCCGACACGGTGAGCACCTCGTAGCCCGTCTCCGTGACGACGATGGTGTGCTCCCACTGGGCGGACAGCGAGCGATCCTTGGTGACGATGGTCCAGCCGTCGCCGAATTCCTTGATGTCGCGCTTGCCGGCGTTGATCATCGGCTCGATCGTGAAGATCATGCCCGGCACCAGCTCCTCGAGCGTGCCGGGGCGGCCGTAGTGCAGCACCTGCGGCTCTTCGTGGAACTTCTGGCCGATGCCGTGGCCGCAGAACTCGCGCACCACCGAGAAGCCCGAGTTCTCGGCGAACACCTGGATGGCGTGGCCGATGTCGCCCAGGCGCACGCCCGGCTTCACCTTCTCGATGCCCTTCCACATGGCCTCGTAGGTGATCTGGCACAGGCGGTTGGCGGCGATGGAGCCCTTGCCGACCACGAACATGCGGCTGGTGTCGCCGTGCCAGCCTTCCTTGATGACCGTGACGTCGATGTTGACGATGTCGCCGTCCTTCAACGGGCGGTCGTTGGGGATGCCGTGGCAGACCTGGTGGTTGATCGACGTGCAGATCGACTTCGGATACGGCGTGTAGCCCGGCGGCGCGTAGTTGAGCGGGGCGGGAACGCCGTGCTGCACGTCGAAGATGTAGTCGTGGGCCAGCTTGTCGAGCTGCTCGGTGGTGGCGCCGGGCTTGACGTGCGGCGTGAGCATGTCCAGCACCTCCGAACCCAGGCGGCCGGCGATGCGCATGCCTTCGATGTCGGAGGCGGACTTGAGGGTGATCGTCATGGTTCGTGAATTATCCCAGTTTGGCGGGGTGTGGGGGGGTTCTGGGGCTGGAGAACGGGGTGGCCACTCGAAGCCAAGCCCGGAGCCACTCGATCCCCGCAACCCGCGAAGGCCCTAAAATCAGGGATTCTGCTTAGTTCGATCCTCGAGGACGAGCCAAGCCGCCCCTGACACCCCCAGAGACGAGCCCACACCGCATGTCCCCCACGCAAAAGCACCTGCTTCACTTCGAGGGCGGGAACGCCCTGTCTGCTTTCCGCGCCCAGGCGCTGTTGCCGAAGCTGCAGTCCGTTTCGCCGCGCATCACGGGGGTTGCCGCGCGCCACGTGCACTGGGTCTGGACGGATACCGAAGTCCAGCCCGATGCGACCCGCAAGCTGGCCAGCCTGCTGCGCTACGGCGATGGGTACGAAGGCGCCACCGCCGACGCCGCCGACACCGCGCTGGTGGTGGTGATGCCGCGCCTGGGCACCGTGTCGCCGTGGGCCAGCAAGGCCACCGACATCGCCCACAACTGCGGCCTGGCGCTGCACCGCGTGGAGCGCGTCACCGAGTTCCGGCTGAGCGTCAAGACGGGCCTGCTGGGCGGCATCAAGACGCTGTCCGAGGACGAACTGCAGGCCGCGGCCATGCTGCTGCACGACCGCATGACCGAAAGCGTCGCGTTCGAGCGCGAAGCCGCCGTGCACCTGTTCGACAAGCAGCCGGCCGAGCCGCTGGTGCACGTCGACCTGCTGGGGCAGGGCCGTGACGCGCTCGTGCTCGCCAACGGCGAGTTCGGCCTGGCGTTGTCCGATGACGAGATCGACTACCTTGTCGACGCCTTCAAGGGACTGGAGCGCAACCCGACCGACGTCGAGCTGATGATGTTCGCGCAGGCCAACAGCGAGCACTGCCGCCACAAGATCTTCAACGCCGATTTCCTCATCGACGGGCAGGCGCAAGACCTCTCGATGTTCGGCATGATCCGCAACACCGAGAAGCTCAACTCGCAGCACAGCATCGTCGCGTACTCGGACAACGCCGCGGTGATGGAAGGCCACGCGATCGAGCGCTGGGTGGCCGGGCCCATGTCCGCGCAGGGCGGCCCCGCCCACTACGCCGGCCGCGCCGAGACCTCGCACGTGCTGATGAAGGTGGAGACGCACAACCATCCCACGGCCATCTCGCCGTTCCCGGGCGCGTGCACCGGCTCCGGCGGCGAGATCCGCGACGAGGGCGCCACCGGCCGCGGCTCCAAGCCCAAGGCGGGCCTGGCCGGCTTCTCGGTGGGTAACCTGCACCTGCCGGGCACCAGCGAGCCGTGGGAGCGCACGTCCGTGGGCAAGCCCGAGCACATCGCCAGCGCCCTGCAGATCATGATCGACGGCCCGCTGGGCGGCGCCGCGTTCAACAACGAGTTCGGCCGGCCCAATCTGCTCGGCTACTTCCGCGAATACGAGCAGGCCATCGAAAGCGACAGCGACACGGTGCAGCGCGGCTATCACAAGCCGATCATGATTGCAGGCGGCCTCGGCAGCATCGATGCGACGCAGACCAAGAAGATCCTCTTT